>NZ_DDRM01000042.1:66552-81504 GCF_002343105.1 Brevundimonas sp. UBA2416
CGGCGGCGCCTTCTCGGGCAAGGATCCGACCAAGGTCGACCGTTCGGCCGCCTACGCCTGCCGCTATCTGGCCAAGAACGTTGTCGCCGCCGGCCTGGCCGACCGCTGCACCATCCAGATCAGCTACGCCATCGGCGTGGCCAAGCCCCAGTCGATCCACGTCGATCTGCACGGCACCGGCAAGGGCCCGATCAATGAAGCCGTGCTGGAGGCCAACATCCTCGGCCTCATCGGCGGCGCTACCCCGCGATCGATCCGCGAGCACCTCGGGCTCAACCGGCCGATCTACGCCCGCACCGCCGCCTATGGCCATTTCGGCCGCGCACCGGAAGCCGACGGCGGCTTCAGCTGGGAGAAGACCGATCTGGTCGACCAGCTGAAGGCCCTGATCTAGGGCTCCAGTCCGGGCTCGCCGCTTTCCGGCGAGCCCTTCGGCGTCTCGTCCTTGGCCTCGACCACATGCCGTTGCGGCGGGTCCAGCGCGGCGCCGAAACCGAACAGCATGGCCGCCATCATCTGCACGCCGCCTCCGCGCCGTTTCGACGCCGCTCGCCCGCCGCCGCCCGCCATGGCGACCGTGGCCCAGACGATCAGCCCGATCAGGGCCAGGCCCACGCCCCAGCCGATGATGTCCGCCATGTTCTGCTCCCTGCGCCCGAAGAACATGGGGAGGCGGCGGGCGCTGTGAAGGACTCGCGCCAACCGTCCGACCGCCTATAAGGCCGCCCATGTCCTCTTCCGACGATCCCGCCCACCGCCCGCTCCGCTCGTTCGGCCGCATCAAGTCGCGCGCCATCAAGCCGCGCCAGGCGGCGCTGTTCGACACCCTGCTGCCCGGCATCGCCCTGCCTCATCCGAAAACCGGGCCGATCGATCCGACCACCCTCATGCCCGGGGCGAAGGCCGTCTGGCTGGAGATCGGCTTCGGCGGCGGCGAACATCTGGCTGAACAGGCGGCGCGCCATCCCGACACATTGATGATCGGCTGCGAGCCCTTCCTGAACGGCGTCGCCTCGGCCCTGCGCCATATCGACGAGCGCGGGCTGCAGAACGTCCGCCTCCATGCCGACGACGCGCGCGACGTAATGACCGCCCTGCCGGACGCCTCGCTGGACAGGGTGATGATCCTGTTCCCTGACCCCTGGCACAAGGCGCGGCACAACAAGCGCCGGCTGGTGCAGGACGAGACGGCGGCGGAGATCGCGCGGCTGCTGAAGCCCGGCGGCGGGCTGCGCTTCGTCACGGACTGGAAGGACTATGCCGAATGGGCGCTGGAGAAGTTCGAGCGCACCCCGGGACTGGTCTGGCTGGCCGAGGCCGCCGACGACTGGCGCACCGCCCCGGCCGACCATGTGGTCACCCGCTATGAAGAGAAGAAGCTGGGCGACACCCCGCCGATCTTTCTGGACTTCATGCGGGCCTGAAACCCGGCGCCGCCGACAGGGCGCGCGCGGCGAGGACGACCAGACCCGACTTGACTGCGGCGCCGATCAGGAAGGGCGTGAAGCCGGCGGCGACCGCGACCGGCACGCCCATGCGGATCGCCAGCCAGCCGGTCCCGACCGCCAGAATCGACAGGTGCAGGCCGAACAGCCAGGCCGACGCGGGGATGAAACCGCGCAAACGGCCCTGCTCGGCAAGGACCCCTGCCGCGGCGGCGGCGAGCGGAAAGGCGAGCAGATAGCCGGCGGTTGGTCCGGTGAACGGGGCGACGCCCGACGCGCCGTCGGAGAAGACCGGCAGCCCCGTCAGCCCGAGGACGAGATACGACAGGACGGCGCCGCCGCCCCATCGCCATCCCAGAACCACGCCCGCCAGCAGCACGGCCCAGGTCTGCATCGTCATCGGCACCGGGAACATCGGCACGGACAGGCCGGCGCAGACCGCGATCAGCAGGACGAAGCCGGGGACGGCGGCGAGGCGAAGCGGCAGGCCGGGGTGCGCGATCATGGCCGACGCCAACCACGGCAGACCGAACGGGGCAAGACCCTGGCGGTGTCGGCTGGAAATCTTCGGCGATCCGGCGCAGAAAACCGCCGTAGCCAAGGGACTGAACGATGAGCCTCACCCTCGACCATGTCTCGACTTCCATGTTCCTGCGCGGTTTGAACGTCCTGTCCGGATTGATCGACCGGGCGGCGGAATCGGGCCTCGAGGAGGCGGCCCTGATGGAGGCGCGGCTGGCGCCGGACATGCGGCCATTCCCGGATCAGGTCCGCATGGCGGCCTTCTCGGCCCGCAGCTGTGTGGCCCGTCTGACCGACCAGCCCTGGCCGAAAACCGATGACGCCGAGGCATGCCTGGCGGAACTCAAGGCGACGGTCGCCCTGTCGATCGCCTTCATCGAGGGCGTCGAGGCCGCTGCCTTCGCGGGGGGCGAGACCCGCCGGATTGAACTCAGGTTCCCGGGCGTCGAGCTCAATTTCGAGGGTCAGGGATATCTGACCAGCTTCGCCCTGCCGAACTTCTACTTCCACCTGTCGATGGCCTATGCCCTGCTGCGCCATCTGGGTGTGCCGCTGGGCAAGCGCGACTTCCTGGGGCAGATCGAGCTGATCTGAGCCGGCCTCAGACCCTCCCCAGCCCGGCGGCGAAATCGCGGAGGAACGCCAGCTGCTCGTCAGTCTCCGGCACGGGTCGGCCCCGGGCCTTGCCGACCCTCAGAATGGCCTCGTCGGGATGAAGCCCGCCCTCGATCAGGGCCGCGATGGCGAGGGACGGGGCGCGTCCCAGCCCGGCCCGGCAGTGGATTACGATCGTCTGACCGGCGTTCAGCCGGCGCTCGATGGTGGTGGCGACCCGCCGGTAGTAGACGGGGTCAGCCGGGACGCCATGGTCTGTGATCGGGAAATTGTAGAAGCCGACGCCGTGCCTCGCCGCCGCCGCCCCCTCGTCGGCCAGACCCAGCTCGGCGGCCTCCGCCGGCTCGAGCAGGCTGACCACATGATCGACCATGCCGTGCGCCAGCCGCGCCATCTGCCCGTCCAGCGCCTCGCCCCCGTCAGGCTTTCGCGAAATTCCCAGACGCCCGCGGGTGTCGAGACCGATCCAGTGGATTTTCATGCGGGGTCTGTTCTGGCTTTGCCGGAACAGATTGGCAACCGTCGCCCGCGCTGCTTGACGGGTGGATGACGCGCGACCGTGGCGTCCGGAGGTAAGAGGCTTGGCTCAATCAGGGAAGAACAAGCCGCCGCTCGACGGCAGTGGTTTTATTGTCGCCGCGCTACTCGCTCCCGGTATTGCGCTGGCGCTCTTCTACGTTGGCATGGGCCTGACGGAGTCGGTCGTCGGGGCCGGTGGCCTCGGGAGGCTGGTTGGAAACTTTCTGCTCCTTTTGCTGATCGCATCATTTTGGGGAGCAGTTCCGAGCCTGATTTTCGGCGGCCTGGTGCTGTCGGTAATCCAGCGGATGCCGTGGCGCGCAAAGTCGACGCCGCTCGTGTTCATGGCTGGCGGCATGCTGGCCGCCGGCCTGTATGTGCTGACCGGATTCGGAACGGCCATGCTGTCGCCCGGCGTGACGATGTTTTTCGCCCCTTGGGCCACCGACCTGGGGGCTCCCGGTGCAAACCGCCAGGAGTGGTGGTTGGTCTCCAGCCTGCTTCTTTCGGGCGCCGCCGCCGGTCTGATCTACGCCGCCTTCGCCAAGAGGGGCTGACAAGGCCTGCCGCCGGCGCTATACGCCGTCCCACATCGTTAGACCGGCGTCCTAACGGCGCCGTTTGAGCGGCGGCCGTCTGGCCCGCCGCTTTTTTATTGGACCGCGCCCCGTTGAAGGCCAAGACCGTTGAAGACCGCGCTCTGCTGGAGCTGATCGAACCCGTGGCGGAGAGCCTGGGCCTCGACATCGTGCGCGTGCGTCTGATGGGCGGCACCCTGCGGCGGCGGCTGCAGATCATGGCCGAGCGCCCGTCGGATCACGACATCGCCGTCGAGGAGTGCGCCCGCCTGAGCCGCGCCGTGTCGGAGGTGTTCGACGCCGCCGATCCGATCGCCGGCGAATATCTGCTGGAAGTGTCGTCGCCGGGTGTCGACCGCCCGCTGACCCGCCTGTCCGACTTCGACCTGTTCGAGGGCTATGAGGCGCGGCTGGAAAGCGACCGCATGATCGAGGGCCGCAAGCGGTTCAAGGGCATGATCGCCGGCACCGACGGCGACAATGTCGCCATGGACCTGGAGGGCGAGGAGGACACCGCCCTGATCCCGTTTGAATGGCTGGTCGACGCCAAACTGGTGCTGACCGACGAACTGATGAAGGCGGGCGCCGAGAAGCGCGCCGCCCGTAACGACAACTCTGAAGAGACCGAGGACTAGACCATGGCTGTTGCCGGCGTTTCCGCGAACCGACTCGAACTGCTGACGATCGCCGATGCGGTCGCGCGCGAGAAGAACATCGACAAGGAGATCGTCGTCGAGGCGATCGAGGAGGCGATCCAGAAGGGCGCCAAGTCGCGCTACGGCGCCCATCACGACATCCGCGCCAAGATCGACATCAAGTCGGGCGAAATGGCGCTGACCCGTCACGTCACCGTCGTCGCCGACGACTGGCAGCCGGAAGACGAGCTGGAAGAATTCAACGACAGCGCAATGGTCCGCCTGACCGACGCTTCCAAGCGCGATCCGGAAGCCTTCGTCGGCAAGGAATACATCGAGAACCTGCCGCCGTTCGAGTTCGGCCGGGTGCAGACGCAGATGGCCCGTCAGGTCGTGACCGGCAAGGTCCGCGACGCCGAGCGCGCCAACCAGTACGAAGAGTTCAAGGACCGCGTCGGCGAGATCGTCAACGGCACCGTCAAGCGGGTCGAGTACGGCAACACCGTCGTCGATCTGGGCCGGGGCGAGGGCATCATGCGCCGCAACGACTCCATCCCGCGCGAGGTGTTCAACATCGGCGACCGGATCCGCACCTACATCTATGACGTCCGCGCCGAGGCCAAGGGCCCCCAGGTCATGCTGTCGCGCTCGCACCCCGGCTTCATGGCCAAGCTGTTCGCCCAGGAAGTCCCGGAAGTTTACGACGGCGTGATCGAGATCCGCGCCGCCGCCCGCGACGCCGGTTCGCGTGCCAAGATGGCCGTGCTGTCGAACGACTCCTCGATCGATCCGGTCGGCGCCTGCGTCGGTATGCGCGGCTCGCGGGTCCAGGCGGTTGTCGCCGAACTGCAGGGCGAGAAGATCGACATCATCCAGTGGAACGCCGACGAGCCGACCTTCATCGTCAACGCCCTGGCCCCGGCCGAGGTCTCCAAGGTCGTGCTCGATGAGGAAGCTGACCGCGTTGAGGTCGTGGTGCCGGACGAGCAGCTGTCGCTGGCCATCGGCCGCCGCGGCCAGAACGTCCGCCTCGCCAGCCAGCTGACCGGCTGGCAGATCGACATCATCACCGAGAGCCAGGACTCCGAGCGTCGCCAGCGCGAGTTCGCCGAGCGCACCACCCTGTTCCAGGAAGCCCTGGACGTCGATGAAGTCATCGCCCAGCTGCTGGTCACCGAGGGCTTCGCTACGGTCGAGGACCTGGCCTTCGTGGAAACCTACGAAATCTCGGACATCGAGGGCTTCGACGAGGACACCGCCGAGGAACTTCAGGCCCGCGCCCGCGACTTCCTCGAAAAACAGGCTGCCGTACTGGACGCGAAACGGGTCGAACTGGGCGTGCAGGATGAGGTGATGGCTGTTCCGGGCGTCACCGGCGCCATCGCCGTCGCCTTGGGCGAAGGCGGGGTGAAGACTGTCGAGGACCTGGCTGATCTGGCCACCGATGAGATCCGCGGCGGCTACGAGGTCAAGAACGGTGAACGGGTCAAGGTCCCGGGCGTTCTGGAAAGCTTTAACCTGGCCCAGGAAGAGGCCGAGATGCTGATCCTCCAGGCCCGTGTCGCGGCCGGCTGGATCGACGCCTCGGAACTGCCGCAGCCGCCGGAGCCGGAATACGAGGAAGAACTGGCCGAGGGCGAATATGACGCCGACGCCGTCTTCGCCGCCGCGCCGGAAGGCGAAGACGGAGAAGTCGCCGCCGAAGAAGACGCCGAGGTTCTCGTCGAGGACCCCGAACAAACCCCCAACGCGTGATGGGAGACCGAACCTTCCATGAGTCTGCGCGAAGCGACGATCGATAGGGAACGCCGCGACCTCGTCACCCACGAGGTCATGGACGAATCTCGCCTGATCCGCTTCGTCGCCGCTCCGGACGGTTCGGTCGCTCCCGATCTGGCGCGCAAGCTGCCGGGCCGCGGCCTCTGGGTCGCGGCGGACCGCGCCTCCATCGAGGCGGCGGTGAAGAAGAACCTGTTCTCGCGCGCCGCCAAGGCGCCGATGAAGCCGGCCGCGGACCTCGCGGACACGGTCGAAAGCCTGCTGTTCCGTCGCTGTCTGGACCAGCTGGGGCTTGCCCGGCGCGAGGGCGTGCTTATCTCCGGCTTCGAGAAATCCCTGGCCAATGTGCGGTCGGGCAAGGCCGCCTGGATCATCGAGGCGGCGGACGGCTCCGCGGACGGTCGCGGCAAGCTGCTTTCGCTGGCGAAACACATGACGCCGCCCCCGAAAGTCTGCGGCGTCTTCACGGCGGACGATTTGAGTTTGGCCCTTGGGCTGGAAAATGCGATACACGCCGTCCTGCTTGAGGGCGGGCGGGCCGATCGCTGGACCATAGAGGTCGAACGACTGGCGGGATTTCGACCGCTTCTGCCCCCGGAGTGGGGCGGTGAGCCGGCTGAGGCCCCGAACAAGGTTTTGGACGGGCGGGGTTCTGCTCCCTGATTGGGGGCAGGGCGACGCGCGGCTTTTTGTGTTTGAACGAGACGACGGCGGATCACCTGCTGTCACGAGTAAAGCGACCGGATGACTGACGAGAACGACAAGACCAACGACGGCGCACCGCAGGCTCCGACCGGGACTCCGTCCCAGACGGGTCCGCGCGCGCCGCTGAGCCTGAAGCCCCGGCAGGCGGGATCGGTTTCGACCGGCACCGTGCGCCAGAGCTTCAGCCACGGCCGCACCAAGACCGTGGTGGTCGAGACCAAGCGCCCCCGCGCCGGCGGCGCCCCGGGCCATCAGCGTCCGCAGGGCTTCGACGTCGCCCGTCCGCGAACCGATGCGCCCGCGCCGCAGGCCCCCCGTCCGGCAGCGCCGGCCGGTCCCGCCGGCGGCCGCCTGTCGAACGAGGAACAGGAAGCCCGCCGCCGCGCCATCGAACTGGCCACCCGCGCCCAGGCCGAGCGCGCCCAGACCGCCGCCGCCGAACAGGCGCGCCGCGACCAGGCCGCCCATGAACAGGCCGCCGCCGCCGCCCAGATCGCCAACGCCGCCCAGGCTGAAGCCGCTGCCGCCCGCGCCGCTGCCGAGGCCGCCCGCGCAGAGGCCGCCAAGCTGACGGCCGCCGCGCCCGCCGCTCCGGCCAAACGCGCCCCGGCCGCAGCGCCGACGCCGGCTCCGGCCGCCCCGGTCGCGCCGACCCCGGCACCGGTCGAGGCCGCCGCTCCGGCCCCGGCTGCCCCGGCCCGTCCGGCCCCGCCCGCTCGCCCCGTGGTCAATTTCGGCCAGCGCGTTCCCAAGGCCCCCAATCCGTCGCGGGCGCCCTCCGGCCCGGCCTTCGGCGGCCGTTCGGCCCGTGAAGAAGCCATGGGCGGCGGCGAGCGCGCCTATTCCGACCGTCCCGCCGCTCCGGCCCGACCGACCGGCCGTCCGGCCGAGCCGGTCCGCTATTCGGCCCTGACTCCGCGCCCTGCGCCGGGCGCAGCCCGTCCGGGTCCGCGCACGGGTCCCGGCGGTCGTCCGACCCCGAACGCCCCCCCGGCCCAGGCCGAGGTCGCCCGTCCGAGCCGCGCGCCCGGCGGCGGTTTCGCCCGCCCGCTGAAGCCCGAGGATGATCGCGACAAGCGTTTCTCGGACGCCGGCAAGGCCGTCAGCCGCACCCGCGGCGAACCCAAGCGTCGCGAAGGCCGCCTGACCATCCAGTCGGTCGCCGGCGACGGCGACACCGCCGAGCGGATGCGCTCACTGGCCTCGGTTCGCCGGGCCCGTGAACGCGAGAAGGAAAAGCGCAAGGGCGGCTCCACCGACGCCCCGAACCGTCCGCGCGAAGTCGTCATCCCTGACGTCATCACCGTGGGCGACCTGGCCAACCGGATGGCCGTGCGCGGCGTCGACATCGTGAAGTTCCTGATGCGTCAGGGCCTGATGATGAAGATCAACGACGTCATCGACACCGACACCGCCGAACTGGTGGCCGACGAATACGGCATGACCGTCAAGCGCGTGTCCGAGTCCGACGTCGAGACGGGCTTCCTGTCCGATGCGATCGACGACGAGGCGACCACGCCCCGCGCGCCGGTCGTGGCCATCATGGGCCACGTCGACCACGGCAAGACCTCGCTGCTTGACGCCCTGCGCACCACCGACGTCGCCTCTGGCGAAGCCGGCGGCATCACCCAGCACATCGGCGCCTATCAGGTCCGCCTGCCCAACGACGATCGCGTCACCTTCCTGGACACGCCCGGCCACGCCGCCTTCTCGGCGATGCGGGCGCGCGGGGCCAATGTGACGGACATCGTGGTTCTGGTCGTGGCCGCCGACGACGGCGTCATGCCCCAGACCATCGAGGCCATCCAGCACGCCAAGGCGGCCAACGCCCCGATCATCGTGGCGGTCAACAAGATCGACAAGCCGGACGCCAATCCGCTCAAGGTCGTCAACGAACTGCTGCAGTACGAAGTCATCGCCGAGAGCCTGGGCGGCGACACCCAGATCATCGAGGTCTCGGCCAAGAACCGCACCAACCTGGACGGCCTGATCGACGCCATCCTGGTGCAGGCCGAGATGATGGATCTGAAGGCGGACCCGGAACGGTCCTCGGAAGGCGTGGTCATCGAGGCCAAGCTGGACAAGGGCCGCGGTCCCGTCGCCACTGTTCTGGTCAAGCGCGGCACCCTGCGTCGCGGCGACATCGTCGTGGCCGGCTCGGCCTGGGGCAAGGTTCGCGCCCTGCTCAACGAGCGCAACGAACAGCTGACCGAAGCCGGTCCGTCGGTTCCGGTCGAGATCCTCGGCCTGAACGAGGCCCCCAGCCCCGGCGAGCCCCTCGCCGTCGTGGAATCCGAGGCCCGCGCCCGCGAACTGACCGAATACCGCGACCGCGTGAAGCGCGAGAAGGCCACGGGCGGCATCAACCAGGTCAGCCTGGTCGACATGATGTCCAAGCTGCAGTCCAAGAAGGTCTCGGAACTGCCCGTCCTCATCAAGGCCGACGTCCAGGGCTCGGCCGAAGCCATCGTCGGCTCGCTCGAGAAGATGGGCAACGAGGAGGTCCGCGCGCGCACCGTCTATTCGGGCGCCGGCGGCATCACCGAGAGCGACGTCCAGCTGGCCAAGTCGGCCGGCGCGCCGATCCTCGGCTTCAACGTCCGCGCCTCGAAACAGGCTCGCGACCTGGCCGAGCGCGAAGGCGTCGAGATCCGCTACTACTCCATCATCTACGACCTGCTCGACGACATGAAGGGCGTGCTGTCCGGCATGCTGGCCCCGCTCCAGCGGGAAACCTTCCTGGGCAATGCCGCGGTGCTGCAGGTGTTCGACATCTCCAAGACCGGCAAGATCGCCGGTTGCCGGGTGTCCGAAGGCGTGGTCCGCAAGGGCGCCAAGGTCCGGATCATCCGCGACGACGTCGTGGTCCTGGAGCTGGGCACCCTCACCACGCTCAAACGCTTCAAGGACGAGGTCAACGAGGTCCCGTCGGGCCAGGAGTGCGGCATGCATTTCCAGGGCTTCCAGGACATCAAGGCCGGCGACTACATCGAGTGCTTCACGGTCGAAGAGATCAAGCGCACGCTGGACTAGCGAGAAGACCGGAACGGCGGCGCGACAGCGCCGCCGTTTCGCCTTATCCGTCGAGGATCAAGCCTCATGCGTCCTTTCCTGATCCCCCTGCTCGCCGCCTCAGCCATCGCCGGACCGGCCGCGGCAGAGACGCGCTACCTCGCCTATGACGCCTCGGACCGGGTCACCCAGGCCATGACGCGCGGCATCACGCTGGAGGCTGATCGCGGCCTGTTCGGCGCGATCAGCGTGCGGCGGATCATCTCGACCTCGAACCGCGGCTCGGCTGATATCCGGCGCGGCGGTCCCGATGCCGTGCGGCGTGCCCTGCCTGCCGGATCACGGGAGACCTCGGTCTATGCAATCACGCCGGAAGGCGGTGGCCGGGGCCTGAGTCGGGCGCTCTGCCCCGGGTCGGAAGAGGCCTGGATGGTGCTGGGACGGGTCCGGCTGGGCCGACCCATGACCGTGCACGCGGTCGGGCGCTGGCCGGACGGCGGCTACCGGCACTGTGTCCAGCTGTCGTACAACTGGCGCGGCGAGTGGGCCCTGCCGCCCGCGAGCGGGCCGGACGATGACGCCCGCCTTCCCACTCCCTGACGCACCTGTGGCGCGATAGTCATTCCCGCCGCCACAGACCCCCGCTAGGGTTGCGGCATGACGGTCGCCGAAGTCCGCAGCACCACCCCGCGCCAGAGGGGAATGAAAAGCCTCGCCGGCGGGCTGGCCTTCCTGTGCCTGGTGCTCTTCCTGCTGGCCATCGAGCAAAAGCAGGCCGTGGCCGCCTGGGCCATGATCCGCGACGACGCGGCGCCCGCCGCCGGGCGGGTCGCGGACTGGGCGGGACGGCTGGTCTCAGGCGAGGGCGAGGGCATCACGGGGCTGAAGTCCGCCCTCGCCGATGACGGCAACCCGTCGGTCGCCGCATCAAGCGATGCCGTGCTGACCGGCGAATTCGGCCCTGCGGACGAGACCGCCCGCGCGGCCCTCGGCGGCGCCACCTTCGCCGGCGCCATGGTCCGGTTCGACACAGGCGACAGCTTCCGGACCTCACCCCTGCGGATTGCCGCCGGACGCGAGCATTTCGTCTTCGGCCAGACCTTCGCCGACCGCCTTGAGGCCCCCGCCGACGCCCAGATCGAGATCCGCCGCATCATCCCCGCGACGCGCGCCGAGCCGGTGAAGCCCTCGGCCCTCTGCGCAGGCCAGGCGCCGGACATGATCGCCCTGCTGCACCGCCGCGACCGGGTCGACCTGATGCTGTTCCGCGCCCCGGCCCGGTTAGGCCCCGACGCCCCCGTCGCAACCCTGTGCGGGGCGTGGCGACTCAAGGCGCGATGAAGCGCCGGCTCAAGGGATACGGGCTCGGACCTCTCGTCGCCGCCATGGCCCTCGGCGGGGTCGCCGCCCTCTGGACCTGGACCGCGCCCGGCAACCCCGCCCTGTGGCCGGCGTCTGCGGCTGAACCCGGCGTCGAGGTCCATGTTCTGGACAACGGCTTCCACACGGATCTCGCCGTCCCCCGCGCCTCGCTCGAGACGCGGGCCGGGCCGCTGGCTGAAGCGGTGCGCAGCCTGCCGCCGGGCGACTGGATCCTGATCGGCTGGGGCGACGCCAGATTCTATGTCGACCAGAGCCCGATCGGCGACCGCCTGCCCGACGGGGCGAGGGCCTTCTTCCGTCCGGGCAACGCCTCGGTGATCATGCTCGACCCGGCCCGGCGTGATCCGCGCGATCTGGTCGCCGACGACCGCCGCCGCTCGCTTCGACTTTCCACCGCAGGGTTCGAGGTCATGGCCGCCCACATCGAGGCCTCGCTCGACCTCGACGATGGCCAGGCCCGCATCGCCGCCGCCCGGGCCGGCGACGACGCCCGCTTCTTCGCCAGCCATGAGCATTTCTGGATCGGCCGGCTCTGCAACCACTGGAGCGCCGGCGTGCTCAACGCCGCCGGCCTGCCCGCCCGACCGCTGCGCGCCATAACGTCGTCGGAGGTCATGGCCACCATCGAGCGGGCGCAATTGGACACGGCGGCCCCGCGGGACTAGACCCCGCGCTCATTCAATTTCGCCGCGCTCGAAAGGTCATGCCTTTCCGACCCGACGCGGCGTCGCTTTTGAGAGCCGGGTCCGATCCCCGGCAGGCGACGAGGACAGAGCCATGAGCAACCGCAAACAGAAGAAGCCCGCCGCCAAGGCCGGAACCGTCAGCCAGCGTCAGCTGCGCGCCTCCGAAATGATCCGTCACGCCCTCGTCGAGGTCATGCGCGAGAACGAGATTCGCGACCCCGCCCTGGTCGGAGTGTCGGTCACCGTCACCGAGGTGCGACTGTCCCCCGACCTGAAACACGCCACCTGTTTCGTCGAGCCACTGGGCGCCGGCGTCGAGACGGCGCCCGTCGCGGGCCATATCGACGAGATCGTCAAGGCGCTGAACGCCCACGCCAAATTCCTGCGCGGCGCGCTGGGACGGCATATTGAGATGCGCTTCACCCCCGACCTGCGTTTCCGCCACGACGAGAGCTTCGCCGCCGCCGAGCGGCTGAACCGGCTGCTCGACGACCCCCGCGTCCGCGCCGACGTCTATGTCTCGCCGTTCGAGGACGATGAGACGGATGACAGCGCCGGGACCAACTAGTGGGCCGTCGCAAGAAGGGCGAGATCGTCAACGGCTGGGTCTGTCTCGACAAGCCGTTCGGCATGGGGTCGACCGAGGCCGTCTCGAAGGTCCGCCGCCTGTTCGACGCCCAGAAAGCCGGACACGCCGGCACCCTCGACCCCCTGGCCTCCGGCATCCTGCCTATCGCCCTCGGCGAGGCGACCAAGACCGTCCCCTTCATGATGGAGGCGCAGAAGGTCTATCGCTTCACCATCAACTGGGGGATCTCGACCGACAGCCTCGACCGCGAGGGCGAGATCACCGGCCGCTCGGACGTCCGGCCCGATGTCGAGGCGGTCCGCGCGGCGCTTCCGGCCTTTGTCGGCGAGATCGATCAGATCCCGCCGCAGTTCAGCGCCATCAAGGTCGACGGCCAGCGCGCCTATGACCTGGCCCGCGAGGGCGCCGAGTTCGAACTGGCCAGCCGCCGGGTGACGATCCATGAGGCGGCGGTCAGCGATGCGCCCGACGCCGACCATGTCGAACTGACCATCCGCACCGGCAAGGGCGTCTATGTCCGTTCGCTGGCGCGCGACCTGGCCGCCGTTCTGGGCGCCGAGGGGCATGTTTCCGCCCTGCGTCGCGAGCGGGTCGGACCGTTCTCTACGGAAAACGCCGTCACGCTGGATTTCCTGACCGATCTGGTGCATAGGGACGCCGCCTCGGAAGGCTTGCTTCCCGTCGCGACCGCCCTGGACGACATCCCGGAGCTGGCCGTGACGGATCAGGACGCCTTCTCGCTTCGTCAGGGACGACCGATCGTTCTGCTCCCCAGACAGGTCGAAACGCTCAAGAGCCGCCTTCGGGACGGCTCCCGAACCGTTTCAGCCTTTCAGGGTCAGACCCTCGTCGCTCTCGGTCAGTTGCGGGCCGGCCGGCTAGAACCCGACCGCGTTTTTAACCTCCTTTAGGAGTACACCCGATGTCGATTACGCCCGAGCGTAAGAACGAAGTCATCGCCGATAACGCCCGCTCCGCCGGCGACACCGGCTCGGCCGAGGTCCAGGTCGCGATCCTTTCGGAACGCATCGCCAACCTCACCGATCACTTCAAGACCCACAAGAAGGACAACCACTCGCGCCGCGGCCTGCTCAAGATGGTCTCGCAGCGTCGTCGCCTTCTTGACCACCTCAGCAAGGTTGATCGCGAGCGCTACACCGCTCTGATCGGCAAGCTGAACCTGCGCCGCTAGGCGCGGAACGCGGATGAGATTTGGGGCGCGGGCCATGTCCGCGCCTCTTTCCGCATCCAGAGACCAGCCGCGCGCCGCGGTTCGTACCGGTGCATGACGCGAGGGCCATACCGGTCCTCTTCTTCCCGGATCGTTCGCGATGGCGCGCACGATCCATGGACCGAAGGACTGAACGCCCGACGCTCCACCCACTGATGGGACCCCGCGCGGAATCCGCCCGCGGGATATGAAAGACGAACATGTTCGATATCAAACGCAAGACGATCGACTGGGCCGGACGCCCGCTGACCCTCGAAACGGGCCGCATCGCCCGTCAGGCTGACGGCGCCGTTCTGGCCACCTACGGCGAGACCGTCGTCCTCGCCACCGTCGTCTACGGTCGCGCGCCCAAGCCGGGCCTGGATTTCTTCCCGCTGACCGTGAACTACCAGGAAAAGACCTTCGCCGCCGGCAAGATCCCGGGTGGCTATTTCAAGCGTGAAGGCCGTCCGACCGAGAAGGAGACCCTGGTCTCCCGCCTGATCGACCGTCCGATCCGCCCCCTGTTCGTCAAGGGCTTCAAGAACGAGACCCAGGTCGTCGTCACCGTGCTGCAGCACGACATGGAGAACGACCCCGACATCCTCGGCCTGGTCGCCGCCTCGGCTGCCCTGACCATCTCGGGCGTGCCCTTCATGGGCCCGATCGGCGCCGCGCGCGTCGGCTATATCGACGGCGAATACGTTCTGAACCCGACCCTCGACCAGATGCCTGACAGCCAGCTCGACCTCGTCGTCGCCGGCACCCAGGACGCCCTGATGATGGTCGAATCCGAAGCCAAGGAGCTGTCGGAAGACATCATGCTCAACGCCCTGATGTTCGCGCATCGCGGCATGCAGCCGGTGATCGACGCCATCATCGAAATGGCCGAGCACGCCGCCAAGGAGCCCTTCGACTTCCAGGCCGAGGATCACTCGGACGTCGTCACCGCCATCCAGAAGCTGGTCGGCGAGGACATCAAGAAGGCCTACACCCACGCCGGCAAATACGAGCGCCGCAACGGCGTCGACGTGGCCAAGAAGGCCGCCGCCGCCAAGCTGGTGAAGACCGACGAAAATCCGGACGGTGTCGATTCCGCCAAGTTCGGCGCGGCCTTCAAGGAATGTGAAGCCCACGTCCTGCGTCGCGACATCATCGACAACGGCCACCGCGTCGACGGCCGCGCCCTCGACAAGGTCCGCGACATCGTCTCGGAAGTCGGCGTCTTCCCGCGCACCCACGGCTCGGCCCTGTTCACCCGCGGCGAGACCCAG
>NZ_DDRM01000009.1:0-251 GCF_002343105.1 Brevundimonas sp. UBA2416
CGGCCTGGACAAGCGGATCGGCGGGAAATTCCTCCACGCCGGCCCCGGCTATGGCGGGTCATGTTTTCCCAAGGACACTCTTGCTCTCGTTCGGACAGCGACCGACGCCAGCTCACCGGTCCGCCTGATCGAGACGACGGTCCAGATCAATGATGCGCGCAAGAAGGCCATGGCCAGCCGGGTCGCCAACGCCCTGGGGGGCGAACTGAAGGGCAAGACCGTCGCCCTGCTGGGCCTGACCTTCAAGCCGA
>NZ_DDRM01000009.1:391-37696 GCF_002343105.1 Brevundimonas sp. UBA2416
GCCGAACACCGACGACATGCGCGACGCGCCCTCGCTCGATGTGGCTCCCGCACTGATGGCCATGGGCGCGACCGTGCAGGCCTTCGATCCGGAAGGCATGCATGAGGCCGCAAAACTGCTCGAAGGGGTCCAGTTCAAGGACGGCCCCTATGAAGCGGTCACCGGGGCCGACGTCGTGGTGATCCTGACCGAGTGGGACCAGTTCCGCGCGCTGGACATTGATCGGGTCAAGCTGCTGATGAGGCAGCCCGTCATGGTCGATCTGAGAAACGTCTATCGGCCCGAGGAAATGCGGATCCGAGGGTTCAAATACGCCTCGATCGGCAGGGCCTAACGAAGCGCGACGGGGATCAGCGCCGGACGTTCAGCGGCGGCGACCTCGGCCTGTGGCAGCAAGGTCCGACCGGCGCCGATGACGATGGTCGCGGTCAGCACGGCCGAGACCGCGGCGATGGCGGCCAATTTCACCCCGTCGGCGAATTCCTGATGGTCCGGACGCAAGCGATTCCCCTGCAACGCGCGTGTTTCGTATCCAGCACCAGACGGGCCGCGCCGCAAGTCACGGAACGGTGTCCCGCAAAAGAAAAAAGGGCGGAGCCCGGAAGCGCCGCCCTCTCTTGCTTGTCCGCTTACACCCGCGACGCAGCGCGGCCGCTCGCTGCGTGAACCCTAGCCGCGGAACGGACGGATCAGGATCTCGACCCGGCGGTTCTGCGCCTTGCCTTCGGCCGTGGCGTTGGAGGCGATCGGGGCGCTCTCTCCACGACCGTCGACGTACAACCGGTCGGCCAGAACGTTGCGGCTGACCAGATACTGGGCCACCGACGAGGCGCGCTGGCGCGAGAGGTTCAGGTTGTACTCGTCCGTGCCGTCCGAATCGGCGTGGCCGACAATGTCGACGATCGACTGGTCATAGCGGTTCAGAACGCCGGCCACGTCGTCCAGTGTGGCGTAGAAGCGGGTGTTGATGGACGACTGGTTCGACGCGAACGTCACGTCCGACGGCATGCGCAGGACGAGGTTGTCGCCCTGACGGGCCACGCCGACGCCCGAACCCGAAAGCTCGGCTTCCAGTTCGCGCTGCTGACGGTCCATGTACTGGCCGACAGCTGCGCCGCCGAGAGCGCCGATGCCGGCGCCGATGAGGGCGTTCTTGCGGCCTTCCTCGGAGTTGGAGGTGTTGGTCAGATAACCCAGCAGGGCGCCGCCCAGGGCGCCGGCGATCACGCCCGTGCCCGTGTTGTTGCGGCGCGGCGCGGAGCTGTAGGGATCGGTGGTGGTGCAGGCGACGCCGCCCAGAAGGATAGCGATCGAGGCGCCGGTAAGGAGGAGCTTGCTGCGCATGGTGGAGAGTCCTGTCTGTAAAAACCTGTCTGGCGCCGAAACGCGAGCTTACGGTGAAGGTTCCGACCTGTACCGCGGCTGAACGAACAATCCCGGCGCGCGATCCGTCCCGGCTTTGCCAAGTTTGCGCCTTAGGGCGTATGGAACCCGCCTGTAACAGAACGATGAGGCCCCCCGTGAGCGCGACCACGAACCCCGAAACCGCCGCCCCCGCCGGCAAGTCGATCGAGCCCGTCTCGATGAAGCTGTACGACGCGGATTTTCAGGCCTTCGCCGACAAGCTGGGGACCTCGTTCAAACGGTACGGCTTTGCGGTCATCGCGGACCATGGCCTTGATGAGACAGTGATCAACGCGGCCGTGGCCGACACCAAGACCTTCTTCGCCCTGCCGGAAGAGACAAAGCGTAAATACCACCAGCCGGGAACCGGCGGCGCGCGCGGCCTGACCCCATTCGGCGTCGAGGCGGCCAAGGGCGCGGCGACGGTCGATCTGAAAGAGTTCTGGCACGTCGGGCGTGAACTGCCGGAAGGCCATCCGTACCGGAAATATATGCGCGACAACGTCTGGCCGACCGAGGTCGAGGGTTTTCGACAGCATGTCTACGGCATGTTCGCCGCCATGGACGTCCTCGGCGCGAAAGTCCTGCGCGCCATCGCCCGCTATCTCGAACTCGGCGACGACTTCTTCGAGGACAAGGTCGAGATGGGGAACTCGATCCTGCGGATGCTGCACTATCCGCCGGTTCCTGCGGGCGCGTCCGGCGTGCGGGCCGGGGCGCATGAGGACATCAATGTCATCACCCTGCTGCTGGGCGCCGAGGAGGCCGGGCTGCAGGTCAAGGACGCCGACGGTGAATGGCTGGACATCTCACCGCCGCCGGGGGCGCTGGTGGTCAACATCGGCGACATGCTGCAGCGGCTGACCAACCACGTCCTGCCGTCGACCAGCCACCGGGTGATCAATCCGGCGCCGGAGCGGGCCAGTTTCGCCCGCTATTCGACGCCCTTCTTCCTGCATTTCAACCCGGACTTCGTCATCGAGACCCTGCCCGGCATGATCTCGTCGGAGAACCCCGACCGCTATGCCGGCAAGGCGATCATGGCGGAGGACTTCCTGACCGAACGGCTGAAGGAAATCCGGCTGATCTGAGAGCGCCATCGCGCCTCGCGCGGCGGCCCGCTGCCTGAGCTCAGGCGCTATCGGGAAATCCGTAGCTGGGTCAGTTCGCGACCGATGGCGGCAAAGGCCTCTGACAGATCCCCGCCGCTGGCCGGCAGATAGACGTGATCCGGACTCGTGGCGCAGTACTGCATGACGTCTTCCGCCGCGCCTCCCGAGTCCAGCTCAAGCCCAACGGTGTAGACGATGACGCCCTCCGCCTTCATGGCGTCGCAAAGCGCCTCGGCCTGGTCGAACGGATTGCCGTTGGTGGCGGCGCAGTTTATGCGCTCGCCGCCGTTGCCTGAATTGCTGGCCAGGACGCCCGTGCAGTAGTTGGTGTTGAACTCGCCGTCGGTCATGAGGATGACCGCCTTCAACAGTTCGTTGGGGCTGGCGACGCCCGCCGGATTGCCGGACCAGAGCGCATTGAAGCTGGGCGACACCGTGTACCAGCCCCAGGCGAGCCCGATCTGACCCGCGGTTGCGCCGGTGACGTTGAAGCTGGAGATCAGTGACTTCATCGCGTTCTTGTTGGATGACAGCGGCATGATGACCGCGGAAGGGCAGGGCGCATTGGTCGCCGGATAATTCCGACCGACGTAAGCCGTCGACGGAGCCGCGCTTGTATAGGCCTGTGCACCGGGCCGTTCAGTGACGCAGGTGGTGATCTGGTGGGCGCGAAGGTTTCCGGAAATGTTGCGGAACACCCGCCACTGGCAGCCGTCGCGCCCGCACCAGCTGGAGCCGCCGGAGGTGTGGGCTCCCCATTCTGCGCCGTTGACGCCGATCGAATAGGTGTTGGTCGTTACATTGGAGACGATATAGGGCGTGTTGTTGATCTGGGTCATGCCGTTGGCGCCGGTGATGTAGACCCCTTCCCCGTCGCTGAGGCCGTGGCCCGGGGCCGTGACCTGGACCGAGCAGTCCGACACGAGGCATTTGCGCACCTCGCCACCGCTGGCATAGGCGCTGTAGCCGCTGGTGTTCACCGCCACCCAGGATGAGCCGTTCCAGGACTGCAGCGAGAACCTCGAATTGTTGATCCGCTGGACCCTGTAGGCCCGGTTGTTCACCTGCCCCATGCCAGAAACGTTCCGGATCCACACATAGTCGTTGGTCTGGAGGCCATGGCTGGATGAGGTGACGACGCCAGGGTTGGCGCGCGTGATGGCGCTGATGTTCCTTCCGGTCGCCGAAGCCCAGGCCATGTGCGAGATGTTTCGCGCGCCGATGGGCGTGCCCCGCGCGCCATTGGCCCAGGAGCCCACGTTCACGCCGATGGAATAGGGCACCACCGACATGCGGGTGTAGTAGGGCTCCTGCACGTCCTGAACCACCAGATCCACCAGGTCCCGCGCGGCGGCCTTCATCGCGGCGATGCGGCTGCCGCCCATGGAGCCGGTGATGTCGAGAACGAGGGCGACCTCGAGGTTGCGGGACGAGCGGTTGACCTCGGAATGGGCGCCGACCGGCAGGTAGTCGTCCATGAATTTGCCGTAGGGCGGCAGGAAGATGTTGGCGACCAGGGTCTTCACATTGACCCTGGATCTGGCGACCACGACGGCGTCGTCGTTCAGTGTGAAGGTCGTGTCGGCCTCGAGCAGGATGATGTCGGGGTAGGCCTTGAGGTTGGCGCGCAGGGCCCTGAGACCGACCTCACGGAGGTCCTCATCCTCGGTGTACTGGGAGCGGGCGGCGGCAAGGGTCGCCGCGTCGAGCGCATCCTGGAGATTGACCCGCACGGTCGAGGCGCGGTGGATATCCACGCCGCCCACGGTCATCAGGACCAGCACCGGCAGGCTGAGGCCGAACAGCATGGCGACATTGCCGCGCGCGTCGGACAGCAGCCGGCTGAGAAACGTCCTCAGGCCGTCAAGGATGGACGAGTCGGCGCGGCGTCCCATTGTCGTCAATTCCGCCAGGTCGCCGGGCGGAAGAGCCCGGCGTTCGAGGCGGCCAGCATCCGCGACCGTGGTTAACGCCGGGTGATCGCCGGCGATCGGCGGTATCTAGCGGGAAATGCGCAACTGCTTGATGTCCCGACCGATGGCCGCGAAGGCCTCTGACAGATCGCCGCCGTCGGCGGGCAGGAAGACATTGGCCGGCGTCGAGGCGCAGTCCGCCAGCACATCGGCTTCGTCCGTTCCGGCGGTGATCCCGAACCCGACCGTATAGACGACCACGCCCTGGGCCTTCATGGCGGTGCAAAGGGTCCGGCTCTGCTCGAACGGGTCGCCATTGGTCGCATCACAGTCGATCTTGGCGCTGTTGGCGCCGGAGCCCGAGCCGGCCTGCCGCGAGATGACCCCGCTGCAGTAGGGCGTATTGAACGCCCCGTCGGTCATGATGACCACGGCCTTCAGGGTTTCGGCGGAGTTGTAGACCGCCGCGCCGTTTGAAGGCCACAGGCTGTTCCAGTTCGGGGAGACCATATACCAGCCCCAGGCGATACCGATCTGGCCGGCGGTCGAGCCGGACGCCGCGAAGGCATCGATCCGGGACTTGATAGTCGCGGCGTTGCTGGACAGCGGCAGGATGGCGTCCTCGATGCAGGTGCCGTCGATGTTCGGATAGTGACGCCCGACCCAGGAGGAGGCGCCGGTCGGGGCCGCTTCCGTAACGGCCTGGGCGCCGACGCGTTCGGTCACGCAGCCGCTGATCCTGTGGGTCTGGAGGTCGCCGTCCATGTTCTCGAAGGCGAAATAGGTCGTGCCGCCGCCGCGCGCGCTCCAGGCCCTTCCGCCCGAGGTGTAGGGGGACAACGAGGTTTCCGTCAGGTCGATGGTGAAGCTGTTGGTCTGGGCGTTGCCGACCAGATGGCTCTGGTCGTTGATCTGGGTCATCCCGCCGACATTGGTGATGTAGACGTATTCGTTGTTGGCCATGCCGTGGTTGGCGGCGGTGATGGTGATCGAACAGTCGTTGTTCTGGCAGCGCTGAACCCGCCCGGCGCTGCCGGAATAGGTCCCGTAGTTGGTGCCGTTCACCCGGTTGCCCGCCATGGTGTAGAGCTCGAAGGTGTTGGTGGTCCTGTTGCGCACCTCGTAGGGCTTGTTGTTCAGCTGGGTCATGCCCGTCGCGCCGGTGATCCAGACCACGTCGCCGTTCGAGAAGCCGTGGCTGGCCGAGGTGATGACGACGGGCCGCGCCTTGCTCGCCGCGGTGATGGTTTTGGGGGTTCCTGCCAGGTTGATGACCGCGCCGGTGATGTTCACCGAGGTGGAGACGCCGCCGCGGGCGGTGGTGACATGGGCGCCCGGATTGACCGAGTTGGAATAGGGCACCAGGGCGACCTTGGAATACCAGGGGGTCTGGACCGGCTGGACGACCAGGTCGACCAGTTCCTTGGCCGCAGCCTTCAGGTCGATGAGTCTCTGGCCGGCCATCGAGCCGGTAATGTCCAGAACCAGAGCGACCTCGATGTTGCGCGAAGAGCGATCGACCTCGGAACGGGCGCCGACCGGCAGATAGTCGTCCATGAATTTGCCGTAGGGCGGCAGGACGATGTTGGCGACCAGGGTCTTCACATCGACCTTCGACGAGGCGACCACCACATCGTCGCCATTCAGGACAAAGGAGGTGTCGCCTTCGCGCAGGGTGATCTCCGGATAGGCTTTCAGGTTGGCGCGCAGGGACGCCAGGCCGACACGCTGAAGGTCGGCGTTGGCCGTATAGGGCGACCGGGCGGCGGCAAGGGCGGCGGCGTCGAGGGCATCCTGCAGATTGACCCGCACGGTTGAGGCGCGGTGGATGTCCACGCCGCCGACCGTGATCAGGACCAGCACTGGAATACTGAGGCCGAACAGCATGGCGACATTGCCGCGCGCATCGCCGGCCATGCGCTGTGCGAAGGCGCGCAGACTGCGGCCCAGACCGTCAAACCAGGATTTCCGCCCCATCGCCTCATCCGCCCGTGGTTCAGGCGCGATGCGGTCCGTCCGCGCCTATCCGGGGCAAATTGAGCGCGCACGGTTAAGCGATGCGCCCACACCAAAGGTTAACGCGGCGATTTTCTCACCAGGCGATCGCGGCCGCGGGCGAAGTCCCGCTCGTCAGGCCTCCCAGCCGCAGTCCTTGCCGCGGTTTTGTGCGGTCAGCCAGGTGTTCAGCGGGGCGAAATAGGCGGCCACGGCAGAGGCGTCGTTCTCGCGCTGGCCGGTGAAGGCCTCCATCGCCTCGGGCCAGGGCCGCGACTGGCCCATCTCCATCATGGCGTTGAAGCGGGCGCCGACCTCGGTATTCCCGTAGACGGAGCAACGGTGCAGCGGCCCGGTCCAGCCCGCCTGTTCACAGGCGGCCTGGTGGAACTGGAACTGGTAGATGTGGGCCAGGAAGTAGCGGGTGTACGGCGTATTGCCGGGGATATGATATTTGGCGCCGGGGTCGAAGGCATTGGCCGGACGGGGTCCGGGCGGGACGAGGCCCTGATAGCGCAGCATGTTGGCCGACCAGGCGTCATTGTATTCGGCCGGGCTGGTCTCACCGTTGAACACGCCCCAGCGCCAGCGGTCGACCATCAGGCCGAAGGGCATGAAGGCGATCTTGTCGAGCGCCATCTTGAGCAGGAAGGGAATGTCCTCCGCCTCGCCGGGCACGGAGTCCAGGAGGCCGATCTGGTTGAGATAGGTCGGCGTCAGGGCCGACAGGCCGACGAAGTCCCCGATGGCTTCGTGGAAGCCGTCGTTCGCCCCGTTTTTGAACAGGAAGGGCTGATCCTTGTAGGCGCGCTGGTAGTAGTTGTGCCCGAGTTCATGGTGGACCGTGTAGAAGTCCTCGGCGTTGACCTCGGTGCACATCTTGATGCGGATGTCCTCGAGGTTGTCGAGGTCCCAGGCCGAGGCGTGGCAGACCACCTCGCGGTCGCGCGGACGGGTGATCTGGCTGCGCTCCCAGAAGGTCTCCGGCAGTTCGGGCAGGCCCATCGAGACGTAGAAGCCCTCGCCCGTCTCGACCATCCTGCGCGCGTCATAGCCTGAAGCGACCAGCCGCTCGGTCATGTCATAGCTGGAGGCGCCGCCCGTGGCCGGGGCCACGACGTCATAGATATTGCCCCACTGCTGCGACCACATATTGCCCAGCAGGTCGGCGCGGATCGGGCCGCTGTCGGGCTGGACGGCGTCGCCGTATCTCTCGTTCAGCCGGCTGCGGACATAGCAGTGCAGGTTTTCGTAGAAGGGTTTGACCTGGGCCCAGAGTCGGTCGGTCTCGGCGGCGAAGGCGTCCGGCTCCATGTCATAGCCGGCGCGCCACATGGCGCCGGTGTCGGCGAAGCCCAGTTCGGCGGCGCCCTCATTGGCGATGGCGACCATGCGGGCATAGTCCGGCGCCATGACCGGCGAGATGGTCCGCCAGCCTTCGTACAGGGCGCGGGCCTCGGCCGGGTCCCGGGTCGCGGCGAGGAGGGCGGAAGCCTCCTCAAGCGTGATCTGGCGGCCCTGGTATTCGAACTTTCCGGTTGCGTAGGTCGAGTCCAGCCGGGTGGTGATCTCGGCCAGTTCGCCCGCGGCGCCGGGACGGTTGGGGGCCGGCAGGACGATGCCGAGACGCAGCAGGTTCAGCTTGCGCCGCACGTCGCCGGGCACCTCGACGTCGTTGAACCGGGCCGCGCCGTTGGCCAGTTCGACCTGCAGCTCGGTGTATTCGGCATTGATCCGGCTCTCGAGCCACATGGTGTCGTGGGTGATGTTGGTGGCGCGGGTCCACTGGATGCGGGCGGCCTCCTCGCTCAGGGCGGCGAGGCGGGTTTCAGCGTTGGCGACGAAGGCGGCGGCGGCTTCGGCGGTCGCGGGGGCCGGGGCGTCTGCCGCAGGGGCGACGGCGGCGCTTTCCGACGTTGCCGCGCCACCCATTCCCAGGGCCGCGCAGGCGGTCAGGCTCAGGCCGAGGGCGCCGACGGCGGCGGCGGTCATCAGGGTGCGTTTCATGGACATTCCTCCTTGCGCGGTATTTCCCCGCGTCGTTCGGCGCGCAGGTGAGGGGAGGGAGACGGTCGCGTCAAGCTGCGCCTTTGGCCAGCGACTCAACCCAGGACGCAGGCGGCCAGACCCTGTTCGCGGACCGTGCCCATGGCGGCCTGGATGCGTGAGGTGCGGCGGCGGACATAGGGCCCGGGCGCGGAGGCGCTGTAGCGTCGCGGGGAGGGCAGGATCGCGGCGAGGCGGGCGGCCTCGCGGGCGGTCAGATCGTCCGCCGACTTGCCGAACCAGTGCTGCGAGGCGGCCTCGGCGCCGTAGACGCCGGGGGCCCATTCGGCGACGTTGAGATAGACTTCCATGATCCGTCGCTTGCCCCAGACGATTTCTATGGCGACGGTGTAGCCGGCCTCCAGACCCTTGCGGACCCAGTCGCGGCTGGGCCAGAGGAAGGCGTTCTTGGCCGTCTGCTGGCTGATGGTCGAGCCGCCGCGGATCCGGCCCGAGCCGCGCTTCTCCGACCGGGCATTGGCCTTCAGGGCGCGTTCTATGGCCTTCATGTCAAAGCCGTTATGGGCGCAGAAAGTCGAGTCCTCCGAGGCGATCACCGCCTGGACCAGCCGGGGGGAGATGTCGTCCAGCGATCGCCAGCGATAGGACAGGCCCTCGCCGCCGACCGCCCGGCTGATCATCAGGAAGGTGGTCGGCGGGGCGATCCAGCGCTGGAGGACCACGCTGCCGGAGCCGAGCAGGACCAGCAGCAGGAACAGGGTCAGCACGGGGCGCCCCTTCTTCACGGTTCTGGTCACCCCTGACATGTGGGGATGGCAGCACGGCGGAGGTTGGGGAGCAAGGGCGATCCGGTTCTCCGGCTATCGTCATCCCCCGGTCTCTCAGCGCTCGCCGGAGGATGACGATAGCTAGAGGGTGGAGACCCCCGCGTTCCCATCCTCGTCCGCCCAGGCCACGCGCTTGGCATCGGCGCTCATGGCCAGGGCGGTGATCGGGGAGCCCTTGTCGGCCTTGAGGAAGTTGAGCCCCTGACCGGCCGGATCGGCCAGCCAGACGCGACCGTCGGTCAGTCCGGCGGCGAGCAGGCCGTGCCTCGGTTGCGAGGCGACCAGCGCCACCAGACTGCCCTCGTCGTAGCCGATCTCGGTGGCCTCGCGGCCCATCGGGCCATTGGCGCCGACGAACGGCCACAGCACGGCGCCCGAGGCGCCCGCCGTGGCCAGCAGCTGGCCATTGGACAGGAAGCTCATGGCCCGGACCTTGGACGGATAGCCGCCCATCCGCATGTTCTTCTGATCCTTCAACCGCCAGCCGTGCAGCTGGGCGTCCTGCATGGCGGTGACGACGAAGGCGCCGTCGGGCGAGAAGGTCACGGCAGTGTGCGACCCGGCCCATTTCAGGAAGGTCGGCTTCTGTTCGGCGATACGCGCGAACCAAAGTGCGGCCCCGCCATAGGTCGAGGTCGCGATGCGCCGGCCCTTTGGCTCGAACGCCACGCCCGAGACGGTGCGCTCATGCTGGAAGTCGCGGCGGAAGCCGGCGTCCTTCGCATCGATGACCGACAGGGTCTTGCCGGCGGAAAAGGCGATCAGGCCGCTTTCGGCCGAGGCGTCGACGGCGTCGATCCACTGGCCGCGGGCGCTGGTGGCCAGCACGCCCGCGTCGGCGCGGCGATGCCAGATCAGGCGGCCGTCGTCGCCGCCGGTGACCACCCCGTTTCCGGACGGATGGACGACGGCGCACAGGATGGCTCCGTCATGGGCCGCGCTGAACGCGCCGTCCTCGAACCGGACCGAACCGTCGCCCAGGGCGAAGACCGCGCCTTCGGCGTCGAAGACGATGGCGGTGATCTGGGCGTCGAAATTGCTGGTCTTCACGCCGCGCAGGCCTCGAACCCGGCCTTCAGCGCGGCCTCGTCGAGGTCGCGGCCGATGAAGACGGCGCGGGACCAGCGGCGTTCCTTGTCACCCCATTCGCGCTGCAGGTCGCCCTCGAGGATCATGTGCACGGCCTGGAAGACCAGGCGGCGATCCTCACCGGCGACATTTATGATGCCCTTGGCGCGCAGGATGTTCTGGCCCTGCTCGCCCAGCAGCCGGTCGAGCCAAGCGGTGAATTTGGCCCCGTCCATCGGCCGGTCGAGCGACAGGGAGATGCCCTTGATGTCGTCCTCATGCGCATGGCCGCGTGCGCCATGCGAATGGCCGTGGTCGTGGCCATGATCGGCGTGATTGTGATCGTGATCGTGATCGTGGTGGTCGTGGTCGCAGTGCTCGTCGTGAACATGGCCGGCCTCGCCGTGGGCGGGGTTGGCGAACTCGGGATTGATGTCGAGAATCCGGCCCAGGTCGAAGCCGCCGAGGCCGAGCACCTGATCGAGCGGGACATTGGCGCGTTCGGCGCGGGTGATGGGGGCCAGCGGGTTGAGCTTGCGCAGGCGGCGCTCGACCTCGACCAGTTCGGCCTCAGTGACCAGGTCGGTCTTGTTGAGGATGATGCGGTCGGCGAAGGCGACCTGCTCGCGCGCCTCCTTCGAGTCGTCCAGCCGGGCCATGACGTGTTTGGCGTCGACAAGCGCGGTGACGCTGTCGAGCTGGGTCTTCGCCTTGACGTCCTCGTCGACGAAGAAGGTCTGGGCCACGGGGCCGGGGTCGGCCAGGCCGGTGGTCTCGACGATGATGGCGTCGAAGGCGGGCTTGCCGGGACGCTGGCGCTTCATCAGGCCGGCGACGACGCGGATCAGGTCGCCGCGCACCGTGCAGCAGACGCAGCCGTTGTTCATCTCGAACACGTCCTCGTCGGCGCCGACCACGAGGTCATTGTCGATGCCTATCTCGCCGAACTCGTTGACGATGACGGCGTAGCGCTTGCCGTGGTCCTCGGTGAGGATGCGGTTCAGCAGGGTGGTCTTGCCGGCGCCGAGGTAGCCGGTGAGGACGGTGACGGGGATCTTGTCGGTCATGACCGGCAGATGGCGTGTATTGGGTGGTTTGTGAAGACGGGGCCGGTCCCAAACCCCGAGGTGAGGCCCCGGACCGTCGCAAAGATGCCGTTTGCCGATGGCGTGTCCGACGCGGCATGGCGTCGTGGTGTGCCGGGCTTCATCCTTCAGGGACCTCTGGACAACATATAAACTACTAATCTAGTTTATTCGCATGAAAGACGATACCGAGATCGCCGGCCTGTTTGCGGCCTTCGCCCATCCGACACGAATCGCGGTCCTGCGATGCCTTCTGAAGCACTGTTGCTCCGGACGGCAGTTCGGCGAGCTTTCGAGTGAACTGGGTATCTCGCCTTCGACGCTCAAACATCATCTGGACGAGATGGAACGCGCCGGAGTGTTGGCGCGCGAAGCCCAAGGGCGGGCCACGATCCTGAAGCTCGATCTGGATGCTCTCGCCGGTGCTGCCGCCCAGCTCTCGCGACTGTGCTGCTCGGCCGAGATCGGACAGCAACCTGCGGCCAGGAACCCCTGAAAATGACCCGACTCCTTTCACAGGCCCTGCTGATCACCCTGATCGCCGGAATGTCCGCCCTGCTGATCGTGTTCTGGACGCATCCTGCGCGTGAAGCCCTCGTGGCCGGCGCTGCGCTGATCCTGATTGCGTTCTCGCTTGTTCTGGAGCGCCTGTGGCCGCACGATCCTGCCTGGGCCGACGTCCCGCGTGCGGAAGTCGCCGGGGACATCGGCAGCTTCGTTCTGATCTTCGGCATTCTCGACGGGACGCTCAAATGGCTTACGCCGTTTGTCGTTCTGGCCCTTGCGCCCTTGCCGGACTCGCCGGGTTTACCGCTCTGGCAACAGGTCCTGCTGGCATTCCTCTGGATCGAGTTTGCGGCATGGGCAAGCCATTGGGCGCATCATCGGTACAGGCCCCTTTGGGCGCTCCATGCCATGCATCACAGTACGGAACGGCTTTATACGCTCAACAACTTCCGCTTCCACCCGTTCAACCATGTGCTGAACCACCTGGCGATGATCCTGCCTTTGCTGTGGGTTGGCGTCGCGGCCGAGGCAATCCTCGTCTACACGGCTTTGATGTTGCCCGTTCTGCTGCTGCAACATTCGAACATCGCCTTCGATTTCGGACGCCTGAACTTGCTGTTCAATACGAATGACCTGCATCGCTGGCATCATTCGACAGAGCCTGCCGAGGGTATGAAGAATCTTGGCCGTGCGCTGGTGCTGTGGGATCACGTCTTTTGCACCTATCTGCGCCCGGCCGCCTCAAGCAGCCCGGCGGGGATCGGGCTGTTCCCGGTCAGCCGCAGCTTTCCTCCGGCCTCGAAATTCTGGGCGCAACTCGGCTGGCCATTTAATCCTGGCTGTTGTCGTTCAGCCCGCTGAACGTCCGCCATGCCTGTCGTCCGCCGCGGGCGGCCGGGGCCGTCTAGAGGTTCTGACCCAGGCCCTCGCAGTCCGGGCAGTCGGCCAAGGGCCGGGTTTCCAGCTGAAGCGTGGTGTGGCCGATGCGAAACCGGCCGCGCGCCATCGCCTGCGCCTCGACCAGAAGGGCGTCAGGGTCCGGGCGGTCGTGGCACAGGTGGGCGGTCAGGGCGGTCTCGGTGGTCGACAGGCCCCAGACGTGCAGGTCGTGGATGGCGGTGACGCCGGGCAGGGACAGGAAGGCGGCGCGGATGGCGTCGACGTCGACGCTGCGCGGGGCGGCGTCGATGGCCAGGTTGACCGAGTCCTTGAGCAGGCCCCAGGTGCCGATCAGGATGACGGCGACGATGACGATGCTGACCAGCGGGTCGATGATCGACCAGCCAGACATCCAGATGACCCCGCCGGCGATGACCACGCCGATCGAGACGGCGGCGTCGGCCATCATGTGGAGGTAGGCGCCACGGGCGTTCAGGTCGCTGTGCTGGTCGCGCATGAACAGCAGGGCGGTGCCGAGGTTGATGACGAAGCCGATGGCCGCCACGCCCATGATCAGGCCGGACATCACCGGCGCCGGCTCGGCCAGACGGCGGACGGCCTCGAAGGCGATGGCCCCGCAGGCGAAGATCAACAGCAGGGCGTTGGCGAGGGCGGCCAGCACCGTGGCCTTGCCGTAGCCATAGGTATTCCGGGAGCCGCTCGCCCGGCGCGCCAGCCACGCGGCCCCGCCGGCCATGGCCAGACCGAGGACGTCAGACAGATTGTGCCCCGCATCGGCCATCAGGGCGGTGGACCCGCTGTATATCCCGGCCCCGAACTCGACGCCGACGAAGGCCAGGTTGACGATCAGGCCGACGGCGTAGCGCCAGTCGCCGGTATCGACCGTGCCATGGTGGTGGCCGCCGGGGCCGTGGGCGTGCCCGTGGTCATGCCCGTGTTTGTGCGCATGGTCGTGCCTGGGGGCATGGCTGTGGTCATGACCGTGATCGTGGGAGCCGTGCGCCATGCCGCTATCCTTAATGCGGGCGCAGGAGGACGAGAAGGCCGATCAGAATCAGGGCGAGGCCGAGGACGACGCCTTCATAGCGGGCCCAGCGCTCCAGCCGCAGCACCGACCAGCCGGCGCGGGCCAGGACGGTGAACAGGGTCATGCCCAGCACGGTGCCGGCGGCGAAGGCGAGGGTCAGGGCGGCCAACACCAGCGGCCCCTCGGTCGCCTGGGACAGATAGATCGGCAGCAGCACCTCGCCCGGCGACACAGCCATCATCACCACCAGTCCCCAGAAGGCGGCGGCGTGCGACACGGTCGGCTCGGACAGGGCCAGGGATGGTCCGCCGGCCATGATCGGCGCGCGTAGCACCGCGCGGCCCAGATAGAAGGCGCCGAACAGGATCAGCAGTCCGGCCGATACCCAGGGCAGGACGCCGGAGACCCACCGGTCCATGACCAGGCCCGCGGCGACAATCAGGCCGCCGACGACGGCTGTGGTGGCGATATGAGCCAGCCCCGAAGCGGCCACGGCCCCCAACACCTGCGGCAGGGTCCAGCGCTGGCCGCGTCCGACGAGCACAAACGGCAGCCAGTGTGTCGGCAGGGCGGCGTGCAGGAAGGCCGTGGCGAAGCCGACGCCCAGCAGGGACAGCAGGACAGGTTGCTGGAGGTCGGACGGCGTCATCGTCGGACCACATAGAGTGTTATCTTATAACAGTCCAGAGCGGTGCGTCATTCCGACTGTGTGCTCGGCCGGGCCCCGTTTTTTCGCCCGTCCGCGTTGACTCGGACACCCCTCTGCGTCTATGTCGCCGCTCTTCGCCCGAGGGGGTCCCCCGTCGGGCTTATTCTTTTTGCGTTTCGCTGAGGCTTCAACATGTACGCGGTGATCAAGACCGGCGGCAAGCAGTACCGGGTTCAACCGGGCGACGTCATTGTGGTCGAGAAGCTCGACGGCGAGGCTGGCTCGAACGTTTCGTTCGGCGACGTCCTGATGCTGGGCGGCGAAAAGGGCGTGACCCTGGGCGCTCCCCTGATCGCGGGCGCTGCTGTCGCCGCGACCCTGGTCGAGACCCGCAAGGGCGAGAAGATCAAGATCTTCAAGAAGACCCGCCGTCAGGGCTATCGCCGTACGAACGGCCATCGCCAGATGGAATCGGTCCTGCGCATCACCGGCATCGACGGCGCCGGCGAGAAGGCCAAGTGGGACGGCGAGACCTCGCTGATGACCAAGGCCGAGATGAACCTGCGCGCCCGCGGCCTGGCCCCGCGCGTCGAGACGACCGAAGCCAAGCCGGCCAAGGCCCCCAAGGCCGTCGCCGCTCCGAAGGCTGAAGCCGCTGAAAAGCCGGCCGCCGCCAAGAAGGCTCCGGCCAAGAAGGCTGCGCCCAAGGCCAAGCCCGCCTCCACCGACGAAGCGTAAGAACAGTTAGAGACAGGGAGCAGACCTATGGCTCACAAGAAATCCGGTGGTTCGTCGCGTAACGGTCGCGACTCTCATTCCAAGCGCCTCGGCGTGAAGAAGTTCGGCGGCGAGAACGTTCTGGCCGGCAACATCCTCGTGCGTCAGCGCGGCACCACCTTCCACCCGGGTGACAATGTCGGCCTCGGCCGCGACCACACCCTGTTCGCGACCGCCCACGGCGCCGTGAAATTCACCAAGAAGGCGAACGGCCGTTGTTACGTGTCGATTCTTCCGACCACCGAACAGGCCATGGCCGCCGAGTAGCGCGAACCGACTGACACCCGGATCGCGCAAGGCTCGAGAGCCGCGATCCGGACCAGGGACACGTTTCCGCGGGGAGTCTGGATCACCAGGCTCCCCGTTTGCGTTTCCCCGCCTCGACGCCGTCCGAGCCCTCCAAGGAGGCGGCAGATCGAACGAGGCTTGTGTGTGATGTGCGTGATCGAACCTTCTCCCGTCGTCGAGACGCGGCGTCTGATCCTGCGTTCGCCGGGCGCCCAGGACATCCCCCGGTTGGCGACCTTCGCCAATGATCCGTCGATCGCGCGCATGACGCTGCGCATGCCCCACCCGTACGGGATCGAGGACGCCGAGGAGTTCGTGCTGAAGGTGGCGGTGCAGGATCCCGCGCGGGCGCGGACCTTCCTGATCGAGCATGAGGACCATGGCCCGGTCGGGGTCATCGGCCTGTTCGAGGACGCCGATCCGGCGCCCGAGGTCGGTTACTGGATCGCCCGTCCGTTCTGGGGTCGGGGCTTTGCGACCGAGGCCCTGCAGGGCGCCACCGCCTGGGCGTCGAGGGCATGGAAGCGCCGCGCCCTGATGGCGGGGCATTTCAGCGACAATCCGGCATCAGGCCGGGTGCTGGAGAAGGCGGGGTTCCTGTACACCGGCGAGGTGCGCAAAGGCTTCAGCCGGGCAAGGGGGGCTGAAGCGGAGACGCGGCGGATGGTGTGGCTGGCATAGTGCGATAGCGCGCTCTCCCTCCCCCGAAGTGGGGAGGGATGTCGGCGCGAAGCGCTGACAGGGTGGGGAAGTGTGAAGCCGGGCGCCATCGGTGCGGGACTGGCGTTCCCCACCCGGTCGCTGCGCGACCACCCTCCCCATGAAGGGGAGGGAGAACGCAGGTTCCTAGCCGAACAGCGTGGGGCCGAACACGGCCGCCAAAGCGATGGCTCCACCCGCCACCGCCACCACAGCGCCGGCGATGAAGGCTGCCCAGGTGCGGGCGGCGCGTTGGCGCCGGAGGCCGCTGGTCTTGACTGATCGCAGCATGACGCCGGGCTTGGGTCCGAAGACTTCCGAACCGGAAATATTGTGCTGGGACATTTACGCGCTCCCTGATCCACCGCCCCTTGCGGGTCACGGGCACCGAAGCGGGTCAGACAAGGCCAAACAATGGCGAACAGCGGTTATCCACTGATCCGTGATCGGATGAGCAGTGTTAGGCGGGGTGCGCTAACGCTCGACGCGCGGCGTGTCGCTACTTCAACGCCCTAGCCGCAGTAGACCAGCCGGCCGCTGTAGGCGCGGTAATAGCCGGTGCGCGGGTCGTAGGAGCGGTAGTTGGCCCGGCACCAGTCGGAGCGCGACCCGTAGCCGCTGCTGTAGCCGCCGTAGCTGGTCCCGCCGCCCGGATAGACGTGATCGGGCCGGCCATAGGCGCCGTGATACGTCGTGGACCCCTGCGCATGGCCATAGTTGTAAGCCGAGCCGTAACCCCGTCGGTTGTTGTACCGGCCGTGGCTGTAACCGCCGCCATAGCCGGCCAGTTCACGATAGTCGCGCCGCGCCTGGGGGCTGGCCTGGCGGCGCTGGTCGCGCCAGCGGTCGCCGCAATCATTGCGGTTGGCGTCCCAGAACTGGTCGCAGCGATAGTCGCCCGGCCGGTCCAGCTGGCTGCGCCAGTCGAAATTCGACGGTACGGCGTTGGAGCGGCGGGCGACGTAGCTGTCGCCATAGGACCGCTGGCCATAGCCGCTGTCATACGAGCGGTAGCCGTCGTTACTCCGATAACCGCTGTCATGGGACCGGTAGCTGTCGTTGCTCCGGTAGCCGCTGTCATAGGTTCCGCCCCACGACTGGGCGGTGGCCGGAAGGGCGGAGAGGCTCAGGCCGGCGGCGGCGATCAGGGCGAAACGGAACATGGTTAACTCTCCGAAGCGGCCAGGAACGCGGCCCCAAAGACAACAGGCACTGGCAGGCGACGCTTACAGGGTGACGGACACGCGTCCGCCGCGGGTTCCGATGTGACGCATCAGAACGATGCGGTCGCCACCGGCGCTGACGGGGGTGATGATGAACCAGTCACCGTCCGGGAGTCCCGAGAATTCGAACCGGCCGTTCTGGCAGGTGGTCGAACGGACGAAGGAACGATAGTCGGCATTGGGGTCCGGCACCGTACGGGCGCGCACCACGGCCTCGGGAATGGCCGCCCGGTCGGTCGATCCGTACAGGGTCTGGAATCGGGCGCGCGTGTAGGGGGTGTCCGGCGTCAGCGCGACCGAACCGGTGCAGGTGAAAGCCTGGCCGTCGCGGCTGAAGGCGACGCGACCGTCGATGGAGCCGCGCCCCGATCCGGCGGACCAGGCGAAGTCTTCGGCGCTGAAGGCGGTGGAGGCGGGCCGTGGGCCAAGGCCGGAATCGCCCATGGGAACGGTCTCGCAGGCGGCCAGCGAGGCGGCGACGGCGGCGACGACAATCAGGTGGCGGGCGGACATGAAGGCTCTCTCCGTCTTGGGGTGCGGGTCGAACGTCCCGATCAGACGCTCAACGCCGTCATAAGGTCAAGGTTGCGGCGCATCGGGCCGTGGGCCAAAAGCGCGCATCAACCCGGCGCAGACCGGGTATAGGGAGCGTCCATGACAGTCACGTTTGACGACATTCTGGCGGCCCGCGACCGCATCGCCGGCCAGGTCGATCGCACGCCGGTGCGCTATTCACGGCGGCTGTCGCAGCTGACCGGGGCGGAGGTCTGGGTCAAGTTCGACAACCTGCATTTCACCGGCAGCTTCAAGGAGCGCGGGGCGCTGAACCGGCTGCTGCAGCTGACGCCGGATGAGCGCAAACGCGGCGTGGTGGCGGCGAGCGCGGGCAACCACGCCCAGGCCCTGGCCTATCACGGCGCCCGGCTGGGCGTGCCGGTGACCATCGTCATGCCCGAGGGCACCCCCTTCGTGAAGGCGGACGGCACCCGGGCTCACGGCGCGACCGTGGTCATCAAGGGGCTGGACTTCACCGGCTCGACCGAAGAAGCCCACCGGCTGCGCGACGAGAAGGGGTACGTCTTCGTCTCGGCCTTCGACGACGAGGGCATCGTTACGGGCCAGGGCGTCTGCGCGGTGGAGTTCCTCGAGGACGCGCCGGATCTGGACGCCCTGATCATCCCCATCGGCGGCGGCGGACTGATCGCCGGCTGTTCGGTGGCGGCCAAGGCGATGAAGCCGGATATCCGCATCTTCGGCGTCGAGGCGGCCATGTACCCCTCGTTCAGCGCCAAACGCCGGGGTGAGACGCCGAAATGCGGCGGCCAGACCATCGCCGAGGGCATCGCCATCAAGGCCGTGGGTGACATCCCCTTCGCTATCGCCGACCCCCTGATCGAGGAGGTCCTCGTCTGCCAGGAAGCGGATTTCGAGACCGCCGTGGCCTATTACGCCACCCTCGAGAAGACCGTGGCCGAGGGCGCCGGCGCGGGCGGCCTCGCCGCCCTGCTGGCGTATCCGGACAAGTTCAGGGGGATGAAGGTCGGGCTGGTGCTTTGCGGCGGCAATATCGACGCCCGCATGCTGGCCGTGGTGCTGAACCGCGAACTGGTGCGCGAGAAGAAGATGATCGTCTATCGCATCCTCGGCGACGATCGCCCCGGCATGTTGTCCAAGATGAGCGCCGTGATCGGCGGACTGGGCGGAAACATCATCGACGTGGTGCACAACCGGCTGGCGCTGGACGTGCCGGCCAAGGGCGCGGAGTTCGACATCATGGTCGAGACGCGTGGCGAGGCCCACGCCATCGAAATCAGACATGGACTGGAAGAGGCGGGATATGAATTACGGATGGGCTAGGGGCGCGCTGGCGTTGGCCATGGTTGCGGCCATGGGCGCGCCGCTGGCCGCCTGTGATCGCGGAACCGCAGCGCCGGACGAGACGGCGGCGCAGAATCTGCGCGCGGCCGAATTCTTCCTGACCTCCAACGCCCGGGTCGAGGGCGTGCGGACCCTGCCGTCCGGCGTTCAGTACAAGGTGATGCGGTCAGGCCCCGCGGACGGGGAGCGCCCCGACCGCAACGACCTGGTGCGCGTCGACTATGAGGGCACCCTGACCGACGGGACGGTGTTCGACAGCTCCTACCAGGCCGGTCAGCCGGCGGTGTTCACGGTCAGCGAAGTGGTGCCCGGCTGGACCGAGGTGCTGCAGCAGATGCGGGTCGGCGACGAGTGGGTGGTCTATCTGCCGCCCGCGCTGGGCTATGGCGAACAGGGCCGGCCGGGGATACCGCCCAATGCGGTGATGGTGTTCCGGCTGAAGCTGCTGGAAGTCGCCCCGGTGCCGGGTGGCGACCGGGGCGGGGCGATCGCGCAGGGGTAGGACGCAGACGTTCTCCCTCCCCACGTCGGGGGAGGGAGAACGCGCGCTACTTCGCCTCTGCCAGCCGCCCCGCCGCCCATCCAGCCGCATCGCGCACCACGGGGTCCGGGTCATCCAGCAGGCGTTCGGCCGACGGTATCAGCGCCGCGTCCCCGCTGTTGCCGATCGCGTACAGCACATTGCGGACGAACCGGTTGCGGCCGATGCGCTTGACGGGGCTCTTCGAGAACAGGGCACGGAAGGCGGCGTCGTCCAGGGCGGCGAGGTCGGCCAGCCGTGGCGAGACCAGGGCCTCGCGCGCCTGCACGCGCGCCTCCTGCGAGGCGGCGGCGAATTTGTTCCACGGGCAGACGGCCAGACAGTCGTCGCAGCCGTAGATGCGGCTGCCGGTGGCGGTGCGGAATTCTTCCGGCCATGGCCCGGCGAACTCGATGGTCAGATAGGACAGGCACCGGCGCGCATCGAGCTGGAACGGGGCCGGGAAGGCGTTCGTGGGACAGACGTCGAGGCAGGCCGTGCAGGTGCCGCAATGCTCGCCCTCGGGCGCGTCGGGCTCCAGTTCGGCGGCGGTCAGGATGACGCCGAGGAAGAGCCAGTTGCCGTGACTGCGGCTCAGCAGATTGGTGTGTTTGCCCTGCCAGCCGAGGCCGGCGCGCTGGGCCAGCGGCTTCTCCATCAGGGGCGCGGTGTCGACAAAGACCTTGACCTCCTCGCCGGTGCGGGCGGCGATCTGGCCGGCCAGCGTCTTCAGCCGGCCCTTGATGACCTCGTGATAGTCGTCGCCCCGCGCATAGACCGAGATATAGCCGGCAGAGCGGTCTTCCATCTCCGGCAGCGGATCCTGTTCGGGGCCGTAGTTGAGGCCCAGCACCACCGCGGTCCGGGCGCCGTCCCACATGGCGGTGGGGTGGGCGCGGCGCTCGAGCGTCGTCTCCATCCACCCCATGTCGCCGTGACGGCCCGCCTCGACGAAATGCGCCAGCCGCTCGCCCGCGCTCCAGGGCTCGGACGCCGAGGCGAAGCGGCAGACGTCGAAGCCCAGGGCGGCGGCGCTGTCCCGGATGCTGTCGCGGGGGTCGGCCACCGACCTCAGGCGGTTCCGGCGATCAGCGCCTGACGCTGCTGGAACAAGGCCAGTCGCTGGTCGACCAGCCGGTTCAGGCTGATCGTGCTGGCCTCCTGGCCGGCCTGATCCGAGGCCTGCATGGCGCGAGCCAGGCGGTCCATCTCGTCAGCGATCCGGTGCTCGACCTCGGCGTTCCTGCGCAGGGTGTCGAGCGCGCCCGTCAGGTTGGCCAGCAGGGGCGTGCCTTGGAGGCCGGGTTCGGAGGCCAGCAACTGACCGGTCTGTTCGATCGAGGTCGCCAGATCGTCCGCCGACTGACGCGCGGTCGAGGTGTGGGCGCGCATCGTGGCAGCCACGCCGGCGAGGTCGACGGGCTTGCCCAGCGCGCGCTGTTCGGCGGCGCGGGCCCAGGCGATCATGGCGAGGTTGGATTCCAGCATGCAGTTGGTGAAATAGTAGTTGGGCTCGCCGGCTCTCCCCCGGACATTCTCCATCATCACATTCTCAGCCTGGAGATGGGCGGCCATGACGGTGAAGGTGCCCGAGCCCAGGGCGCGAAGGTCATTGGGGCGGCCCGACGCCGCCGCGACCACCAGGTCGATGTAGGTCTCGCCCGATGTCCGGGTCTGGATCAGCAGGGAGCCGACCCGATCCCGGAGAATGACATAGTCCTGTCTCAGCTCCTCAGCCTCGCTTCCGAGCGAGGCCGGCGCCTCGGGGGGGTGCGGGGGCAGGGCGGCATAGGCGTCATAGTCCGCCGCGAAGGCGGCCTTCTGCTCAACGGCCCAGGACTGCACCCAGGCCCGGGCTTCACGCTCCTTGCGGGCGTTCAGCAGGTCCATCAGGCGGTTTCCGCCGTCCATCAGCCCGGTCAGCCGTTCGACCCTCGCGTCCATGAGGCCGGTATAGGCGCCGCTCCACTGCGCAGCCTCGGCCAGCCACTCCTGTATGGAGGCGGCCATGACCTGGTCGGACTGGACCTGGGGTGGCGCGACCGGTTCAGCGAAGGCCGTCGCCGGGACCGCACCAAGAAGGACCGCCGAAACGACGGCGGCGAGCTGATGACGCATCCTGAATTCCCCAAGCCTCAGAAATCGAGGTCCGCATAGTGCCCTGACGGGGGCACGCCTGGGAAGCGGTCTGCAAGCAGAGGGCGAAAACAGGGGCGGGATTTCAGCTTCATGTACCAGGTCTTGAGACCCGGATAGGAGGCCCAGGCGACCTCGCCGAAATAGTCCAGCACCGACAGATGGGCGGCGGCGACGATGTCGGCCTGGCTGATACGGCGGCCGGCGAGGGCGTCGCGCTGGGCCAGCAGGCCTTCCATCATCGCCAGATGGGACCTCAGCGCCTCTCGCCCCGCGCGCAGGGCGCGGGCCTCGGGCGGGCCGAGACGGAGAAGGGGCTTCTCCATCCGCTCATGCAGCAGGACGGCGTTGACCTCGTCGGTGAAGCGCCGGTCGAACCAGGCCAGCAGGCGGCGGACCTCGGCGCGCTCGGCGGCGTCGGCGGGCAGAAGGAGGGGTTCGTTGGTCCGCTCCTCCAGCCAGCCGAGGATGGCGGCCGGTTCGCACAGGGTCAGGGGACGGCCGGCGGCATCGGACAGCTGGAGCACAGGCGGCATGCCTGACGGGTTGAGTGTCGCGACGGGGCAGCCGTCCTCCCACGGGCGGACGGGGGTTTCCGAGAACTCCAGTCGCGCCTCGCCCAGCGCCAGCCGCACGGCGCGGGAGCCCGGATCGAAGGCGAAATGATAGAGGACGCAGGCCGACATGGCCGATGCATGCACCGGCGGGCGTTAATCCCGCGTTAGCTGTCTTGAAGCGTTTCCACCCCGGGCGGCTCGTGAAGTTCGGCGCGGCCGCGCGGGTCCGGGTGGATGAGGATGTCCGCACGTGGAAAGGCGGCCAGCAGGCGGTTCTCGGCCTCGACCACGATGGCGTGGGCGGCGTCGAGGGTCAGGGTCGGCTCGAGGTCGACATGCATCTGGATCATCATGGCCGGGCCCGCCATCCGGGTGCGCAGCTGGTGGACGCCTGAGATGCGGGGATCGGCGAGGACGGCGGTGGTGATGGCGATGCGGTCTGCATCGGGCACGGCCTTGTCGACCAGATGGTCCGCGGCGCTCCTCAGGACTCCCAGGGCTCCCCAGAACAGCCAGACCGCGACGATCAGGCCCGCCGCCGCGTCCAGACCCGGCGCGGCCAGGAAGGTTCCGGAGATCACCCCGATCAGGACCACGCCATTGGCCGCCAGGTCGCCGGCATAGTGGGCCCGGTCGGCCGCCACGGCCAGGGAGCCGCTTTTTCGCATGGCGCGGCCCTGCATCCAAACCAGCCAGCCGGTCAGGGCGATCGAGATCAGGATGACCAGAACGCCCCAGTATCCCGAGGTGACGGGACGGGGGTCGAAGATGCGCTGCACGGCCTCCCAGCCGATGAACAGGGCCGAGGCGAAGACCAGCCCCGCCTGGACCAGTGCGGCCAGGGCCTCGCCCTTGCCGTGACCGTAACGGTGGTCCTCGTCGGAAGGCGCGGCGGCCCAGCGCACGGCGAAGAACACGCCCAGCGACGCCAGCAGGTCCAGCGCCGAATCGGCCAGCGAGGCCAGGATCGACACCGAGCCGGAGGCGCCCAGGGCGAAGGCCTTGAGCGCGATCAGCACCACGGCGACCCCGACCGACAGCCGGGTCACGGCGCGGGTGGCGGCATGGCCTTCGGCGTGGAGAACATGGGCGGAGGCGGCGGACGTCATTGACGCCTTGTCGCGGAAAGCCCGCGCCCTGCCAAGGTCAAGGCGATCAGTCCGTTAGCGGGATCGTCACGAAACCGCCCCATGGTGCGAGCCCGATAGGGCGGGAGCCTGACGCTCCCTGCGGAGGTTGCGACCTGGAACCGGCAGACCCAGCCATGGAGGACGTCCGCTGGATCGGGCGCGGCGAGGCCCTGGCCCGGCTCGGGGTCAAGACCCAGACCCTCTATGCCTATGTTAGCCGGGGCCGAATCGCGGCCCGACCTGACCCCTCGGATCCGCGCCGCAGCCTCTATGCCGTACAGGACATCGCCCGGCTGACGGGCGACACGGTCGATGACGACGAGCAGGCGGCGCAGCGGCGCATTCCGCGCATGGCGGGCCGAGGCGAGGCCGAGGTTTGTTCGTCCCTGACGGCGATCGCCGACGGGCGGTTGTTCTATCGCGGGCTCGACGCGACCCAGCTGGCCGAGACGGCGACCCTTGAAGACGTGGCCCGCCGCCTGTGGGACGCCCGGCCAGCCAATCCCTTCGCCGAGATACGGCCACGCGTCGGCGCCGTCCCCGGCGGCTCCGTACGGGCCCGGTTGTTTGCAGCCCTCGCCCGCCGGGCCGAGGAGGATGCCGACCCCAAGGCGCGCACGGTCGAGACCTTGAGACTCGAGTGCGCCCGGGTGCTCGACGAGGCGGTGGACGCCGCCGCCGGTTCGGGACCGCGCCTGTTCCTGCACCAGCGGCTGGCCCGGTCATGGAAAACCCCCGACCGGGACGCCCACCTGATCCGGCGCGCGCTCGTGCTGGCGGCGGACAATGAGATGAATGCGTCGGTGCTGGCTACACGGGCGGCGGCGGACGGCGGCGCGGCGCCGGCGGCGGCGGCCTTCGCCGGCCTGCTGACCCTGGCCGGGTCCGACATGATGGCGGAACTCACCCGGGCGGCCGACTGGGTCGTCGCGGTGCGGCGTCAGGCCACGGACGCGGCGCGGCGCGCCCATGCGGCCGGCGGTCTGGCGGGATTCGGCAGCGCGGAATATCCGGCCGGCGACCCGCGCGCCGCGGCCTTGCTGGCCGCCGCCGATCTGCCGCCCGACCTGTCGCGCGCGCTGCTGGAGGGCCAGACGGCGACCGGCCGGCCGGCCAATTTCGGCCTCGCCCTCGCGCTCGTCGCGCGGCGACTGGAGCTGCCGCGCGACGCCGCCGGAGACCTGCTGTTGCTCGGCCGGCTGGCCGGGCTGCTGGGGCACGCGCTGGATCAGTCGACGAACGGCTCGCCTATCCGCGCGCGATTGCGCTATGTGGGACCCGAACCGGGCGCGCACTGACGGCCCTTTTGTTTGGGGACGTGCGTGGCGGACTGGATTGCGGCGATCATTCTGGGCCTTGTCGAAGGCCTGACCGAATTCATTCCGGTCTCCTCCACAGGCCACCTGCTTCTGACGCAAAAGCTGCTTGGCCTGACCGATCCGCGCTGGAGCTCCTTCGTCGTCCTGATCCAACTGGGCGCCATTCTGGCGGTCGTCGCCCTGTATTTCGCCCGGCTGTGGAAGGTGCTCATCAGCCTGCCCACCGATCCGAAGGCGCGGCATTTCGCCATCAGCATCCTGATCGCCTTCCTGCCTTCGGTGATCGTCGGGGTCTTCCTCTACGACTTCATCAAGGCGGTGCTGTTCAACGTCGAGGGCGACACGGCGGTGACGGTGATCTGCGTCTCCCTGATCCTCGGCGGCTTCGGTCTGCTGGCGCTCGAGCGGTTCGCGCCGAAGCCGACGGCCGACGACGCCATGACCCTGTCCTGGAAACGGTCGCTGGGCGTGGGCCTGTTCCAGTGCCTGTCGGTGATCCCCGGCGTCTCGCGGTCGGGCGCGACCATCGCGGGCGGACTCAGCCTCGGTCTCGACAAGCGGGCGGCGGCCGAGTTTTCGTTCTTCCTGGCCATTCCCACCATGGTCGCGGCCTCGGGCTGGGACATCATCCAGAGCGGGGCGACGATCGACTGGGACTTCGGCGGGATCATCGCCGTCGGCTTCGTGGTCTCGTTCATCAGCGGCTGGATCGTCGTCAAGGCCATGGTCGACTTCGTCGCCAGACACGGCTTCGCCCCCTTCGCCTGGTGGCGGATCATCGTCGGTGTGATCGGTCTCGGTCTGGTCTGGGCCGGTCTGGCCTGACTCAGGCCGCCGGCGCTTCGGCGAACTGCCCGCCGCGGCGATAGCGCCACAGGTAGGACGGGGCGATGGCCTCAATTCCCGTGGGTTCAATGCCCAGCGTGGCCAGACCCTCGGCCCCCTCGGCGACGACATTGTCGCTCTCCAGCAGCACCACCTGATCGCGGGTCAGGACCGGCGGGATGCCGACCATGGCGGTCAGCTGGGCCATCGAGCCGATGGCGCGGGCCGCGAAGAACGGCAGGGGGATGAGGCCGAAGCTGCGATAGGTCTCGCGCCGGATCAGTTTCAGCACGTCCTCGAAGGTCATCACGGCCGGCCCGCCGAGCTCGAAAGTGCGGCCGGCAGCCTCGGGCGCCGCCGTCGCGCGGGCGATGGCCTCGGCCACGTCGGCGACATAGACCGGCTGGAATTTCGTCTGGCCGCCGCCGATCAGCGGCAGGGCCGGGGCGATGGAGGCCAGGGCGGCGAACCGGTTCAGGAAGTCGTCGCCGGCGCCGAAGACGATCGACGGGCGGATCACCACCGTGTCCGGCTTGACCTCGCGCACCGCCATCTCGGCCGCGGCCTTGGACAGGGCATAGTCGGAGCGGCTCTCGGGACTGGCGCCGATGGCCGAGATCTGGACCAGACGGTTGACGCCGCCGGCGGCGCAGGCCTCGGCGATGTTCCGCGAGGCGTCGACGTGCAGGGCGTGGAAGGTGCGGCGGCCTGATTCGTACAGGATTCCGACCAGATTGATCGCCGCATCGGCGCCGCGCAGGGCCGCCGCGACCTCCTCCGGACGTGTGACGTCGCAGCGAACCGACTGGAACTGGCCGACCGAACCCGAGGTCTGGAGCTTCCAGGCGCGGTCAGGCCGACGGCATGCGATACGGACGCGCCAGCCGCGTTTGGCCAGCGCCTGGACGACCTGGCTTCCGACGAAACCCGAGCCGCCGAAGACGGTGACAAGGCCGGGGGCGACTTCGTTCATGACAGGCTCCGAAAGGCGACGGTGCGAGGACGGGAAACCCTCGACGCGCCGGGGATTAGACGATGGCCGCGATGCTCGCAACGCAAAGGCCGCAAATCCCTGTTGACCGGCCCCTGACCCTGCCTTAAGGGTCCGCGCCTTCCGGACGGATATGTGTGCAAGCGCGAAACGTCTGGGCCCAGGTGGCGGAATTGGTAGACGCGCTGGCTTCAGGTGCCAGTGATAGAAATGTCGTGGAGGTTCGAGTCCTCTCCTGGGCACCAATATTCAGACGGCGTCGCGCTTCGGTGCGGCGCCGTTTGTGTTTTGGGGCTGTGGCGAGTGATTAGTGGTTAGTGGCTGACGGCGGAACAGGCGGCGTCCGGATATCGCGACCCGTGAACCTGCCCCCACTAACCACTAACCACTAATCACTGACCACGAACCACTCCGAGCCGGAGGGAGACATCCCCGCCGCCGCACGCTAGTTGAGGGCCTGAAAGGGTTTCACGAATGACGGTGTTCCTCCACGAAGGCGACCTGCCCAACGGCCTCGATCTCGGGCCCGAAGTCGCCATCGATTCCGAGACCATGGGGCTGCGCTTCCGGCGTGATCCGCTCTGCGTGGTGCAGCTGTCGGCCGGGGACGGCGACGCCCATGTCGTGCGCATGAACCGCCCGGGCTATGACTGCCCGAATCTGAAGCGGCTGCTGACCGATCCGAAGGTGCTGAAGCTGTTCCATTTCGGCCGGTTCGACATCGGCATGTTCCAGCTGCATCTCGGGGTCGAAACCCGTCCGGTCTATTGCACCAAGATCGCCTCGAAACTGGCCCGCACCTATACCGACCGCCACGGCCTGAAGGATGTCGTGCGCGAACTGGTCGGGGTCGACCTGTCCAAGGCGCAGCAGTCGAGCGACTGGGGCGCGGCCGAACTGTCGCCGGCCCAGCTGGAATACGCCGCGTCGGACGTCCTGTACCTGCACGCGGCCAAGGTCCGGCTGGACGAGATGCTGGCGCGCGAGGGCCGGACCGAGCTGGCCCGTAAGTGTTTCGACTTCCTGCCAACCCGCTCGGCGCTTGATCTGGCGGGCTGGGACGAGATGGACGTGTTCGCGCACACCTGATGACCGATCCCGCCGACAGCCACGCACATCAGGACGAGGCCCGCGTCGCCGCGACGGCCAGGGCCTTCCGTGCGCGGTCACGCCGGGTGCAACTGCTGCGCCGCATCCTGCCGGTGGCGATCATCGTCCTGGCGGGTGGCACGGTCAGCTGGATCGTGCTGCGCAGCGTCATGTCCGACGTCGAGCGCAAGGCCGGGACCAGCCGGGAAATTCGCCTCGATGCGCTACGGTTCCACGGCCAGGACGCGGCCGGTCGCAGCTTCATCATCGCCGCCGAGGGCGCCGTGCGCGATCCGGATACGGGCCGCTACCGGCTGGTCGGCCCGGCGCTGCGGCTGAACCTGGGGGGCCGCAAGGTGACGACCCTGACGGCCGACGGCGGGGTCTATGACGAGGCCGGCAAGACCGTGACCATCGGCCCGAATGTGCGGATTTCCGACGGCGGCTCGGGCTTTACGCTGGTGACGCCCGAGGCGGTGGTCGACACCGCGACCGGCATTGTGACCGGGAACAAGGGCGTCCAGGGCTCCGGGCCGCTTGGAACCATCTCTGCTTCGTCCTATGTGATCCGGGAACAGGGCGGGCGCGTCGAGTTTCGAGGCTCCGGCGAAAACAAGATACGCGGCACGATCAACGCCGGAGGGTCCAACCCATGACCAGTACCCGAGTCCTGACCATCGCGGCTGCGTCGCTGGCGCTGCTGGCGCTACCGACCATGGGCGACGCCCAGACGGCGCCCCGGATTGGCGAGGGTGCGATCTCCTACGGCGCTGACGCCGGCGAGGCGACGCCGAACAGCCTGACCCTGCGCGGGCGCGCTGAAGTCATCCAGGGGCAGAACCGTCTCCGCGCTGACGCCATCAATGGTTCCGGCGCCGATAGCGGAATCGAGCGGATCGAGGCCAGCGGGAACGTCTATTTCGTCACGCCTGATCAGACCATTCGCGGCGACCGGGCCGTCTATACGCCCGGGGACAATCTGGTGGTCGTGACGGGCGACGTCATCGTGACCCAGGGCCAGAATGTCATGACGGGCGGCCGGCTGACCTACAATACGGAGACCCAGGCGGTCACCATGGCCGGCGGCGCCGGATCGAACGGCGGCCGCATCCGCGGCGTCTTCTACCCAGACAGCAGCGGGAACTGAGCCCCGGCTCCGTCTGATCATTGGCCCGTAAGGAACTCTCAGCCCTCAATGTGATCGAGACGCCGGCGATCCCGGCGGTCGAGCCCGCGCGCCCGACGGGCCTGCGGGTCGATCATATCGCCCGCGCGTTCGGTCAGCGGCAGGTGGTGCGCGACGTCTCCCTGCATGTCGAGCGCGGCCAGGTCGCGGGCCTGCTGGGGCCCAACGGCGCCGGCAAGACCACCTGTTTCTACATGATCACCGGCCTGATCCCGCCCGACAGCGGCACGATCTGGCTGGACGGCGAGGACATCACGGCCCAGCCGATGTACCAGCGCGCCCGCATGGGTCTGGGTTATCTGGCGCAGGAGGCCTCGATCTTCCGCGGCATGACGGTCGAGCACAACGTCAAGGCGGTGGTCGAACTGCACCACACCGGCCAGGCCGCCATCGCCGAGGAGACCAGCCGCCTGCTGGAAGAGCTGCGTATCGACCATTTGCGCCATGCCCCGGCCTCGGGCCTGTCGGGCGGCGAGCGGCGGCGCTGCGAGATCGCCCGGGCGCTGGCCGGCAAGCCCAGCTTCATGCTGCTGGACGAACCCTTCGCCGGCATCGACCCCCTCGCCATCGCCGACATCCGCCAGGTCATCCGCTATCTGGCGGGTCAGGGCATCGGCGTGCTGATCACCGACCACAACGTCCGCGAAACGCTGGAAATCATCGACCACGCCTCGATCATCTCGGGCGGGTCGGTGCTGTTCGAAGGCAAGGCCGAGGACGTGATCCGCGATCCGGAAGTGCGCCGGGTCTATCTGGGCGACATGTACGGCTGAGGTTTCGCGCCTACTCCGTCCCCAGACTCAGCCGGCTGATCAGCACCGCCGCCCGTTGCGCCTGACGCACCAGACTGTCCAGATCGACCCATTCGCCGTCGGCGTGAGCGTTGCCGCCGGCGATGCCGAGGCCGCCCAGCGTATCCACATCCTCGGCCACGAAGCCGCTGTCGGCGGCGCCGCGGCGGGCGGGGTCGTATTCGGACATCTGAGGCAGGCCGAGGTCGCGGTTGACGTCGTTCAGGCGGGCCAGAAGCGCGCGGTTGCCCTCGGTCGGGGCCATGGGGGGATAGCCGCCCTCGGCGAAGACCAATTCCGCCCCGGTTCGCGGCAGGTGGTCGTCGACGATGGCCTGCATCCGGCCGCGGACGCGCTCGTCCTGTTCGCGGGTCAGGGTGCGCAGGTCGCCGCGGGCGATGGCGGTCGAGGCGACGATATTGGTCTTGCCCGAGGCGGTGACATTGAAGCCCTCCGTGTCGATGGCGGCGGGCGTGCCCCCGGCGACCACGCCGACATTGTAGGTCAGGTTCGGCTCGGGCAGGTCGCGGCGAAAACCGTCGAGGATGCGGGCCAGCTCATAGATGGCGCCGTAGCCGAGGGCGTCGTTGAACACCCCGCTGGAATGGCCGGTGCGGCCGGTGGCGGTGAGGGTCCAGTTGGCGGCGCTACGGCGGGCGATGGTGCCGAAGTCGGCGCCATCCTCGACAGCCAGGTTCTCGAACTCCAGGGCATACGCCGCGGCGCGGCCGGCCTCGATCAGGTCGCGGCGGGCGACGGCCACTGGCGACCCGATCCGCTCCTCGTCCCCGGTCAGGAAGACGGTGATGTTGGCGTCGTCGAGCTTTCCCGCCGCCCGCATGGCCCGCAGGGCGGCGATGATGACCGCGATGCCGCCCTTGTCGTCGCCTATGCCCGGGCCGGTGGCGCGGGCGCCGTCTCGGACGAAGCGTTGGAAAGGATTGTCGGCCTCGAAGACGGTGTCGAGGTGGCCGATCAGCAGGATGTTGCGGCCCGGGCCTGCATGGGTGGCGATCAGGTGGCCGGCGCGGCCGGTCTCGGTCATGTCGACCCAGCGGACCTCGAAGCCCAACGACTCCAGTTCGGCCCGGACCATGTCGCCCACGACGCGGACTCCCTCGAGATTCAGGGTACCGCTGTTCTGGTTCACCATCCGCTCGAGCAGGGCGATGTGGCGGTGATGCTCGCGCTCGACGGTCCGCATCATCGTCTGTTCGGCGGGGGTGGCCCCGTTTCCGGTAGTGGACTGCGCGAGGGCCGCGGCGGGCGTGAGAAGGAGCAGCAGGGCGGCAAGGATCAGGCGCATCGGGGCTCTCGCTCGGGACGGACGGTCTGGACAGGGGAGCAAAGCGCGGGCGGCAGGTCCAGCGGTTTAGAACGCCGTTAACCGGTCAGGCCACAAGGTGGCCGCAGCAAGTTTCGGGCCACGCCCGGACCCAGGGGAAAAAGAACGTTGCTCGGACAAAGGCTGGAGATTCGGCAGGGCCAGGGGCTGGTCATCACGCCCCAGCTGCAGCAGGCGATCAAGCTGCTGCAACTGTCGAACCTCGAGCTGGAGGCCTTCGTCGAGGCGGAGCTGGAAAAGAACCCGCTGCTGCAGCGCGAGGACGCCGAGCCCGGCGGCGAGATCGATGCGCCGGTCCCGGTCGAAAGCCACGACGCAGCCGAAATGAGCTTTGACGAGGGCCGGGTCACGGACGCGGACCGCACGCTCGATGCGCGCTCTGACGATGTCTATGGCGACGCCAGCCCCGGTGAGCGCACCTCGGACCGGATGGAGGATGTCGGCGTCGGCGAGGCCCAGGTCGGGCTGAACGACTGGTCCCGCGCCGGCGCGGGCGGCGGCCTGCCCGACGGCGAGGGGCGCGAACAGCCTGACAGTCGCGAGATGACCCTGTGGGAGCATCTGCAGGCCCAGGCGTCGCAGGCGGCCTTCTCGCCCTCCGACCACGCCATCGCCCTGACCCTGATCGATTCCGTCGATGAGGGCGGCTATCTGCGCGGCGAACTGGCCGAGATCGCCGACCGGCTGGGGATCACGCTGGAGCGGGTCGAGGCGGTTCTGGCGGTCTGCCACGGGTTCGAGCCCACCGGCGTCATGGCCCGCTCGGTGCCGGAATGCCTGAAGCTGCAGCTGATCGAGCGTAACCGGTTCGATCCGGCCATGGGCTGTCTGCTCGACAATCTGGACCTGCTGGCCAAACGGGACCTGTCCGGTCTGCGCCGGGTCTGCGGTGTCGACGCCGAGGACATGGCCGAGATGATCGCCGAGCTGAAGGCCCTGACGCCCCGGCCCGGCGCGGGCTTCGGCGGCGAACCGGCCCAGACGGTGATCCCCGACGTGCATGTGCGGTCCGATCCGGCCGGCGGCTGGAAGGTCGAGCTGAACGCCGACACCCTGCCGCGGCTGATCATGGACAAGCGCTATCACGGGGTGGTCGCGGCGGGCTCGCGCTCGGACGTCGAGAAGACCTTCGTCGCCGAATGCGCGGCCCAGGCCAGCTGGCTGGTCAAGTCGCTGGACCAGCGGGCCAAGACCATTCTGAAGGTGTCTTCCGAGATCGTGCGCCAGCAGGACGCCTTCCTCGCCTTCGGCGTCGAGTTCCTGCGCCCGCTGAACCTGAAGACCGTCGCCGACGCCATCGGCATGCATGAATCGACGGTCAGCCGGGTGACCTCGAACAAATACGTCTCGACGCCGCGGGGCGTGTTCGAGCTGAAATTCTTCTTCACGGCGGCGATCCAGTCGTCCGACGGCGGGGCGACCCATTCGGCCGAGGCCGTGCGTCACCGGATCAAGGCCATGATCGACGGCGAGGGCCGCGACGGCGACGTCCTCAGCGACGACCGGATCGTGGAGATTCTCAAGGAGACGGGCATCGACATCGCCCGCCGCACCGTGGCGAAATACCGCGAGGCCCTGCGGATACCGTCGTCGGTCGAGCGCAAGCGGATGCTGAAGACGGGTTAGGCGTGTTGCGTTCTCCCTCCCCTTCATGGGGAGGGACGGCGAGGCGCAGCCGAGCCCGGGTGGGGCACGCCAGTCCCGCGGTGGCGGCGCCAGGCTTTGAAATTCTCCACCCGGTCGCTGCGCGACCTCCCTCCCCACTTCGGGGGAGGGAGAACCGACCCGATAACCTTCACCACATTTCGGTGATCGGCGTTGACACCATTCGCGATCGGTCGCGTTCTATCACCATGCAAATCCAGGTCAGTGGTAAACACGTAGATGTCGGCGACGCGTTAGGCTCGCGCATCTCCCAGGAACTCGAAGACGGGATCGGCAAATATTTCGAACGAGGGGCGCAGGACGCCGAGGTCGTGGTGTCGAAAGACGGCCACGGCTTCAAGGTGGACTGCTGGGTCCGCCTCGCGTCGGGAGAGGCCATCGTCACCAGCGGTCTGGGCGGCGACGCCCACGGGGCCTTCTCCGATTCACTCGAAAAGCTCGAGAAACGGGTCCGACGCTACAAGCGCCGGCTCAAGAACCACCACGCCGGACCGCGTGGCCTGTCGCCCGAGAAGACCGAGAACGCCGCGCGTGAAGTGGCCCGCAGCATGGTCCTGCGCAGCCCTGACGCGGTCGAGGATGACGCCTTCGGCGACGCCGGAGCGCCGGACGAGCCGCCGCCCGTCGGCATGGTCATCGCAGAAACCGAGGCCGAGATCCGCACCATTACCGTGGGCCGGGCTGTTCTCGAGCTCGACATGACGGGCTATCCGGTCGTGCTGTTCCGCAATGCGGCGCATGGCGGCATCTCGGTCGTCTACCGCCGTCCCGACGGCAATGTGGGCTGGATTGATCCCGAGCGAACGGTGAAGTCGATCAATGGACACGGTTCGGTAAACGGTAGCGGCGTATAGTCTTCCCCAATCGAGGCGGGTGGTCTAAAGGGCCCCCGCCCATTCGGGATGTGTGGGCAGAGTCGGGAATTCCTTTATGGACATCGGTGAATTGCTGGCGGACGGCGGCGTCGTCCTGCGCAGCGGCGCCTCGTCAAAGCGTCAGGCCTTGCACACGGTGGCGGAAGCCGCCGCGCAGGCCCTCGGAATGCCGGAAAACCGGATCATGGAGGCCTTGCTCGAGCGCGAGGCCCTGGGTTCGACGGGTCTGGGTTCGGGCGTCGCGGTTCCGCATGCCCGGCTTGAAGGCATTTCGCGGGTGACCGCCGTGTTCGTCCGGCTGGAAACGCCCGTCGCCTACGGGGCCGTGGACGATCGGCCCGTGGACCTGCTGTTCGCCCTGTTCGCGCCGCCATGTGACGGCGCCGAGCATCTGCGCGCCCTGGCCGCGGTCTCGCGGGCCCTGCGCTCGTCAGAGATGCGCGAGCAACTGCGTCAGGCGCGGACCACGGACGCGATCCGGGCCCTGTTCGTCCGCGACAGCATTCCGGCGACGGCAGCCTGAGCCTCGCATACTGCGACTAGCCCGAGACGAGACGGGTTCATCACAGCGAGCACAACGGGGTCACAACGGACGCCACGGGTCCGTTTGGGCTGACAGATCCGCGTCCGCCATGCTGGCACTGAGCCCGAACAATGCGGCGTACGCCGCAATCCAGTGAGGCGCGCTACAGGGCTCCAACCCTGACCGGCGTTCGATCCCGTTGCGTTCGCTGTGAACCCGTTGTGCCCGTTGTGATGAAACGAACTGCCGCCCCCTAGTGAACGGAAACCGGCTCCAGTTCGTGGGCCACGGCGGCGGCGAAGGCGGCCTCGCGGTCCATCATGACGGCCAGACGTTCGCCGTCGGCGCCATGAACGGCGTAAAGGGTCGCCTCGGGGTCAATCGACAGGCCCTTGACCTCGGTCACCGCGACGTCGGCCATCACGTCCGAGGCGCGGATCTCGCGCACATAGACGAGGTCCGGCGCGCCCAGCCCCCTGAAATCTTCCTTGGTCATGATCGTGGTGGGCGTCATCGAGACCGCCTCCTTGTACTGAACTAACGCCCGAAAGGGCTTTGGGGTCCGGCCCCGAAAGCGGCGACCGGAGACGGCCGGCTGTCAGCCGGTGGTGATCGGTATCCGCCGTACCGCCGGCAGGTCCGCGGGCCGGCTCATATCGACGTGCAGAAGTCCGTGCTCGAGCTGGGCTGCGTCGACATCCAGCCCGTCGGCGAGGACGAAGCTGCGCACGAAGCCACGCCCGGCGATGCCGCGATGCAGAAAGGCCTGGTCGGCCTGGTCGGGCGCCGGTTCGCGCTTGCCGGCGATGGTCAGCTGGCGGCCTTCGAGGGTGATCATCAGGTCGTCGGGGCCGAAGCCCGCGACGGCCAGGGAGATGCGCACCGAATGCTCGCCCCGCTGTTCGACATTGTAGGGGGGATAGCTGTCCGCGGCGGCGCGGGCGGCCCTGTCGATCAGGGCCCGGGTATGGTCGAAGCCGAGCAGGAAGGGGCTGTCGAACAGGATGGTGCGCGTCGTCATCGTCTCTCGCCCCCGAAGCAGGCCTCAGGCCGTCTGCGCCCCCCGTGATCGGCGGGGCGCCGGCCGTTGAGTCCTAGATGGTGCGCGGGCGCCCGCCGGTCAACGGCGACGGAACAGCCGCGCGTCGGCTGACCAGGCCCCGGCGCCGTGGGTCGCGAGGAGCAGGCCCGCCAGCACGCACATCATCGGGCCGAACAGTTCGCGCGGGATGTCGGGGAAAATTCCCTGCGTCGGGGCGATCAGGGCCACGGCCACCAAAAAATTCAGGGACAACAGCAGGCCTGCCCAACGGGTCAGCAAGCCGGGGATCAGCAGCACGCCGATCAACATCTGGGCCCACACCGACACCGGTGCGGCGAGTGCGGGCATCGGGGCGTTCAGGGCGGTCAGGAAGCCCTGGAACTCGTCCATGCGCTCGGCCGAGGTGATGTTGTCCCAGACGCCCCAGATCAGAAAACCGCCGAGATAGAGCCGCAGCAGCAGAAAGGCGGCGTCCTCGCCGCGCTTGAGGGCGTCGAGCCCGAGCCAGTTCTTCATCATCGTCTCCGGAAAAAGAGGGGGGTTGCGGCCCCCCGGATGGACGAAGGTCCCGCGGCTTGCCGCGGGGCCTTCGAGGGTAGAGCCTGGCGGCGTCGAACCGCTGACTGATTGCATGCCAGGCCCTGCTCCGGCGGGTCAGTCTTGCGGCTGATCCAGTGAGGCCAGGCCCTCTTCCGCAATGGCCCGTCGCACACCTGTGGCGTCCTTCAGTATGGCTTCAAGGGCCAGGCGATGGGCGTGCGGCAGGGCCTCGTCGGCCGGAACCTCGACGTCCGGCGGAACGCCCACGCCCTCCCAGTTTGCCCCGGTGATCATGTTGCTGACGATTCCCATCGGGATGAAGGCCACAAACCCGCCGCTGAGCGGTCGGTACCCACCCGGGGTCGCCGCGCCGGAGGTCGTCTGACCGACCAGGGTCGCCCGTCCCATGGCTTGCAGATCGTAGGCGAACTCCTCCGCCCCCGAACCGGTGCCTTCGTCAATCAGCACATAGACGGGTTTGCCGGCGAACCCCGGGGTCCGGGGCTCCGCATGGAAGATCCTGCTCTGTGACGGGTCAGACACCACCTCAAGACGGACCGTGGCCGTGCGCTCCGCGACGAGGTGGCCGATCACATTGGCCACGCCGGCCGGCTCGCCACCCGGTGTTCCGCGCACGTCGATGATCAGCGCGCCAGTGTCGGCCAGCAGGCTCATGGCGGCGGCCAGTTTCTCGACACCGGGCGGCGTATCGAGAAGCAGGGTGAGGCGGAGATATCCCACATTGCCCGGCAGCCACCGGACCTCCGGTATCTCGCTGCCGCGCAGGCGCACCTCCTCGTGGAATTCAGCGAGCTCTTCCGCCGTCGGCGGCGCGTCAGTGAAGCCGGCGACGGCCTCCGGCCCGAAGTAACGGACACGGAAATGCCGATCGTTGACGATGGGAGAGATCTTGCTGTCGATCAGGGCCATCAGCTCCGCGCCGGACCGCGCGCTCCGGAACTCCCCGCGCCGCTCCATGGCCTCGATCTCGTTCGCCGCGGCGATACCGCGCTCGCGGAAGGCGAAGCGTTCGCGCAGGACCTGGGCCAGCGCCAGGATGACCGCCCGGTTCTCATCGGCGCTCACAGTTACGGCGGCGGGGTCCGGACGCTGCTGCGGCTGGCCCAGGGCGACGCCCGGGGCAAGGGCAAGAGCGAGCGCTGAGGCGCAGGCGGCGAAAATCGACGATGTGAGTTTGGGGGTCATGATGGGGCTCAACTCCGATGTGTATCGACATCAGAGAGGCGCCAAGCTTCGCGCATGGATGCACCGGAGGCCACCCGGCGTGTGTACCGGGTCATTCTGCCCCGAATACGGTCCCGAAATGGACGAAGGCCCCGCAGTTTCCCGCGGGGCCTTCGATGGTGGAGCTTAGCGGAGTCGAACCGCTGACCTCTTGCATGCCATGCAAG
>NZ_DDRM01000009.1:37767-149237 GCF_002343105.1 Brevundimonas sp. UBA2416
GCATGCCATGCAAGCGCTCTACCAGCTGAGCTAAAGCCCCAATCGTCAGGCCTGTCGGCCTTTCGGTCGGATCGCTTGGGGGCCGGGAGGCCCTGCTGCGAGGCGGCGGAACCTATGTCAGGGCCTGATCGCGATCAAGCCCGTATCCGCCATTTATTTTCGCCCCCGCCGAACCGCTGAAAAGCCGCCCGGCGGAGGTTGGAAAATGCCCTATTCGTCTTCCTTGGGCGTGAGGATTTCGTCCTCGAAGCCATCGTCGTCCTCGTCCTCGATGAAGGGGACGGAATCGTCGTCATCATCAGCCAGGACGTCGTCGTCCTCGACCGCCTCGCCCATGCCGGGCTCTTCGGTCGGATCGACGGGGGCGTCGTCGTCGTCGTCCGGCGTCAGGATGGGCTCGTGGCCTTCCTGATCGATTTCGGGCGTTGCGACCGCTTCTTCTTCCTCGTCCTCGTCGCCGTCGACCTTCTTGTCCTTGACCTGATCTTCATCAGCGTCGTCGGCCGGGTAGCCGGCCGGACGGCCGCGGCGGTTGCGCAGCTTCAGCGCCTCCTCCGGATCGAAGTCGGTCGAGCATTTGGGGCAGTGGGCGGGGCGACGGCCCAGGTCGTAGAATTTGGCCTGGCAGTTCGGGCAGACCTGCTTCTGGCCCAGTTCGGGTTTGGCCACGGTGGAAAGACCTTTGGCGGGAGTGGGGAAATGGGGCGGCTCCCTTGCCACCCCCTGACGCCGCTGTCAAAAGCCATCTCCGCGCGTCCGCCCCTGCAGAGCCTTTCCGGAGACCGCCGGGTGTCGATTCCCGCCCATCTGACCGCCCGCCGCAGCCCCCCGCTGTCCGGCCGGGTGCGGGCGCCGGGCGACAAGTCGATCTCCCACCGCGCCCTGATCCTGGGGGCCATGGCGACCGGCGTCACCGAGATCGAGGGCCTGCTTGAAGGCGACGACATCCTGGCCACGGCGCGGGCAGTCGAGGCCTTCGGCGCGACGGTCGAGCGGCAGGGTGAAGGGCGCTGCCGGGTGACGGGACAGGGCGGTTTCCGGCAACCGGCGGGCGTCATCGACTGCGGTAATGCCGGGACCGGCGTGCGGCTGCTGATGGGGGCGGCGGCGGGCTACGCCGTCACCACGACGTTTGATGGCGACGCGAGCTTGCGCAAACGGCCGATGAAGCGGGTGACGGGGCCGCTGGCCGGGATGGGCGCGCGGTTCGACTGGCAGACCATGGAGGACCGTTTGCCGGTCGCGGTCATCGGCGGCGGCCTGACCGCCATCGACTATGTCCAGACGGTCGCCTCGGCCCAGATCAAGTCGGCGATCCTGCTGGCCGGGCTCAACGCCGGGGGCGTCACCACGGTGACCGAGGCCGAGCCCAGCCGGGATCATACCGAGCGGATGCTGACGGCCTTCGGCGTCGAAGTCGGCGTCCTGCCGGTCGGCGATGGCAGGCGCGTCAGCCTTCAGGGCGGTCAGTGCCTGACCGGAACCGCCGTGGCCGTTCCCGGCGACCCGTCCTCGGCGGCCTTTCCGCTGGCGGCGGGGCTGATCGTTCCCGGGTCTGAGGTCACGGTCGAGGGGGTGATGCTGAACCCGCTGCGCACGGGCCTGTTCGAGACATGGCGCGAGATGGGGGCCGACCTGACCGTCTCGAACCGCCGCATGGCCGGGGGCGAGGAGGTCGGCGACGTCACCGCGCGGCATTCGAAGCTGAAGGGCGTGATCGTGCCGCCGGAGCGGGCCGCCTCGATGATCGACGAGTATCCGGTGCTCGCCGCGACCGCCGCCTTCGCCGACGGGGCGACGGTGATGCGCGGCGTCGGCGAGATGCGGGTCAAGGAAAGCGACCGCATCGCCCTGATGGCGGCGGGCCTGACCGCCTGCGGCGTCCGGGTCGAGGAGGAGGCCGAGGGTTTCACCGTCTTCGGAGGGCCGGTGCGCGGCGGGGCGACGGTGACCACCCATGGCGACCACCGCATCGCCATGAGCCATCTGGTGCTTGGGTTGGCGGCGGATCAGGCGGTGACGGTGGACGAGCCGGCGATGATCGCGACGAGCTTTCCGGGCTTTGTGGAGTTGATGTCCGGTCTGGGTGCGGATATCGCGGCATCCGAATGACTGTAGCCCTCATCATCGCCGTCGACGGCCCCGCCGCCTCGGGCAAGGGCACCGTCGCCGCGCGACTGGCCGCGCTCTATGGGCTGCCGCACCTCGACACCGGACTGCTGTACCGCGCCGTTGGCGTCGGCGTGCTCGACGCGGGCGGTTCACTGGACGACGAGGCCGCGGCCGTGGCTGTCGCCCGCGCCCTGAAGGCCGAGAACCTGCACGACGCCGACCGGCTGACCAGTGGCGAGGCCGGCGAGGCCGCCAGCCGGGTGGCGGGCTATCCGGGCGTGCGGGCCGCTCTGCTGGAGTTCCAGCGCGCCTTTGCGGCCCAGCGGGGCGGGGCGGTGCTGGACGGGCGCGACATCGGCACGGTCATCGCGCCGGACGCCCCGGCCAAGCTGTTCATCACAGCGACGCCCGAGGTTCGCGCCCTGCGCCGCTGGAAACAGCTGACGGGCCGCGGCGACGCCATCGCCTATGAAGACATGCTGGCCGACATCATGCGCCGCGACGAACGGGACGCCGGCCGGGGCGCGGCCCCCATGGTGCAGGCGCAAGACGCCGTCTTGCTGGATACGACCGATATGGATATAGAGACCGCCTTCGATGCGGCCCGCCGTATCGTCGAGGCGGCGCGTGTCCGGCACGGTCTTCAGGGGCCCTAAGGCAAATCCAGCGCGTCATCCTCGGCTTCCGCGGGCGCCCTGGCTCATTCGCCTCGCATCCTGACGACCTGATTACCCTTTCACACTCACCTCGCGCGGGGCCGTCCGGCCGCGCGCCATAGCCGTTAGAAACCCAACCACTGCATGACTGACACCAGCTTCTCCCCCTCGCGCGACGATTTCGCCGCGCTGCTCGACGAAACCCTTCAGGGCCGTGACCTCGGCGAAGGCCAGGTCGTTCACGGCCGCGTCGTCGGCATCGAAAAGGACATCCTGATCATCGACGTCGGTCTGAAGACCGAAGGCCGCATCCCGGCCCGCGAGTTCGGCATCGGCGAAGGCGCCGTCATTCCGAAGCTCGGCGACAATGTCGAAGTCTACCTCGAGCGCGTCGAGAACGCCCTGGGTGAAGCCGTCATCAGCCGTGACAAGGCCCGCCGCGAAGAAGCCTGGACCCGTCTGGAAGTCGTGTTCGCCGAAGGCCACCCGGTCAACGGCGCCATCGTTGGCCGCGTCAAGGGCGGTTTCACCGTCGACCTCGGCGGCGCCTCGGCCTTCCTGCCGGGCTCGCAGGTTGACATCCGTCCCGTGCGCGACGTCGGCCCGCTGATGGGCAAGGAACAGCCCTTCGCCATCCTGAAAATGGACCGTCCGCGCGGCAATATCGTCGTCTCGCGTCGCGCCATCCTGGAAGAAGCCCGCGCCGAACAGCGCACCGAACTGGTCGGCCAACTGCTGGAAGGCGAAGTCCGCGAAGGCGTGGTCAAGAACATCACCGACTACGGCGCGTTCGTGGACTTGGGCGGCATCGACGGCCTGCTGCACGTCACCGACATGTCGTGGAAGCGCGTCTCGCACCCCTCGCAGGTCCTCGCCGTCGGCGACACCGTCAAGGTCCAGATCGTCAAGATCAACCCGGACACCCAGCGCATCAGCCTGGGCATGAAGCAGCTGCAGACCGATCCGTGGGACGGCGTCGAAGCCAAATACCCGGTCGGCGCCAAGATGACCGGCCGCATCACCAACATCACCGACTACGGCGCGTTTGTTGAGCTGGAAGCCGGCGTTGAAGGCCTGGTGCACGTCTCGGAAATGTCCTGGACCAAGAAGAACGTCCACCCGGGCAAGATCGTCTCGACCTCGCAGGAAGTCGATGTGGTCGTGCTGGATGTCGACGCCTCCAAGCGCCGCATCTCGCTGGGCCTCAAGCAGGCCCAGGACAATCCGTGGGACGCCTTCGTGGCCGCCAACCCGATCGGCTCGACCGTCGAGGGCGAGGTCAAGAACGCCACCGAGTTCGGCCTGTTCATCGGCCTGGACAACGACATCGACGGCATGGTGCACCTGTCCGACCTGGACTGGAACGTCTCCGGCGAGGAAGCCATCCAGCGCTATCGCAAGGGCGAGACCGTCAAGGCCAAGGTGCTGGACGTCGACGTCGAGAAGGAACGCGTCTCGCTCGGCATCAAGCAGCTGGGCGGCGATCCGATGGAAGGCGATGTCTTCAAGAAGGGCCAGCAGATCACCGTCACCGTGACGTCGATCGAGACCGGCGGCATCGAGGTCAAATTCGGTGAAGACGACGCCCCGGCGACCGCCTTTATCCGCAAGTCCGACCTGTCGCGCGATCGCGCCGAGCAGCGCACCGAGCGCTATTCGGTCGGCGACCGCGTCGACGCCATGGTCACCGGCATCGACAAGGCCTCGCGCCGCGTCTCGGTGTCGATCAAGGCCCTGGAAATGAAGGACGAGGCCTCGGCCATCGAACAGTTCGGTTCGTCCGACTCGGGCGCTTCGCTGGGCGACATCCTGGGCGCGGCCATGCGTGAGAAGGCGGCGTCGAAGGAATAGTCTCCTTCGTCATCGTGAGAACGATCAGGCGGCCGGAGCGATCCGGCCGCCTTTTTCGTTGTCCGGGGCCGTACCACATTGACGGTACGCACCGCGTTCGCGTCCGTTAACCGACATTTCCGTGGTGAATACGTCACGAGGCCTTTTTCCCCCGACAGGTGAAGGCTAGGGTGGGGTTGCATCCTGCGTTCGGATGCGCCCGTATGCGTCCGGAACGCACGAAACAGGGCGGGGGCCTGACCATATGATCAAGTCAGAGCTGATCGAGAAGCTCGCAGCCGAGAACACCCACCTGACCCATGCCGAGGTCGAGCGGGTGGTCAATATCGTCCTTGGGCGAATGGTGGATTCGCTGGGTGACGGCGGTCGCGTCGAGCTTCGCGGCTTCGGCGCCTTTTCCGTACGGGGCCGCCCGGCGCGGGCCGGGCGCAATCCGCGGACCGGCGAAACCGTCGACGTGCCCGCCAAGGCGGTGCCCTTCTTCAAGAGCGGCAAGGAGCTGCGCGAGCGGCTGAACGCCGGGGACGCCTGACGCCATGGGAATGATCGCCGAGTTCAAGGACTTCATTTCGCGCGGCAACGTTATCGATCTGGCGGTTGGCGTCATCATCGGCGCGTCGTTTGGAAAGATCGTCACCAGCCTGGTTGAACAGGTGGTCATGCCGCCGATCGGCCTGCTGCTCGGCCGCGTCGATTTCTCCAACCTGAAATGGGTGCTGTCGCCCGAGGATCCGGCGACCGTGGCCATCGAGGAAGTGGCCATCCAGTACGGCGCCTTCATCAACACCCTGATTCAGTTCGTCATTGTCGCCTTCGTCATCTTTCTGATGGTCAAGGCGATCAACAAGATGCGCCGCGAGAAGGCGGCCGAGCCGGAGGCTCCGGCGGCGCCGACCGCGACCGAGGCCCTGCTGGCCGAGATCCGCGACGAACTGAGGGCCCGGCCGAAGGGCTAGACCCCCCTCACGCTGCGGAAGTCGCCATCTGTTGCTCTGCGGGTGCGCGAACGGCCGCGTCGGCCCTGGCGGGCACGGGTCTCAGACACATGGCGTAGTCGCCGTCGTAGGGGGTCGGCGACCACAGGGCCGGATCAGGACCGCCGGGCGCGAACCGCACATGGCAATGCCCCCAGCCGCCCTCGCGCCGCGTGCCCCGGGCGTGGTCGCCCAGCCGTTCCAGCAGATGCGGGCTGACCATCTGGATACGCAGCTTGGCGGCGCCCATCCGGCGGGCGCTGTCCTTCAGGGCGTCCATCAGGGCGGGAATGGCCGTGACGTCGTCGGCGAGCGCCTCGAGATCGAGGATTTCCAGAACCGGTGGCTCGAGAATGTTGGACTTGGCCATCATGGCCATGGCGTAGCCGGTGATTCCGGCCCCCCGGTTGAAGGCGAGCACCAGCGGCGGATCGGTCAGGTCGGGGTCGGCCAACCGCCAGCGGAGAATCTCGGGGCTGCGGTCGGCCAGCAGCCGGCCTTCGGCGCGCAGGGCCGCCCAGAATGCGGCATACCTCGATTGATCCCGGAAATCGCTGAGCACCGTCACGCCCTGCGGCAAGTCCAGGCGGGGCTTCGCCGACAGGCGGCGGTTCAGCAGCCGTTCGCCCCAGCGGGACACGATGTCGGGCGCCAGCCGGTAGGCGGCCCGGTAAAACCGGCCGCCGGCCAGCGTCAGCGGATTTATGATCCAGCTCAGTTTCAGCGCATGGGTCGGCTCGGGCCAGGGGCTCATGCCGTGGCGGACGTACAGGGGTTGGGACCTTGGATTGGCGTTGAAGACGTAGGCGGCGAACATGCCCGGCTGGCGGGCGAAGTCGCCGAGCAATTGCGTGCTGGCCCCGCGAACCGGCGGGGTCACGATGATCGAGAAGCCCGTCGCGCCATGCAGCGACTGATCGTTCAGCCAGAATCGCTGGACCAGATTGCCGACATGTCCGGCCGGCTGGCCGTCCGGACCGTCGACGACCCAGCCCGCGGGCGCGCCCGCGCTGATGCGCGCCGGATTGGCGTGCATCCATCGCCACCCGTCCAACGACCTCTGGGGCCAACCCACATGGCGGTGCAACGCCTGGAGAGCGGGAAAGTCCGTTTCGGTAGTTGGACGGCTGGGCATGGCAGGCGGATGTCTCATTGTGAGGCGAACCCCGCCCCATGAAGCCTGACACAGCAGCAGTCGGGCCATTCAGACACGAAGACGTCACCCCCTGATTCCGGTTTGACTCACGGGCGATTTGGAACAAAGAGTGAACAATCTGATCTCCGGACCTCCATGACCCCTGCTCGCGCGCTCTCGTCAGACGTCTATCCCGAGCGGCCCGCGCCGCTGGAAGAGGCGTGCGCGGCAGAGCCCCGCGACATGGCGGCCCTGCTACTGTTCGCCCTGTCGCGGCGGATCGGGGACGACCGGCGGCCGGTTCTGGTGACCGCGCCGCGGGTTTGGTTCGCGGAGTATGGACGGCCGTACGGACCGGGTGCGGCGGGCGTTCCGCTGATCCTGGCCCCGACCACGACGGCGGCCGAGGCGCTGTGGACCCTGGAACAGGCCCTGCGGTCGGGGGCCGTGGCCCTGGCGCTGGGGGCGGTGGACGGGGCGAGCTTGGCCCAGACGCGGCGGCTGGATTTCGCGGCGAAACAGGGCGAGGCGGTGGGGCTGATCCTGCCCCGTCGACTGGACGGACTTAGCGCGGCGCGGCGGCGCTGGCGCATCTCGACCTTCGAAAGCGCGACGGACCCCGACGATCCCCGGGCCCCCGGTCCGGCGCGGCTGATCGCCGAACTGGTTCGCGGCCGGGGCGAGCGGCCCGGCGCCTGGATGCTGGAGCAGGATGATGAGACGCATCGTCTCCGTCTGGCTGATCGACTGGCCGGTGACGGTCTGGCGGCGATCGGCCACGCGGGCGCGCCGTCCGGCCTCGCCGCCTGACCCCGCCCTTGATCCGCAGAACCCGTTCGCCCTGATCCTGAAGAACAGCCGGGGCGCGGCGATCCTGCACGCCCTCAATCCGGCCGCGCGCCGGGCCGGCCTGCGCCGGGGTCAGACCCAGGCCGACGCCCGGGCCATGATCCCGCAACTGATCTGCAAGCCCGCCGACCCCGAGGCCGACGCCCGCGCCCTGACGGCGCTGGCCGTCTGGGCCGAGCGTTGGTCGCCGTCGGTCAGCCTCGATCCGGCAGGCGAGGGGCTGGAGGGTCTGTTCCTCGACGTCACGGGCGCCGCCCACCTGTTCGGTGGCGAAAAGGCCCTGCTGGCCCAGATCCGCGACCGGCTGGCGGAGGCCGGGATACCGGCCCGCACCGCCCTGGCCTCGACGCCCGGCGCAGCCTGGGCGCTGGCCCGCTGGGGCGAGGCGGGGGGCGAGGGGGCGATCGCGGACGAGGACACCGTCCGGGACCGACTGGCGCCCCTGCCGGTCGAGGCCCTGCGGATTGACGCGCACACGCTGGCGCAGGCGCGGCGGTTCGGGCTGAAGCGGATCGGCGACCTCTATCCCATGCCGCGGGCGGGGCTGGCGCGGCGGTTCCGCGACGGGGCGGGCGTGGGGCTGGTCCAGCGGCTGGATCAGGCCCTGGGGTTCGCGGGCGAGGCCCTGACGCCGGTGCGGCCGCCGCCGAAATACCGGGCGTGGCGGACCTGGATGGAGCCGGTCGAGGATATCGAGGGCGTGGCGGCGCGGCTGGCGGAACTGGCCGCCGACCTGTCCGCGCCGCTGGTGCGCGACGGGCAGGGGGCGAAGGCCCTGACCCTGACCGGCTTCCGGTCCGACGGCGGGACGACGCATTTGTCCGTGCGCATGGGCCGGCCGGGGCGGGACGCGGCCATCTGGCTGCGCCTGTTCCGCGAGGCGGGGCTGGGGCGGCTCGAACTGGGCTTCGGCCTCGACGCCCTGATGCTGACCGCCGACGCCGTCGAGCTCATGACACCGCGGCAGGGCGCGCTGGAGAGCGAGGCGGAAGCGAAACAGGCCGAGAGCCTGGCCGCCCTGATCGACCGGCTGACGGCGCGGCTGGGCGAGGACCGGGTGCTGACGCCCGAGCCGGTGGACAGCTGGATTCCGGAGCGGGCCGAGCGGTGGCGGCCGGCGTTGGGGCGGTCGCCGGCGGCGGCGAACGGCGATGCGGGACGCCGCCCCATCCTGCTGCTTGATCCGCCGGAGCCGGTGGAGGCCATCGCCGAACTGCCCGACGGCGCCCCGGCCCGCTTCACCTGGCGCAGGCTGTCGCGGCGGGTGACCCGCGCCGACGGGCCCGAACGGCTGTCGCCCGAATGGTGGCGGCCCCGGCCGGACGACCGGCAGGTGCGCACGCGCGACTACTATCGCGTCGAGGATGACGCGGGCGGGCGCTACTGGCTGTTCCGGGAAGGGCTTTATGGCCGCGAGTTTTCCGGCGCGGCGGAGGAGCGGGCGCCGTCGTGGTGGATGCACGGGGTGCTGCCGTGACCGGCTGGGACGGCCAGTATGCCGAGCTCGGGGCCATGACCAATTTCAGCTTTCTGGAGGGGGCGTCGCATCCCGGCGAGCTGATGATGCAGGCGAAATCGCTGGGGCTGGCCGCCGTCGGGGTGGCGGACCGCAATACGCTGGCGGGCATGGTGCGGGCGCTGATGGGGGCGGAGGACGTTGACCTCCCGCTGGTCGTCGGGTCGCGGCTGGGCTTCACCGACGGGACGGAGCTGATCGTCTTTCCGCGCAACCGGGCTGCCTATGGCCGGCTGTGCCGGTTGCTGTCGCTGGGCAAGAGCGAGGCGGTGCCGCAGGCGGGCGCCGATCCCGAGGCCGACCGTATTGAAAAGGCCGAGACGCGGCTGACCTTCGAACAGGCCGTAGCCATGGGCGAAGGCATGATCGCGCTCGCCCCGGCGCCAGAGCAGCCCGATGGGGCGTTCGAGGCGCGGCTGGCGGCCTGGCGAAGGCGCTGGCCCGACGACCTGTATCTGGCGGCGGCACCGCTGTGGCGGGGCGACGACCGCAAGCGGCTGAACCGGCTGGCGGCGATGGCGCATCGCACGGGGGCGCCGATGATCGCCACCAACGCCGTGCTGTACCACCACCCCGACCGACGGACGCTGCAGGACGTCCTGACCTGCATCCGCGAGGGCACGACGATCGACAGGGCCGGACGGCGGCTGCAGGCCAATGCCGAACGGCATCTGAAGCCGCCGGCGCAGATGGCGCGGCTGTTCCGGGGGCATGAGGCGGCGCTGGCGCGGACCATGGCGGTGGCGCGGGCCTGCACCTTCTCGCTCAGGGAGCTAAGCTATCAGTACCCGGACGAACCGGTCCCGCCGGGCTATTCCGCCCAGGGCTGGCTGGCCCGGCTGACGCTCAAGGGCGCGCGGTCGCGCTGGCCCGGCGGCGTCCCGAAGGCGATCCGGGCGATCATCCTGAAGGAGCTCCGGCTGGTTCGGGAGCTGAAATACGCCCCCTATTTCCTGACCGTGAACGACATCGTCGCCTGGGCCCGCGCCCGGCCCGATCCGATCCTGTGCCAGGGGCGCGGCTCGGCGGCCAATTCGGTGATCTGTTTCTGTCTGGGGATCACCAATGTCGATCCCACCCGGCAGGAGGTGCTGATCGAGCGGTTCATCTCCTCGAACCGGTCCGAGCCGCCCGACATCGACGTCGATTTCGAGCACGAGCGGCGCGAGCAGGTGATGCAGTACGTCTATCAGCGCTACGGCCGCGACCGGACGGGGATTGTGGCGACCATCATCCACTACCGGCCGCGCTCGGCGATCCGCGACGTGGGCAAGGCCCTGGGGCTGACCGAGGACGTCACCGCCCGGATGGCCGACACGGTCTGGGGGTCATGGGGCTCGGAGGTGAAGGACGAGCACGTCGACCGGGCCGGGCTGAGCCGTGACGACGTGCGGATGAAACTGGCCCTCGAACTGACCGCTGAGCTGATCAAATTCCCCCGCCATCTGAGCCAGCACGTCGGCGGCTTTGTGCTCAGCCAGACGCCGCTGATCGAGATCGTGCCCATCGGCAATGCGGCCATGGCCGACCGGACCTTCATCGAATGGGACAAGGACGACATCGACTTCCTCAAGTTGATGAAGGTCGATGTGCTGGCGCTGGGCATGCTGACGGCGATGAAGCGGGCGTTCCGGATGATCGAGACCACCTACGGCCGGCCCCTGCCCGACACCGCGGCCGTGCCGGTCGAACGGCGCGGGGTCTATCGCATGCTGTGCCAAGCGGATTCGGTCGGGGTCTTCCAGGTCGAGAGCCGGGCGCAGATGTCGATGCTGCCGCGGCTGCGGCCGGTGGAGTTCTACGATCTGGTGGTCCAGGTCGCCATCGTCCGGCCCGGTCCGATCCAGGGGAAGATGGTGCACCCCTATCTGCAGCGGCGGCTGGAGCGGCGGACCCATGAGGCGCGGCACGGCGCGGGCAGCTACCACTTCTCCATGCCGGGCTCGGCCGCCGATCCGGACGAACTGGCCAATGTGCTGCGCAAGACCCTGGGCGTGCCCCTGTTCCAGGAACAGGCGATGAAGATCGCCATGGTCGCGGCCGAGTTCACCGGCGAGGAGGCCAACGGCCTGCGCCGGGCCATGGCCACCTTCCGGCACAACGACACGATCGGCAATTTCGAGGAGAAGATGGTCGGGCGGATGATCGCGCGCGGCTATGACGCCGATTTCGCGCAGAACTGTTTCAACCAGATCAAGGGCTTCGGCGAATACGGCTTCCCCGAGAGCCACGCCTGTTCCTTCGCCCATCTGGTCTATGTCTCGGCCTGGGTGAAGTGGCTGTATCCCGATGTCTTCGCGGCCTGTCTGCTGAACAGCCAGCCGATGGGCTTCTATGCCCCGGCCCAGATCGTCCGCGACGCGCGCGAACATGGCGTCGAGGTGCGGCACCCCGATGTCAACGCCAGCGACTGGGACGCCACCCTGGAGCCGCGCCCGCGCCGGCGGCGGCGGGCGCTGCGGCTGGGGATGCGGTCGATCGACGGGTTCAAGTCGGTCTGGGCCGAGGCGATCATGGAAGCCCGCGCCGACGGGCCGTTCGCCGATCTCGACGACCTGCGCCGCCGCGCCGCCCTGACGCCCCCGGCGCTGGACCGGCTGGCCGAGGCGGACGCATACGGCTCGCTCGACCTGACCCGTCGGCAGGGGGTGTGGGCGGCCAGGGGGTCGGCCCCGGCGTCGTCCGCGCCCCTGTTCGAGGCCATGGGGCTGAACGAGGCCGACGGCCGTCCGCCCGAGGCCCTGCCACTTCTGGCCGCGTCGGAGGAGGTGGTCGGCGACTACCAGACCATCCGCCTGTCGCTGAAGGGCCATCCGGTCGCCTTCCTGCGTGACCGGCTGACGGGCGTGGGGGCTCTGACGGCGAAGGCCTATCCGGGGCTGGCGAACGGCCGGCGCGTCGTGGTCGGCGGGGTGGTGCTGGTCCGCCAGCGGCCCGGCACGGCCAAGGGCGTCTGTTTCATGACCCTCGAGGACGAGACCGGCGTGGCCAATCTGGTCCTCTGGCCCGATGTGTTCGAGCGGTTCCGGCCTGTGGCGATGGGTGCCCGCATGGTGCTGGCGCGGGGCAAGGTCCAGACCGCCGAGGGCGTGACCCATCTGGTCGTCGACCATCTGGAGGACTGGACCCCGATGCTGGGCCAGCTGACCCCGGACGCCGCGCCGGGCTCAGGCCACGCGCCGGCGCGGGGACGCCATCCGCGGGATGTGCAGGTGCTGCCGGGGTCGCGGGATTTTCACTGAGGGAACCCGGTTCTTGTCATCCCGGACGCCGCGATGACAAGGCGTTCCATCGCCTCCCGTGGGAAGTGGCAACCACACTCCGTTGATGGCATCGTGCCCGGCCCGAAGAGGAGCCGATGATGGCCTGCCGCAGCTTCGTCCGACTAGGCTTCCTCGCGGTGCTGGTGAGCGCGCCAGTCATTGCGGGCGCGCAGGATCGCCAGATATTTTCCGACCGGTTGGTGACCATATCGGTCGCCGAAGACCGACCGCACACAATCGCTTATTCGATCGTCATCGAAGCGGGACTACCCGTTTACGCGCGAACCGGGGCGGAGCTGGAAAGCCGCTCGTGGACGGCGACGCGAACTTCCGAAAGAGGCGCTGAAACCATCCACTCCGACGCCTGTCCCGCGTTGCGAACGATCGCGCTGTCTTTCGCGACCTTGCCGCCGATACGGGTCCGGCCGATGCCATCCGTCGCTCATGGCGGCGAGCCCGGCGCGGCCCTGCCGATGTCGCCGACAAGGAAGGACGGCTTCTCGACCCGTCTGGCGTTCGCGTCCGAGACCGATGACGGTTCCTATGCCTCGGTGGAGGTGGCCGGAGGCAACGACTACAGTCGTTGGGGGCATGACGCGGTATCGGCGCTACTGGCGTGCTGGGGGCCGTTGACGCCGACCCCCGCATCCTGAAGCCAGCCCTACCCCCGCCGCTGAAACCGCCACTTCCACACGCGGTACCCCACGATCGGCGCGAACCCGCCGACCAGCGCCGCGATCAGCACTGTCCAGAACCCCCCGCCGAGGCCGTACTCGCCGACCGCCGCCCCGACCCCGGCCGCGAGCAGCGGGCCGAGGTAAGGGAGCCATGACGGCGGCTTAGGCATCCACCTTGATGACGCCGCGCCGGATCTGGTCCAGCTCGATGGAGTCGAACAGGGCCTGGAAATTGCCCTCGCCGAACGCCTGGTTGCCCTTGCGCTGGATGATCTCGAAGAAGATCGGACCGAAGGTGTCCTGGGTGAAGATCTGCAGCAGCAGGCCGTCCTCGTCCGAGCCGTCGATCAGGATGCGGTTCAGCCGCATGCGGGCCACGTCCTCGCCGTGGCCCGGCAGACGTTTGTCGATCAGGTCGAAATAGGTCTCGATCGTATCCTGGAAGGGGATGCCGCGACGCTTCAGCTCCTCGACCGTCTCGAAGATGTTGTCGGTGGCCAGGGCGATGTGCTGGATGCCCTCGCCGTTGTAGCGGCGGAGGAATTCCTCGATCTGGGAGCTGTCGTCCTGGCTCTCGTTCAGGGGGATGCGGATGGCGCGGTCGGGCGCGATCATGGCCTGGGACAGCAGGCCGGTCGCCTTGCCCTTGATGTTGAAATATTTCTGCTCCTCGAAGGCGAAGACGTCGCCGTAGAAGCCGGACCAGGTCCGCATCTGGCCGCGCCGGACGTTGTGGGTCAGGTGGTCGAGACTGAACAGGCCGACCGAATTCTTGCGCTCGGACTCCTCCCAGCCCTCGATCTCGTCCCAGCCCTCATAGAGGGAGCCGGCCTCGCCATAGGCGTCGATGATGTAGAGCAGCGAGCCGCCGATGCCCTGCAGCACATAGGCATAGCCGCCGGCCAGGGCACCGCCGTCGTGCCCTTCGGCCGGCTTGGCGCCGCGCGACACCGCGCCCTCGAAGGCCGATTTCGCATCACGGACGCGGAAGGCCATGCCGTTGGCCGAGGGGCCGTGCTCGGCCGCGAAGTCGGCGGCCTGACCCTTGGGCGAGCGGTGGACCAGCAGGGTGATGTCGCCCTGCTTCAGGCGCACGACGTCATTGGCCGGGTTCACATGGGTGGCGGTGAAACCCATCAGCTCCAGCCGGGCGACCATGGCCGCGGGATCCGGACCGGTGAACTCCACGAACTCGAAGCCGTCGACGCCGAGCGGGTTTTCCTTGTCGAGGCGGGCGGCCGCGTCGGTTTGGGGCGCGTCGTGCATGGGGCGTCTCCTGAAAGCGCGTGTCGGCGTTGGCCGCCGTTTGTCGGGCGGAACCTAGTGGCCTGAAGGGCGGAAGCCAAGGCTGGGGGAAGTCACAGAGAGGGGAGCAGGTCGGAGAGGCGTGGGTTCATCACAAAGGGCACGAAGTGTCCTTCGTGATGAACCGACCGGCGGCAGCCTCAGGCGGCGGGCCGTCCCACCACGGCATCGACCGAATTGGTCGTCACCGGGTGATAGCCGGGGCGAGCGCGGGCGTAGAGGGGGGTGGCGATGGCCCGGCCCCAGTCGCTCTCGGCCCACAGGCTGGTGAACAGCGGCAGGACGAATTTGCGCCGGCCCATGGTGGTCAGGAATCGCTCCAGCGTCGGCACGGCCGGCTGGTAGCGGTGCTGGACCGCGATCTGCAGCCAGGCGAAGACGACCTCGGCATTGCCCTCCTCGCGCAGCTTCAGTGTCGCCTCCAGATCCGCCAGCTGGGCCGGGGTCAGCCAGTCGGAACCCGCGGCGCGGCCCTCGGGCCGCCAGGCCAGGAAGCGCTGGCGCTCCTGGGTCGACCAGCCGGACCATGCGATGGCCGAGGCCGGACCGCCAGCGTGGAACGACCGGGCCGCTTCGTCGACCGGCGCAAAGGCGCCCGACACCGGCGGGACCCAGTTCGACGGCATGCCCGGCTGATAAATCCAGGCGTCCATCATCAGCTGGTCTTCCAGGGCGCGGGTCGTGACCAGATGGGTGCGGATGTCCTCGAGGAACATCTCGGTGGTCATAGGCCGGAAGGCGTTGCGCTCGAAATAGCCCTTCAGCCAGGCGTCGAACCGCTCCCGGCCGACGATGCGTTCGATCGTGTTCAGGAAGGCCGCGCCCTTCTCATAGGCGACGTCGGTCAGGCCCTCGTCGGGGTCGCGCCCGGCCAGGTCGAGCTTCAGTCGGGTGTCGGCGGCGGGCAGGTCGGCCAAGGTGGACTGGAGATCGCCCCAGCCGAGCGAGCGCAGCATCAGGGCGCGCTCCGGCCCATAGACCGCCTCCATGATCCGGTTCTCGAAATAGACGGTGAAGCCCTCGTTGAGCCAGAAGTCGTCCCAGGTGGCGTTGGTGACGAGGTTGCCCGACCAGCTGTGCGCCAGCTCGTGCGCCACCAGTGAGACCAGCGACTGGTCGCCGGCGATGATGGTCGGGGTGGCGAAGGTCAGGCGCGGGTTTTCCATGCCGCCGAACGGGAAGCTGGGCGGCAGGATCAGCAGATCGTAGCGACCCCAGAGATAGGGGCCGTAGAGCGCCTCGGCCTCATCGACCATCTCGGCAGTCGGGACCATTTCGGCATGGGCGGCGGCCAGCATCGAGGGCTCGGTCCAGACCCCGGTGCGCTCGTCGATGGCCTGGAAGGCGACGTCGCCGACGCCGATGGCGATCAGATAGGGCGGCACCGGATTGGTCATGCGGAACCGCCAGGCCGTCATGCCGGGCCCGGCGGCCTCGCCGCTGGTGGTCAGGCCCTCGGCGCTCATCACCACCTTCAGGGTGGACGGCGCGGTGATGCGGGCGTCCCAGGTCTGGCGGATGCCGGGGCTGTCCTGGGTGGGTATCCAGGTCCGGGTCAGGATCGCCTGGCCCTGGCTGAACATATAGGGCTGTTGGCCGCCGGCGGTCTGGGCCGGGGTCAGCCATTGCAGGGCGGCGGCGTCTGGCCGGGTGGCGTAGCGGATGATGATCCGGCGCTGTTCGCCGGCGGCGAAGGCCGGGAAGCGGATGGTCAGCGGCTGGCCCATGTGCGGGGATTCAGCGCCGGTCCGGAACTGCAGCGGAGCGCCCGACGCGTCCCGCACCTCCTGGATGTCGAGGTTGCGGACGTCGAGAATGATCTCGGTCGCGCCCGACTCGGCCGTGATGTCCAGCGCCGCCGTGCCCGACAGGGTGCCGGTCGCGAAGTCGGTGGTCAGGTCGAGGGCGATGTGTTTGACCCGGGCGATCTCGGGTCGCGCATGGGAATGGACGTCGCGCACATACTGGATCGGCGCCGTCGCCGGGGCCGCGACCGGCGGCATGTCCGACCCCGGGCCGAAGCCCGAACCAAAGCCCGGCATCATGGCGCAACCGCCCAGGGCCGCGGCGAGCGCGATTGTGGAGACCATTCCAAGCTTGCGGATCATTGAGCGTCCTTGACCAAAGGCCCCGCCGACCTTGTGCGGTCGGTCCGGCCGGGTTTGTTTCCCGCCGGGACAACGCCCCGGCAGGGCAAAAAGATCAAGAGGGCGCCAAAACCGGGGGCCGGTTGCGCGCCTTGAACAGCCGTCCGCGCTCGGCGAACAGGACGCTTGCCAGCGCCGCCAGACCCAGGGCGACGAAGCCGATGGTCATGGGGGCGGCCGAGCCGTTGAACTGCTGACCGATCAGGAAACCCAGCGAGGCCCCGAAGGTCGTGGAGATGAACCCCTGGGCCGAAGACGCCGTGCCGGCGATATGGCCCATCGGCTCCATCGCCATCGCGCCGAAATTGCCGGCGATGAAACCGAAGCAGAACATGGTCAGGGCCTGAAGTACCGCGAAGGTCCAGATTGTCTCATGCCCGGTGATCGCCACCGCCGCATGGATGGCCGAGAAGGTGATGAAGCCCAGCAGGGCCGTGTGCGAGATCAGCCGTGATCCCAGCTTCTCCACCAGCCGCGCGTTCAGCAGCGACGCCACGGCGATGCCGCCGGCGACCGCGCCGAACACGACCGTGAACAGCTGCGGCTCGTGGAAGACGTCGAAGAAGATCTGCTGGCTGGAGTTGATGAAGCCGAACAGGGCCCCCGAGATGGCGGTAATGGCCAGGGTATAGCCCATCGACTGCCGGTTGCTCAGGGCCTCGCGGAAGGCCGAGGCGATGCGGCCGACCTGGATCGGCATTCTGTTTTCGGGATGGAGCGTCTCGGGCAGGCGGATGGCGGCCCAGATCGCGAAGGCGGCGCCGCCGACGGCGAGCACGCCGAACACCCAGGGCCAGGGCGCCACGGTCAGGATCAGCTGGCCCAGCGCCGGGGCCAGGATGGGCACGCCGAGGAAGACCAGGAAGCTCAGCGACATGACCCGGGCCATGGTCCGCCCGGAATAGCGGTCGCGGACGATCGACACGGCCAGCACGCGCAGGGCGGCGGCGCCGATCCCTGTGCCGACCCGCGCGGCGATCAGCAGTTCGAACGTCGGCGAGAAGGCCGCGAGCACGCTGAACAGGACATAGAGGGCCAGGCCGACCATCAGAACCGGCTTGCGGCCGAACCGGTCGGCCAGCGGACCGTAGATGATCTGGGTCACGCCGAAGCCGAGCAGATAGGCGGTGATGACCCACTGCCGGCTGTTCTCCGAGGTCACGCCCAGCGCGTCGCCGATGGCCGGCAGGGCGGGCAGCATGGAGTCGATGGCCAGGGCGTTCAGCGCCATCATCATGGCGATCAGGGCCACGAACTCGGGGAATCCCGGCCCCTTGAACGCAGGCTTGTCGACGGCGGCGGCGGGGGAGGTCATCGGGGGCAGATGGGGCGACCGGCCCGGGACGCAACCGCGCCGGGGCGGAATGGGCCTCAGTCCCGCTGGTTTTTTCCGGCCGCGCCGACCGGGGTCTCCTCCGCCGGAAACCAGTGGCTGGTGCGGTTGGCGAACCACACCAGCGACAGCATTACCGGCACCTCGACCAGCACCCCGACCACGGTGACCAGGGCCGCGATCGAGCTCAGGCCGAACAGGCCGATGGCCACGGCGACGGCCAGTTCGAAGAAGTTCGAGGTGCCGATCATGGCGCAGGGCGCGGCGATATTGTGCGGCACGCGCCACGCCTTCGCGGCCCAGTAGGCGGCGGCGAAGATGCCGTAGGACTGGATCAGCAGCGGGATGGCGATCATCCCGATGACGAGCGGGCGCGACAGGATCACCTCGCCCTGGAAGCCGAACAGCAGCACCACGGTCGCCAGCAGGCCGAAGATGGACAAGGGCTTGATCCGGGACGTGAACGCGCCCACCGCCGCCTCCGCCACCTCGGCGCTGGCGGCCCGTCGGGTCATCAGCATCCGCGTCATGGCGCCCGCCGCCAGCGGGATCACGACATAAAGGGCCACCGACAGGACCAGCGTCTCCCACGGCACGGTGATGTCGGTGACCCCCAGCAGCAGGGCCACGATCGGCGCATAGGCGAAGACCATGATGGCGTCGTTCAGCGACACCTGGGCCAGGGTGTAGTTCGGGTCGCCCCGGGTCATCTGCGACCAGACGAAGACCATGGCCGTGCAGGGCGCCGCGCCCAGCAGGATCAGGCCGGCGATATATTGACCGGCCGTGCCCGGCTCGATGAAGGGGGCGAAGACCCATTCGAAGAACAGCACGCCGAGGGCGGCCATGGTGAAGGGCTTGATCAGCCAGTTCACCGCCAGGGTGATGATCATCCCCTTGGGTCTCTGGTGCACCCGGGCGAGGCTGGAGAAGTCCACCGCCACCATCATCGGATAGACCATGAACCAGATCAGGACGGCGACGACGAAATTGACCGAGCCGTATTCCAGCCCTGCGAGATAGCCGACGATTCCCGGCGCAATCTGACCCAGGACGAGTCCGGCGAGGATCGCCAGGGCGACCCAGAGCGACAGATAGCGTTCGAAGGCCGGCATGGCGGGGCTTTCCTCGTGGTCCGCGCCGACGAAAAGCAGGCCCGCCCTTGAGACGCAAGTTAATTCCACTATACTGGAAATATGGAATCAGAAACCGCCATGCTCTCGCTTGCGGCGCTCGCGCAGACCACCCGGCTGGAGACCTTCCGCCTGCTGGTGCGCCATGAGCCCGAGGGGCTGGCCGCGGGCGATATCGCCGCCCGGCTGGCCGTGCCCGCCAACACCCTGTCCGCCCATCTCGGGGTGCTGTCGCGGGCGGGCCTGATCACCGCCGAGCGGCGCAGCCGCTCGATCATCTATCGCGCCGATTTCGACCGGCTGCGCGACCTCGTCCAGTTCCTGCTGAACGATTGCTGCCAGGGCCGCGCCGGCCTTTGCGAGCCCCTGATCGCCCAACTCTCACCCTGTCGCGCCTGAGGCCCCATGGACGTCGTCATCTACCACAATCCCGCCTGCGGGACGTCGCGCAACACCCTGGCCCTGATCCGGCACGTCGGGATCGAGCCGCGGGTGATCGAATATCTGAAGACCCCGCCCGGCCGCGCCGAGGTCCGGGACCTGGCGACCCGCGCCGACGTGCCGTTGCGGGCGTTGCTGCGCGAAAAGGGCACGCCCTTCGCCGAGCTGGGACTGGATGATCCGACACTGGACGACGACCGGCTGCTGGATGCGATCGAGGCCCACCCCGTCCTGCTCAACCGTCCGATCGTCGTCACGCCGAGGGGCGTGCGCCTCTGCCGTCCCTCGGAGGCCGTGCTCGACCTGCTGCCGGATGAGGGGCTGAAGCCCTTCGTCAAGGAAGACGGCGAGGTGGTCATCGACCCCGAAGGCCGGAGAGTTCGCTGATGGTCGAAGCCCCTGCCGGCGGGCGCCTGCGCGACCTGCCGGACCCCGACCGTTTACCGGCGCTCGACCCGGCCTACCTCCGTCGCTTCCCGGCAAGGGGCCTGGGCCCGACCGATCCCCCGCCTCGCATCCTGCTGCTCTACGGCTCGCTGAGGGAACGGTCGTACTCGCGCCTGTGTGTGGAGGAGGCGGCGCGGCTGCTGCGGCTGATGGGCTGCGAAACCCGTATCTTCGACCCGCGCGACCTGCCGCTGACCGATCTGCACGCCGCCGACGATCACCCCGCCGTCCACGAGCTGCGCGAACACGCCATGTGGAGCGAAGGCATGGTCTGGTGCAGTCCGGAGCGGCACGGCCAGGTCTCCGGCATCATGAAGCTGCAGATCGACCACCTCCCGCTCAGCTTCGGCGGGCGACGCCCCACCCAGGGGCGGACCCTGGCGGTGATGCAGGTCTCGGGCGGCTCGCAGAGCTTCAATGCGGTTAACACCCTGCGCCTGCTCGGCCGATGGATGCGGATGTTCACCATCCCCAACCAGTCCAGTGTGGCCAAGGCCTGGGGCGAGTTCGACGACGACGGCCGGATGAAACCGTCCAGCTATTACGACCGGATCGTCGATGTGATGGAGGAACTGGTACGGTTCACCGTCCTGCTGCGCCCGCACGCGGTCCAGCTGGTCGATCGCTATTCGGAACGCAAATCCGCCGGCGACAGGGTCGATGTGGGGACGGACCTTTCCGCCATCGCAATCCAGGGGGCCGCCGCGCGACCGGCCTGAAATAGATGGTGCGGGCGGCCGGGGTCGAACCGGCACTCCTTTCGGAACCGGATTTTGAGTCAGATCCAGGTTATACTAAGTATCAGTAACAGAAGGCTTTTATCGGACCATAAAGAATTATGTGCTAACCAATGCGCTAGGGAGATGGTCAACCTCCATATGGTCGGCAAACCGAACATCAAGCGGACATTTATCCGGACATCGAAGCGGCTCCTGCCTAGGCTTCATAATCCAGAAAATCGGTGATACGACTGGATTTCTAGCCTTAAGGAAACCGGACATGGAAACGGACATTCAGCCGGACAAAAAGGCGATTCGCGACGATGGCGAGACCGTGAGCGTCATGGAACCTACCCAACTTGGGGAAGGGTTCAAGGGGCGCGAGGAGGCGACGGAACTCGCTTTTGAACTGGCAAAACGGTCAGCGGGTTTCAAGCGCAGCCTTCCCGCCCCGATCTTCGTGTCCCTAGCGACCCTCGTCAGGGCGATGAACTGCTATTACAGCAACCTGATCGAGGGCCATAACACCCACCCGGTCGATATCGAACGTGCGCTCAACGACGACTACAGCGCCGACGCCGAAAAGCGTGACCTCCAGCTTGAAGCCAGGGCCCACATCGAGGTCCAGCGCTGGATCGACGAAGGCGGTCTGCGGGGCCGTGCCGCCGCCATCGAAGGCATCCGGGAGACCCACGACCGCTTCTATACCGCCATGCCGGAAGAGTTGCGCTGGGCGGAATATCCCGACGGACGTCGCGTGCCGGTGGTTCCGGGTGAATATCGGGAACTGGACGTTCAGGTCGGCCGGCACCGAGCCATAAGCCCGGGCGCGGTGCCGCGCTTCATGGATCGGTTCCAGGCCGTCTATGCCCGCCTCGGCGCGAACGAGACGACGGTGGCCACAGCCGCCGCTCACCATCGGCTCGCGTGGATTCACCCCTTCATGGACGGCAACGGGCGCGTCGGGCGGCTCATGTCGCATGCCCTGTTGCTTGAGTCCGTCGACTCCGGCGCCGTGTGGTCGGTCTCCCGGGGGCTCGCGCGAAACGTCGAGGCCTACAAGGCCCACCTAGCCAGCTGTGATCAGCCGCGCCGGGGCGACCTCGACGGGCGCGGCGCGCTCAGCCACGCAGCCCTCGCATCCTTCACCGTGTTCTTCCTGAAGACTTGCATCGACCAGGTCGACTTCATGGAAGGGCTCATCGAACCCGAGCGTCTTCGCAAACGGATCGAGATCTGGATCGAGGAGGAAGCCAAATTGGGCAACCTTAATCCCAAGGTGGGTGCCATCGTCAGCGCCATCCTCTATCGCGGTGAACTCCCGCGCGGCGAGGTGTCGGGCATCCTGGGCGGCATGACCGACCGGCACAGCCGGCGTCTGTTGGAGCCCCTGACCAAGTCCGGCGTCCTGCTGGCCGAAAGCAGCCGCGCCCCGCTTCGCCTCGGCTTTCCCGCCGCCCTGGCCGGGCGCTGGATGCCCGGCCTATTTCCGGAGCAGGCCTAGCCCTGCTTCGATCAGCGGGAGTCTGAGAAGGTCAAGCTAGAACAACGACAGTTGTCGGCTGTTTTGTTCGTAGGCCAGCCATTCGCGGGACTGCCCCATGGCGCGGAGCCAAGCCTCCACATAGGCAACAGGGCCGCCTGCCGCATCAACATCGATGGCGTGGAGGAACTGCGAGCGGTAGCCGGTTTCAGTGATCGGCAGAGGCGCGCGCTTCGGCTGGAGGGTGGTGACGGTAAGATGCGACGCCGCCAGATCGTGCACCCGCACGATGCTGAGCCAGTCGCGCTCAAAGGTGATCTCGAAGTCCACGCCCCGCCAATGCAGGGCGTGAACCTCGATGCTGCGCTCGGCGGTCATCCCGCCACCGACCCTTCGGTGATGGCGCGCATCACGATGCGACCCGAAAGCGGCATGGCTTCGCAGTTGATGCTAAAGCCTTGGCCATCCTTGTTCGGCCAAGCTGCACCGATGGGGGTCCAGATCGAGTTTTCGCTGTCGCCGACGACACGGAAGAGGCGGTGGGTCGGCTTGCGGCCGAGAGGAAGAGATTGGGCGGTCATGGCGGTCTCCTTCTGGATGCCGCGGACCATTCCGCGGCTTCATGGGGAGAGGCCGGCGCGGGCCGTGAAGCCCGCGATCAAACCCCGCGAAGCGCCCGTCAGGGAACGGAGCTGCACGGAGCCGCAGGCGAAGGAAGCGAGTTGGGTTGAATGCGGGCTGGCCTGTGCCAGACGTACATCCCCGAAGCCGTAACGGTCTTGCGAAAGCTTGAGGTGCTGTGACCTTACGCTTGGTCTTCGTGGCTGTTGTGCAGGGCAGATTTCCGCACTCAGTCGTCATCGGGAAACGATCGACGGGCCAGATTTCCGCAGGCGCGAGGAAGCCATGCTTTCAGCGGCTTCGTTCTCCATCATCGCCGAGGTCGCGCGCTCGCTCGCCCGTTTTGGGCGACCGTTTAGGACTGAGGCCATTGGGCTCACGGCTAAGGAAGCGGCCTTGCCTGTCGTCAAATGATCGATCGACAACGCCCCCGTGTCGTTCAGCAAAGTCCGTCAGGTAATCCAACGTGACGTCCTTTGCCCCGTCTCGTCCGAGGGATGCTGTGAGCAGCCCGCGAGTCGAGAAGGCGTCGCGGCCGTAGTGTAAGAACACACCGCTCCGGTGACGTGTCATCGCCACGTTGGCGGCTTGCCTGTCCATATGAGAGGTCGCCAGGACGTGAGCGCTATCGACTGTGACGCCCTGGGATTTGTGGATCGTGGCTGCGTATCCGTGGTCAACGTCCGGATAGAACTTCGGATCGAAGGAGACTTTCGCTCCACGGTCCAGTCGAACGGTCATACTGTTCGGGCCAGCCGCTTCGACCTCGCCCAAAGAACCGTTCTTCACTCCAATCGATCGATCGTTCCGCAGGAATATGATGCGGTCGCCCGTGGCGAACTGCTTTACGCCTCGGGTGGTCACGATCTGGCGGTCCTTACCGAGCGCCCCTGCCCTGCGCAGACTTTCCCTCGCAAGGGTGTTCAACTCCGCGACATCACGTCGAGTGTAAGCCAGCATGATCTGGCTGGCTTCTGGATGCCTGTCGCGGATCCGAGACCATTCCGACACGACAGCGACCCGAGCATCAGCGTGAGTTGCATGATCACGGACGAAGCCGGCAGAGCTGTAACGATCGATTGCTTGTTCGGTGCGGCCGGTCGCCAACTCTCGTGTCGCCTGGCGCTGCCACTCCGCGTGCTGACGGCGAACCTCCGTGATCTCGACCGCGCCGTGGCGCGCAGAGAGCGCCCGAAACGCAGAACCCGCTTCGATCGCCTGAAGCTGCTCCGGATCGCCAACCATGACGACTTTCGCTCCGGCGGACTCCGCTTGGCTTACGATCCTCTGCATCTGTCGCGAGCCGACGAGACCAGCTTCATCGATCACCAAGACATCATTGGAGGTAAGGTGTTCTCGGCCCTGAACCCAAGCATGCTCCAGGCTCGCCAACGTCCGGGACTTAATGCCTGAACCACCCTCTAGATTTTCGGCGGCGATGCCAGACAGGGCGGCACCCCTAACGTGGAGGCCTTCGGCTTCCCACGCTTGCTTGGCGGCACCGAGCATGGCGCTCTTACCGCTACCGGCGTAGCCCACGACCAAGGCAAGATCCCCGCCACGAGTAACACTCTCCAACGCGTCCCGCTGTTCGCCTGAAATGTTCAGACCGCGCGCCTTCGCTTGTTCGATCGCCTGCTCGACGCGCTGACCAGAGAGCTCGTGGCTAAAGGTCTCGCTCATTCGAGAGGCAGACCGCTCCAGCTTCTGCTCGACAGCCAACATGTCTCGGCTGGTGAACCGGTCACGACCGTGTCCGTCTTTGCCGAGGGCGACCAAATCCGCCGACAGCGAGATCGCGCTCATCACCTTGTCGAACTGCTCCTTTCCGTCTGAATGTCGGTGAGCAAACCGAGCCAGGTCATGGCGGGTAAAAGTCGATTGCTGATGGGTGATGGCATCCAACGCGATGTGGGGGTTGCCGGCGATCAGCTCGCCATTCCGGCGAGCGATCGCGCGGTGATCTGCCGCGCGTTCGGCCGCCTCGCCTCGGTCCTCTCTCCGCGCACCTGCTGGCCCGATCTTGTCTTGGGGCTCCAGTTCTATGCCTCGCTCCACGAACGAGCGGTGATCGATCCGGGCGTCGATATCCAGTCGAGCAAGGTGTTCGTTCGCGTGCTCCGCCCAAGCTTCGCGCCAATGCGTAAGAAGCTCCACGCCGTTCCAGTCTCGGACCTTTGCCCCGAACCCTCGGTCTCGCGCCTCGCGCATCGTGAGCATCACGTGAGCGTGGGGTTTGGGCGAACCGTCCTTGGCGGTATCCCAGTGAACGTTGAGGTCGGCCACCATACCCCGGTCGACGAACTCCTTCTGCACGAAGGATCTGGCCAGTTCGATCCCGTCTTTGCGGCTCATCTCACGTGGAATGGAAAACTCCACCTCCCTCGCGAGCTGCGCGTCCTTTCGCTTCTCGCCAGCCTCGACTTCATTCCAAAGCGTGGTTCGATCTTGCCAGCGCTCAGGAGTTTGCTTTGGGGCGAGAATCTCGGAATGAATGAGGCCCGCCTTGTTGCTGAAGTCATGCGATCGATCCAAGCGTTCGTCATGAAGGCGAGACGCGGATCGATAGGCGGCAGCCGCCACGGCGCTCGAACCGTTGGCCCGAGAGATCACTTTCGCAGAGAAGTGATAGATCGCCATCGGCGTTCCTCATCCCCAGCAGCACGTCGGCACGACGTATAAGCGCGCACTCCCAAAACTATTTGGTCGTGAGGTAGTTCCTTCGCCTAGGTTGAAGTCGGTAGCGAAAAGCGCCCTCATAGGGTATGTTCCTGCTCGACCGCGACGCTCTTTGATGGAGTAATAGCGTGCGCAAACCCCGGGATATCGACGCCGAACTCCGAGCGCTGGCCGACAAGGCAAAAGGCCTCAAGGCGCGCAAGATCAGCCAACTCGGGGAGCTGGTCGCGGCGACTGGAGCGGACAGTCTTGAAGTCGAAGTGTTGGCGGGTGCGCTTATAGCGGCCGTCGAAACGAGCGGTGACAACGACGCGACGGACAGTTGGCGTCAGCGTGGGGCTGCCTTCTTTTTTCGCCAGGGCCGCACTCAGAAAGCGCCTTCGAGTGGCCGCCTCCATGTTGCGTCGAGCGTCGGGAGCGATGCGCCGGGCTGAGGCTATTCGGGCTCGGCAGGATACGAGGACTTGGGTCGTGAAACGTCGCGAGCGTACTCGTCATCTCATCGAACTTGGCGGCTTGGTTCAGAAAGCCAATTTGGTCGAATTGATGAAGGATGACCGTGCCGTTCTGCTGGGGGCTTTCCTTAGCTTGGCCGATCAAATGACCGGCGAGAATCGCGAGGCTCACATCGCTCTCTGGCGGCGGCGCGGCACTCAGAGCTTTACGGCGAACAAGGTCTCAGACTGATGTGGAGGCTAGCCGCGATCAGGCCGATCATCGTCTGGGCGCTGATCGGCAACTTCGTGGTTGCGCTCTGCATGTGGGCTCTGGGCTTTCGCTCGGAAACAGTTCCCGCGCTTTGGGGTCACATAGCCTTGGTCGTCGCGACGGTGGGAGGAGGTGCGTTCGGGTACTTTGCCTGGTTGGGGGGTGGGGACTCCGGTCCGCCCCCAACCATTCACGGGAGCGCCGCGTTCGGGGAGAGTCGGCAGGCTCGCCGGGATTTGGATAATGCGGAGGGCCTGATTATTGGTCGCGCACCAGAGCGTTGGTTGATGAGATACGATGGACCCGCTCATCTCCTAACCTTGGCGCCGACCCGTTCTGGAAAGGGAGTGGGCGCGATCATCCCCAACCTGCTGACACTTTCTCGATCGGTCGTATGCATCGATCCGAAAGGCGAGAATGCACGGATCACAGCAAGCGTCAGAAGGCGCTTCGGCCCCGTGCATGTATTGGATCCGTTCGGTGTGTCCGGCGAACCAACCTCCGCGTTCAACCCCTTGGCTTGCCTCGATCCCGACAGCCTCGATATCGCCGAGGATGCCGCGTTGATTGCCGACGCGTTGGTCTATGACCCGCCTGGTCAAGCGGGTGAAGCGCACTGGAATGAAGAGGCCAAGGCGCTAATCGCAGGCGTCATCCTGCACGTGGTAACCGTGGCTCCACCGACTGGCCGAACCTTGGGCGCGGTGCGGGATCTCCTGACGGCTGCGCCCGACCGCTTTGAAGCTCTGTTGAGAAGCATGCAAGGCAATATGGCGGCCGGCGGACTCGTGGCCCGGGCTGCGAACCGGCACTTGGGGAAAAGCGATCGAGAAGGGACCGGGGTTCTGTCCTCGGCGCAACGCCACACCCACTTCCTAGACAGCCCGCGCATGGTCGCGGCGCTTGCGCAGTCTGATTTTGAATTCGCCGAATTGCAGAAAAACGTCTCTAGCGTTTTCCTCGTGCTGCCGCCGGAACGGCTGGCATCATACTCGCGCTGGCTACGACTACTGGTGACCCAGGCCTTAAGCGACTTGGCGCGTTCGGGAAGCGCTTACAACGAGGCGAGAGGACGCGTCCTGTTCCTGCTGGACGAGTTCGCCGCGCTGGGGAGACTTGACCAAGTCGAACGCGCCTATGGGCTCATGGCTGGCTATGGGGTGCAGTTTTGGGCCTTCCTCCAAGACCTCAATCAACTCAGGGCGAACTACGGCGCAGGCTCGGGAACGTTCATTTCCAACGCTGGAGTGATCCAAGTTTTCAACGTCGCAGATATCGAGACAGCTAGCTGGGTGTCGCGAACGTTGGGTGTCGGCACAGAGGCATTCTACACCTCCGGTGAGACAACTAGCTCAGGGAACTCCTGGAGCGTGCAGGGCGGGAGCACTCAGTCGAGTTCCTCAGTTTCCAGTACGCTGAACTACGCGAAGCGGGACCTCCTCACGCCGGACGAGGTTATGCGTTTTCCGGATCATTCGATGATCCTGCTTCGGCCAGGGCGCGCACCGTTGTGGGCCCACAAGATCCACTACTACGCCGATACCGAGTTCGCTGGATTGTACGTCTCGTAGCTGCTTCGGCACCGAGAGGCTGATCCACCATCGCACCCAACACTGGCGGGTATTCACAAGCGCATTGTAAAATTCAACATCCCAGCGCCCTATCAAATATACTCCAAATATATCTTGGATGCCGGCATCCATCGGGCCAAAGCTGAACACGTTGTTCCGCCCACGATGGAGCTCACATTGAAAGAGCCGGGTCCTCGACTGCCGCCACTTTCTCGCCGTGGCGTTCTCAGCGCTGCCGCTGTCACGCCAGCCTGGCCGCGTTGGCGTGTCTGCGGCGAAGGGGCACTTACCGCAAGGTGCTCGGAATGGTGGGCGCTCGATGCAGAGGTCAACCATCTGACAACTCAACGATCGATCGCCGAAGCCGCGGTGCTTCGGAAGTTTGGCAAACTCCAACGACTACCATCTGATGACCCCGTCACATCTCGGCTGGGTTGGATCGATGGGCAGTTCGAGGACCTCGATCAGCGCAAGACTCGCTGCATCGCGGCTATCGGAACCCTCCCGGCGCGAACGGTCGAGGATGTCGCACATAAGCTGGCGATCGTAGCTCGACTGCTGAATGATGAAGGGGGCCTCGAATCTGAAATCGTGGATGAGGCGGCTCGCTTCCTTTCGCGAGATGCCGTCAGAACGTGAGGCCCCGCGTACACAGCAGGCGCCGCGCTACCGACAGCCATCTAGCTGCCGCCCTTCGTAGAAGCGCGATCGAGTTTGAGGGCGACTCGCCCGCGCAGCTAGGGGGACCGGCAAGGGGAACGTCGGGTGATCCCCGTCGTCGTGAACTATGGTTTCTGGATCGAACCCAATGGTGGCGTTGGCGGCATCAACTGCTCTGGCGGTTTGGCAGCTTCGATCCTCACGACACAACGTCAGTCTGCGCCTATGCAGTCAAGGGATTGCCTGCGACGACGAGAGACGTGTTTCTGCTTCACCGGGTAGCCGGACTGAGCTACCCGGCGATTGCTAGCCATCTCGCACTCGACCCTCAAACCGTCGAAACTCACGTCAGCGCGGCGCTCTTGGAGCTCGGCCAAACGTTGAATCTTGTCTCGGCCTCTCGGCCTTCGAGGTCGAAGGCAGCGGAAGTGGCCGTGTGATGAACCCTGCAAGTTGAAGATCTTGAGGGTTGGTGCGGGTGGCCGGGGTCGAACCGGCACTCCTCTCGGAACTGGATTTTGAATCCAGCGCGTCTACCAATTCCACCACACCCGCACAGGCGTGTGGCGGGCGTCGTAGCGCGGGCACCTATCCATTTCAACGGCGGATCGCTGCGATGAATCTGCTTCTCGTGCCACTAACTATAAATTGCAGACCGTCGGTTAACGGACCGATGCTCACTTCGATGTATGAATCAGCGAGAAACCGACCACCGCCGTCCCGCAGCACAGTATCTGCGGATGTCGACGGACCGACAGGATGTGTCGCTCGAATACCAGGCGAAGACTATCGCAACTTGGGCTGCAGCCCACGGCTACCAGATCGTTGAGACCTACGCTGATGAGGGTATCAGCGGGGTGGGCATCGAAAAGCGCCAAGCCCTCAAAGACCTGCTTCGAACCGTAATCGGCGGTCAATCGGCCTTTCAGGCCGTCCTCGTCTACGATGTCAGCAGATGGGGCCGCTTCCAGAACCCGGACCAAGCAGCTCACTACGAGTTCATGTGCCAAGAGGCTGGCGTGCCTGTGGAATACTGCGCCGAGTCGTTCCGCAATGACGGGTCGGCCATGTCTGGGTTGATCAAGCACGTCAAACGCACGATGGCAGCCGAGTTCAGCAGGGAGTCTAGCGCCCGTCTGACGAGGGCGAAGATGGTTCTACGGAACCGGAGCTATTGGACCGGCGGCCTGCCCGGCTATGGCTATCGTCGGGCTATCGTAAATCCGGAAGGACTTGTGCTTCGGATCTGCGATCACCGGGAACGTGCCAGTGCTGAGCACTGCCACACTCGACTCGTATTCGGGCCTTCGACGGAGGTCGAAATCGTGCGCCGCATCTTCAACGACTTCCTCGCGCCCAGCGCAACATATACGTCGGTCATGGAAGCCCTGAACCGGGAGGGTATCCTGGCCGAACTTGGCGTCCGCTGGACACTTGCCCGCGTGCGGCAGGTTCTGACCAACGGTAAGTACTGCGGGAGGCTCACTCAAGGGAAGTCCAGGCATCGTCTCGGCGGTATTCGGGAGCCGGTGGATCAGCGCTTCTGGGTCGTCACACCCGACGCCTGCCCTGCGATAGTCGGTCCTGATGTTTTCGAGCAGGTGCAAGCCAAAATCCAGAGCGTCAGGTATCGGCCTTCGAAGGAGGAAATTATCGCCGACCTTCAGCGAGTAGCAGCGGAGAGGGGCAAGCTGAGCGACCGCGTTGTCCGGGACCACTGCAGATATGGTCACGTTGCGATAAAGCGGGCTTTCGGTGGTTTGAAAGGGGCCTACGAAGCTGCTGGTTATGTCCAAAGTCCAGTGCAGAAGGCGTACGCCGATCGCATCGAGCGAGCCCCTAAGGCGATCCCGGTGTCGCGCTATGAAACTGTCGAGCTGCTGGACATGCTTCGCAACGTTTTGAAGCAACATGGGCGCCTCAATACCGACCTCATCAACGCGACGCCCGGCGTACCAAGCCCTTCAACTTTCACCCGCCGGTTTGGTACAATTTCTGATGCCTACATAGCGATTGGCTATACTCCCAACGCCCAACAAACTTTGATGGCTGATCGGACCCGCAAGTGCCGCCGTCCGCCGTCCAGGGGCCTTCAAGTGGACCTGCGACCGTCATAAATGCGTAGATGCACGTGAGGCCGTACGATAGCTCCCCTGATCCTTACAGTTGGCGCACATTGCAGCCGCAGCAGGGTGCGAGCTCAATGCCCTGCTCTGACTCAAGGCGGCGGTTGGGAAGGTCTGCTCCTAGGCGACGGGGGTGACGCAACTCTTCGATCCGGCCTCTGACCCTGGGCATCCCGAAAACGGCCGGGGCTCGTTTCGATCCGCGCCTCCAACGGGCCGCGTTCGGCGCTTGTGGACGTAGGGCGGCGTGGCGTGGAGGACCGGCAGTGTCCGGCGCAGCGCCAGCCAAGCCTCGACCTCGGCGAGGTCCTAGACCACGGAACGCGGCGTGAGGAGGAAGCGCTTGGGGACCTGGCCGCTCCGCCCATCTCCCAGATGGTGCTGTCGGAGAGCGTCGTCGAGCAGATGCCGTCTTCCCCATTCTGCCGTCAGGACCAACTTGGCCCCGTCGGGCGCCGCGTGGCCGGCGCCGATCGCCGCATGGCCAAGCGGGAGGGTGGTACCTGACGCTAAATGGGGATCGATCGCGCAGATAGCAGGTTTCTAAAAATGTAGCCTATTAGGAAACAAAAAGATGGACAAGGATGCGGGTCGGCGCCATATCGATGACGTCGTTCTCGAGCGACGTTCCCTCCGGCCCAACAGGAGATTCCGATGGCCAAGACGACACTGAACGTGACGGTGACCTACCCGGCGGCCGGGAAGCCGTTCCAGGACAAGAGCGCCTCTCCGGCTGAAACCCTGGGCTCGCTCAAGGCGCGCGTCTTGGCCAAGTTCGGCCTCAAGGAGGGCGAAGAGGGCGGCAACCAGGTCACTTATGTGTTGATGCAGCACAAGGATCGCTTGGAGGACCTGTCCGTGACTCTGGACGTCCTCGCGGGCCACGCCAGCGCGCTCTCGCTGAAGCTCAGCCAGCAGATCGTCCAAGGCTGATGACCGTCGCCAAGCTCATGCTCGACGAAGATTTCGAGGCCATGGCGGCGGACGACGCGCAACGTTGGCGACTTGAGCGAAAGGGCGACCTCCAAGTGTGGGTCACCCTTTCGCCCGAGGGCCACGAACAGGAGGTGTTCACGGCCCGATTGGCCTGGACGAAATATTCCGACGATTGGCCGCCCAGCGTCCTGTTCGTCGATCCCGCGACAGGTGCGGTGAACGTTCCGTCAGCCTGGCCGACCGGCCAAGGTTTCCGCCCGCCGAACGACATCTGCGCGAACTGGACCTCGGAGGGCTTCGTCACTCACCCCGAGTGGAAAGCCGACCCGACCAAACGGCTCAATATGCACGGCAACCCGCTGCGATTCATCGTTGTGACCCTCCAGCACGAACTGGACTGCCACTTTACCGGAAGGTTCGCCCCCCGATGCTGAACACGCCACTTCTCTGGCGGCTGCCGGCCGCCGCTCTGCGGACCTCGCTGATCGAAATGGCGCCGGACGGAGCGCTGGGGCGAGAGGGTGTCGCCCTCTGGTTGGGACGACGGATGGCCGGCGTGGTCATCGTAACTCACGTCGTCGGACTTCGCGGTCCTGGCGTGGTCAAGACCCCTAACCATCTGTCGATCTCGGCTGAACTGCTCGACGACGTCACCGACGTGATGATCGAGAACGGCGTCTATCTGGTGGGCCAGATTCATTCGCATCCGAGCGACTGGGTCGAACTGTCGGACGCAGACCGGTTGTACGGTATCCAAGCGGCTGGATATCTGTCGGTTGTGGCGCCGAACTTCGCCCGGGACCCTGACACCCCGCCGGGCCGGTGTGGATTTCATGTTCACGATCACGGCAGCTGGCGTCGCCTCGGAACCTGGGAACGGGCGTGGAGGGTCGCCCTGACCGGCGGGACCGCGCCTCTCATCGTCGTGGGAGGAGGTTCCGATGACCGTTGATGATCGTTTCAGCCGTCTCACCGCTAGCGCGGCGGCGCTGGCGGACCCAGATTTCGAACCTCAGAGATTCGTTTCCGAACCTGTCCTGCTTACCGGATCGCTTGAGGTTCTTGGGACGCCAAATGGTCGCGACATGGCGCGAGATGCACTGCTTCTGCTCATGCGCACCACCAAATCGCTCGTCGTCGCCCTTCCGGCGGGGCTGAGCGATCTGGAAGCTGAGCTTCAAGCGTGGGCGCAGCAACATGCCTGGGACGAGGTTCCTGTCTTTCGGATTTTGCCGATCGATCTGACCCCATATGCGGCGATCCTGTCGATCGGCGGCCCGCCGCGGGCCAACCTGCCTTGGACGGTCATCACCTCGGACGGATGGAGCGTCCGCGCGAGCTCTACGGGCGCACCGGTCAGCCAGACATGCAAAATCCCCAACCCGGTCGGCGCTCTAGCAGCGGCCTCCTTGGGCGTCGGCGAAGTGTTCAAGCGTCTGCTCAAGCTGCGTGAAGACAAGGGTGCCCTTCTCGATGGGTGCGCCTTCTCGCTCTGGACCTATGATGCGGACCCGGCTTCGGGGCCCGAACTACCGGCGGTTCTGGAAGTGGATTTGCTTGTGGCTGGAGCGGGGGCCATCGGCAACGGCGTCGTTCACCTCCTCTCCCAGCTGCCGCTTCAAGGCCGCTGCGAGGTGCTGGACCGCCAAACCTATGGCGAGGAGAACTGGGGCACCTGTCTGCGGCTGACGCGGGCCGCTTCCACGGATTCAAAGGCGAAATTCCTAGCGGGCCTCCTCGGGCCGCAACTGACTGTCGAGCCTTTCGAGGGCGACATCGAGGCGATGCAAGACCGGACCGGGAGGTCGCCGGCGGTGGTCCTGAGCGGGTTCGACAATGTCGAGGCCCGACATGCGGTGCAGGATCTCTGGCCGACCCTGATCGTCGATGGCGCGATCGGCGCGCGGTTGGAGTGCAAGGTCGGCGCCCATCCCTGGCCCGGTCCCGTCGCCTGCCTGCGCTGCATGTATGTAAGGCCGGCGGGGGAGCGCGCGGAAGTCGTGCAGGCGCGGCTGACGGGGTTGGCGGTCGAGAGTCTTTCAAACTTGACGCGTGAGCTGTCCGAGGCGGACGTCGCCGCCGCCAATCCCGCCTCGCGCGCTTGGTTGTCCGCACGGATCGGCAAGCCAATCTGCTCGGTGCTTGAAGATGCTGCGGCGTTGTCGGCCGACGGCGTTGCGGAGGGGTTCCGTCCTTCCGTGCCGTTCGTGGCCACTTTCAGTGCCTGCATGATGATCACGGAGATGGTGCGCTATCAGACGACCGGCGCTGTAGGAGTGGTGCCGCAATACTTCCTCAGTCTCCTATGGGGCCCCGACTACGGGGACCACTACGAGGAGGACCGACACGCCGACTGCGTCTGCGTGACTCGCGCCGCCGTCATCGACCGGCATCGGGCCCTTCACAAGGCCGCCTGACGCTGTCCGCCGGGATTGCTCTGACCCGCGAACAGGTGTTTCCTCACGCGTAACGATTCAACGTGGCTTGGGCGGCGCATTGTGGAGATCAGTTTCTGCGACGCCCAGACCTGCGCGGTCTTCAACAGTCTTAGTGCGTTGCGCGCCAAGTACGGCGTCGAGGTCGCAGGGTCGATCGTCGTCCGCATGGGCGTGCTCGGCGCCGCGCCGGTCTTGGCGGCCGTCCCGCGCAAACCACCGGTCAGCCTGACTACCGAGGAAGGAACCTACACCGTGAGCCTCGCCCAATCCCGTCGACTCCGCTTCAGACCAGATCAGCACCCCGCCGGGATCAAGCTGTCAAAGATAACCGCCATCGAGATTCTCGGAGTAGAAGGGTGACCTGCGATCGCCCTAGGGGCGGCCGCCATGTCTGAGCGGCATATCTACCAACCCGACTATGCGGCAGCACCTGGCGTCTTTATCCAGGAGTTCTTGGATGAGCTGGACATTTCGGGCCGGGAACTCGCCCGGCGTTGTGGCCGATCGGCCAAGCTCATCGCCGAGATCATTTCAGGCAAGGCGCCGATCGAGCCTGAAACGGCGATCCAGTTGGAACGGGTCACAGAGACGTCTGCAGCGATCTGGATGGGTATGGAGTCCAGCTATCGCCTTCATTTGGCGCGCGAGAAGGAAGACGCTGCGCTTGAGCCACATATCGAGTGGGCACAGACCTTCCCGCTTAAAGAGTTGGCGAAGCGTGATCTGATCGACTTCCCGCAGGAAGGTTCAGCGATCGTCCGGGAAGTCCTGCAATTTTTCGGTTGCGGCAGTGTTGAGGCCTGCAGAGAGAGATTCGTCGAACTCCAGGCCGTGGCCTATCGTCATTCGCCGTCGTTCATGAGCGAGGAAGCGGCCGTACTCGCTTGGCTCAGGATCGGAGATTTACGCGCTGAGGACATATCGACGGAAGAGTTCGATAGAAGCGCGTTTCTTGCGGCGTTGAAGACCATCCGGAGCCTCACCCGGGAAACGATTGAAGTCTTTTTGCCTCAGATGCGCGAGCTTTGCGCCAAGGCTGGCGTAGTCTTCATTCTGGAGCAGGCTCTCCCCAAGGTCGCGCTCAGTGGCGTGTCTAGGTGGCTGACGCCGCGCAGGGCCCTGATTCAGCAGACCGCCCGGCATCTTTCAAACGACCACTTCTGGTTCACCTTCTTTCACGAATGCGCACATCTTCTGCTTCATAGTCGCAAGCAGATCTTCCTCGATGGGAACGGCATGTCCAATGTCGCTGCTGAGCTTGAGGCCGAAGCCAATGACTGGGCCTCCAATTTCCTCATACCCTCTGACGCGCTTACGCGTTTCATCACGCGGTTCAAGGGAACTTCGGATGAAGTCGTGGAGTTCGCGGAGAAGCAAGGCATCGCCCCAGGCATTGTCGTGGGCCAGCTACAGTACCGGAAGGTCCTGCCGCATGCGCGGATGAGCAAGCTCAAACAACGTTACACTTGGGCTGAATAGAGGGATCGATCCCCCGACCTAGAGCTTTGGCCGTGTCCGCGGATGTCGCCTCCGGGAGACCGCGGCGAGGTCTGCTATTGGCGCGCAGCGTTCCTAGCGGCCGCAATGGCTGGACGGCGAACTCGAGAACGAGGGGTCCAAGGGTCTCGCCTTGGTTTGAACCGGTTCAGGCGCGACCCGAGCCTTGTGACCCGTTAAGCGGCGATTGTTCGCGCGACCGTTTTTGACGCACCCGGTCTTTAAGCGTGCGAGGCTGCCATCCGGTACGGATTGCTCTAGGTTGTCGACAGGATTCGAAGGATGGCCGATCGCATGATCGCGAAGTTGAAGGTTGTCCCCCAGCAAGCGCTCGCGACGGACCCGGCGGTCGCTCGCTATGAGCTTGCTCGCATCAGGCCCTTAGCCCGCGCCTGGATCACCCAGACCCCTGAGCCCCAGCGCCGTGACACCGCGGCCCTATTCGTGCGCCGCGCCTTTGACCGGTTGAAGGATCTGACCGCGCCGGACGCGCCGATCCACCCGCCCTTCGCCGTGCCGTTCGGGACGTTGGACGCCGGCGGTCGCAGTCTCGCCGACGCCTTGGGCGGAGCCGCCGCCGAACTGCCGAGCGCCGAAGCCGTCGACAGCCTTTCATCCCTGTATTCGGTCCTGCTGCCGAGCCACGACCGATCGACGCTCGGCGCCTTCTATACGCCTGCGGCCCTCGTGAGTCGGCTCGTGGAGCTGGCCGAAGAGGCTCAGGTCGACTGGACGACGGCGTCTATCCTGGATCCGGCCTGCGGCGGCGGCGCCTTCCTGCTGCCGGTCGCGGCCCGGATCATCGAGGCTCTGCCGGATGCCACACCAAAGGCCGTCCTCAACCACCTCGGCCGTCGGCTGAAAGGGCTCGAGCTGGACCCCCACGCAGCAGGGTTCGCACAGACCGGCCTCGATCTCCTGCTGGCGCCTCTGACCCAACGGGCGGGGGTGGCCGGTCCCCGGTTGGTCGATGTTTGCGATACGCTCGAGCGACCGCCCAAGGCGGAGTTTGATCTGGTCATTGGCAATCCGCCCTACGGGCGTCTGCGGCTGACGGCCGAGCAGCGCCAGCGCTTCTCCCGCAGCCTCTACGGTCACGCCAATCTCTATGGGGTCTTCACCGACATCGCCGTGCAGTGGACCCGGCCCGGAGGCGTGATAGCCTATCTGACGCCAACCAGCGTCTTGGGCGGGCAGTATTTTGCGGCGCTGCGCCGCCTGCTCGCCGACGCGGCGCCCCCTGAGGCGATCGATTTCGTGCAGAGCCGACGCGGCGTCTTCGAAGACGCTCTGCAGGAGACGATGCTCGCGGTCTTCCGCAAGGGCGGCGCGCCCGAGCCCTTCCATGTACACTATGTCACCGTCGAAGCAGACGGCGAGGCCAAGCTTACCCGCAATGGCGCGGTTCAGCTGCCCGAGGATCGTGACGCGCCTTGGTTGGCGCCGCGGGTGCCGGAACAGTCTCGGCTGGCACAAGCGGCGGCGCGCATGCCGACGCGCCTCGCCGACTGGGGGTACAGAGTCTCCACCGGTCCGCTGGTCTGGAACCGGTTCAAGGACCAGCTCTGTGAACGCGGTGGGCGCGATCGGCACCCTCTGATCTGGGCCGAGGCCGTGAGCGCCAACGGCCAGTTCAGCTTCCGCGCCGAGAAGCGCAATCATTCGCCCTGGTTCCATGCTGGACCAAAGGACGGCTGGTTGATCGTCAAGGACCCCTGCGTCCTGGTGCAACGCACGACCGCCAAGGAGCAATCTCGCCGCCTGATCGCCGCTGAACTGCCGGCCGCCTTTGTGCGGACTCACGGCGGCGTCGTGGTTGAAAACCATCTCAACATGGTCCGCGCGATCGGTCGGCCTAGGGTGTCTGCGCAACTGATGGCCGCAGTTTTGAACAGCGCGACCCTGGATCAGGTCTACCGCTGCATCAGCGGAAGCGTGGCGGTCTCGGCCTTCGAACTGGAATCGATGCCCTTGCCGAGCGTGGATCAGGTAGCGCCGCTGGCCGACCTTCTGCACCAAGGCGGGGTCACGCCCGCGTTCGAGGGCGCCTTGGCCAGCCTCTATGCCGAGGCGGACGCATGAGAGCTTTGCTCGAGCGGGCCGAGATACAGGCGCGCCTCCAGGCCATATTTCCGGCCGGCGCGCCCCAACGCGCTTATCTGACCCGGATGCTGGCCGCGAGCACGGTTTTTACGGCCCTCTATGTTGGGGCGGTCGAGGGCGAGGATGGCTGGCTTGGCCCCAAACACGTCTACCGCATGACCGACCTTCAGGCCGCGAAGACCAGTGAAGAGGCGCGGCAGGCCTATGCGGCCGGCATCCTCAAGCCTAGAGGTTTCGTCGACGGGGCGCGCTGGTATCAGGACAATACGCGCGAACCCATTCGGGACGAGACTCTGCGCGAGGGCTTGGTCTTTGTGGGGGCGGTGATAGAGCGCACCGACCTGCCGACCACCTCGAGCAAGCCTCGCTATGCGCTGGGATCCAGCTTTGCGGATCTGTTCGCGCCCGACCTGTCGGGCGAGGCGCTGGACGCCGCCATCGCCGCTTGGCAGGCCGGACATATGAGCGCCGGCGCGTTGGCTCGCCTAGCCATCGTGAGGGGCGGCGCGGGGGCCGACAACGAGAGCGTGCTTCTGCAGTTTCCCAATGGCGAAACCCGGCGCATGTCGCCAGGTCCGAGCTCCCTGATCACCAAGGCCGTAGTCGAGGATTTCGCGCCGCGATTCCTGGCAGAGCCCGCCGTCGTCTTCATCTCGGAAAGCAGCGCCAAGGTGGTCGCCCGCTATGACGACCTAGCCCGGTCGATTGGCCTCAACATCGTCGCAGACAAGAATCTGCCGGACGTGATCCTCGCCGACATCGGCGGGGCTCATCCGCTTCTGGTGTTCGTCGAGGTCGTGGCGACCGACGGCCCAATCAATGAGCGTCGGCGCGTCGCCTTGGCGGAGCTGGCGCAGGAGACCGGCTTCCCGCTGGACCGGATCGCCTATGTCACCGCCTATCTCGACCGGGGCGGGGCACCTTTCAAGAAGACGGTTTCGACCCTAGCATGGGGCAGTTTTGCTTGGTTCGCTGCCGAGCCTGACCGCATCATGGAGTTCGCGAGCGAGCGGGCCCGCCTGTAGGCCCCCGGGTCACGTCTTCCACACGGGCGTAGACTTATGCGTTGACGGCTCGCGTGTGAACCGGGCAACGGGAGGTTGAGAGTCCAGGTGTTGCGCCGCACAGACGTCGGCGTTCAGTCTGGCCTCGACAGGGGGAGTAAGAGATGGCGCGAAGCCCACGTCCGCAGGACATCAGCTGGTTCTTGGACCTGCACGAAAAGTCCCAGCTCAACCTCGAGCCGCCCTACCAGCGCCGGAGCGTCTGGTCCCGCCGTGACCGCGAGTTCTTCATGGACACGGTCATGAACAATCTCCCGGCGCCGCCGGTGTTTCTGCACAAGACTCTCGACGAGAACGGCAAGTCGACCTTCCACGTCGTCGACGGCAAGCAACGCCTCCAGACCATCATTGATTTCCGGGCCAACAAGGTCCGCCTTCCGGAGGACTTCGCGGACAACAGCCTCCAGAAGAAGAAGTGGAACGATCTGGGCCGCGAACAGCGCGAACTGTTCTGGAACTATGAGATCGTTGTAGAACAAATCCCTGATGTGTCCGACGCTTCGATCAAGAACATCTTCGAGCGGATCAACCGGAACTCCCGCAAGCTGACGCCTCAGGAGCTGCGCCACGCCAAATACGACGGCTGGTTCGTCAACGCCGCCGAGGCGGAGGCCGAGACGGGGGAGTGGAAGCAGTTCGGCCTGATGACCCGCGCACGATCCAAGCGGATGGCGGACGTCCAGTTCGTCTCTGAACTGATGATCCTCACCCTTGAGAAGACCCTGCGCGGCTTCGACCAAGATGCGATCGACGATCTCTACGCCCAGTATGAGGACCTGGACGAGCAGCCGATGTTCGTCCTTGAAGATTTCGAGGCGGAGTTCGCAGCGATCAAGGCCTATGTGCTGGAGATGCTCGAGGCCGATCCGAGCCTGACCGAGGTCTTCAAGGTCCAGGGACATTTCTACACCCTGTGGTCGGTCCTGGTGATCGACCGCGCACGCCTGCCGGACGCCGCAGCGCTCGCGGGGCCGTATCGGCAGTTCCTGAACCGGGTCGGTGCGGCCATCAAGGCCGGCGCCAATCCGCCTGCGGTAGAGGACGGGGATGTGATCGCGCCGCTCGCCCAGACCTATGCGTCCAATCTGCGGGGCGCCAGCACGGATCTACCCCAGCGACGTGCGCGCCATGAGGCTCTGGTCGCCGCCCTGATCGACCTGACCTCCGGATGAAGATCAACAGTCGGGTCCGCGACCTGCACGAGGCGGCCGACGCCCGGTACCGGCGCCTCAGCGAAGAGGTGAAGGAGAAGCTCGCGCCGCGCTGTGACGAGCAGGGCTGGTTCTATCGTGCGCGGGTCAAGTCGCTCGAGAGCTTCGCGCTCAAACTCGAAACGGGTCGAATCGAAAACCCGTCTGCGCCCGAAGACTTCTTCGCCTGCACCGTCGTGGTCCAGACCCAGGCCCAGCTCCAGCAGGCCGAAGATCTGGTGCTTTCGCTGTTCGACCTGCACGAACGCAAGCCGCCGAATGATCAGGAAACCTACAAGGAGGCGTCGAACTTCGTCTTCGACGACCTTAGGCTCTATGTGCGTCGCCGGGAGTCCGCCAGCAGTCGCAACCAAGACCTCACCGGCCTTCAGTTCGAGGTCCAGCTCAAGACGATCCTCCAATACGCTTGGGGCGTCGCCACCCATGATTTGGTCTATAAGACGGATACGGTCAGCTGGCCCAAGAGCCGGATCGCCTTTCAGGTGAAGGCCATGCTTGAACACGCCAAGCAGGACGGCCGTACCGCCGATATCCTCAAGGTCATCGCCGCAGTCGAGCGGATCTGGCCGGATGACGCCTTGCCGGCCGACCGCAAGCGACTGGCCGAGAACATCCAGCTCGCCCTGCGGATCGGCGACAAAAAGGCTGACGATCTAGTCGAGCTGGTCGAAGCCGAGCGCCGTCGGGTCGGACTTTTGCCGCGCAATCTCTCGCCCTACGCCTTCGTGGTTCAAGCGCTCGCCAACAGCCAGGTCGTCAATCTAGAGCGCAAGCTTGAGCGCTCCGGACGCGCCAAACTCGTCGTCCATGACGAAATGGACCTGCCGGCTTGGATGGCCGTAAGCCATGACCGCATCATCCACCTCGGGCGCGACGGTCAGGCCTGAGCCTGCGTCATGACCAGCCACCGCTTCCCTGCGGGTCGATCGACTTGCTGGCCGAGGGCCGCGTCTGATCCGCGCAACAGGCCATGAGACTTCCTTACGCTGGAAGATACTCGCCTCATGCTTGACGACTTCGGCCCGCTAGGCTGAAGCGATGAAATCGACGCTCCAACCGCCAAACGAGCCCGGCCGCTGGACGTTGCTGGAGCATCTGGGCGCAACCGCGCTCTGGCGTCGCGACCGGACCGATCCGGTTCCGGTTACGATGTTCTACCCCCTCAACCCGCCGCTTCAGGGGCGTGTGGTCTATGATGAAGCCGAGGCCCGCCAGCTCTACTCGCAAATGACGCGCGCCGGCCGCGAACTGACCTAGTCTTCTGGCCTCTCGGGGTAGATCACCCCTAGGAGCTGATCGACCACGTCCGGTCCGTACAGAGGCCGGGGCGGACTCTGGGGGAAGTTGGGGGTCGGACGCAGACCGTTAATCGTGATCTGGCCGAGCCCGCCCTCGATCAGGGCGTTGACGACATCGAGCTCCTCGGGCCGCGGGTTGTGGGTCTTGTTGACGAGGCCGGCGAACAGATCACAGAGCTGGATGGCCGGGTGGAGCTCCGAGTTCGCCGCCAGGGTCTCTGTGACGCGCAAGGGGAACTCCATGGCCGGCCCGAACCCGCCGTGGTGAAACTGGGGCGGCACGTCCTGGGCCGTGATCAGCGCCCACATCTCCCGCTGGGCGAAGAAGTTGCGCGAGTCGTCGTGCAGGATGCGGAAGTCGTCAGGGACGGTTGCGCGCCAATGGGCGAGCGACGCCAAAACGCAGCTCAGCTGGATTTCAGCGGTGTCGGCGAAGTCGCCCATCACGTGGAACCGGTGGAACTGTTCTGCGCCAAGATGGGCGAGTCTGAAGAACCATTGCGTTCGGGGCGGTCCATTGTCCCTCATGTCCATCAGGGCGGCCTGCAGAACGGCCAGCTCGGCGTCGGACGGGTCGCGGGCGAAGCGGTAATAGGCGTTGGTCGCCCGGCCGTAGATGTCCTCCTCGCCGAGGGTGAGCTGATAATAGACCAGGTTGCTGAACCTGACGGCATGGGCGTCGGCGTAGAAATCGCGGCCGGCCGCGTGGATCAGGGGCTCGACCAGAAAGTCGATCATCTTCTGGAGAACACAGAACCGCTTGTCGACGACCCAGGCGAAGAGGCGGTCCGGTTGGGCGGCGAACTGCTCCACCAGCCGCTGGAAGCCCTGACGGTTGGCGGGTCTGCGCCACAGCGCTTGGAACTTGGCTTCGCGTCCCCGGAAGTTAGGAAAGGCGGCTCGCAGGAAGTCCGCCGACTCTTCATCGGTCAGAATGCTGGAGGCCACGCTGAAGAAGGGCTGGTCCGGATCCAGTAGCGCGCGGCCCGTAAAACCCGACTCGTCGAAAAACAGATCCATGGTCATCCGGAGGGAAGGGGCGGCGGTGGCTAGACGGACCACCAGCTCAAGTTCCGCGATCGGATGTCAAGCCAAGGTCCGCTTGTGGCGCGTTTCGGTCGGTCCGGTAAAACGCGTTGGGCAATAATCTGCTAGGACGACAGTGTTCACGAGGTTGGGCGTTCGCCCGGTGGTGTCGAGCGGGTTCCCGCTCTTCGGCTCGGCTTAGGACGCCGAACGTTGATGGCCGACGCGTCGATCATATTCTTGATGTGGGACGCGTAGTATTTCTCGATCATCTCGACGCTGGTGCGGCAGTTTTTGGCGATCTGGTAGATGTCAGCGCCTTCCATGAGGCGCATGGAAATGTAGGTGTGCCGCAGGCTGTAGGCGGTGCGCACCTGACCATCCCTGTCTCGCTTGAGGTCCAGTTCTTCCAGGACGGTGTTGAGCAGCTCGCGCGGGGTGCAGCCGAAGACCTTTTCGGTAGGCTTCGGCACCTTTGCCCCGACTGGCGTGTTCCGCTGTGAGAGGCGACGAAAGGGCTGCACAGCGCCGGGCATGCTCTTGCAGTAGCCCACGCCCCGCTTACCCCTCACCTCAATCTCCAGGATGCGCTCGCCGGAGTCTTCATCGAGAACGATCTCGACATCCCGGAACTCCAAGCGGCCGGCCTCGTCAGGGCGAAGCCCGGTGTTGACCATGAACAGCACGTAGTCGTGCAGGCGTTGGGATTCGAAGGCCCAACGCCCCCGATTGTGTCGGGGGTTGGCGGCTCGTTCGCGTGTGGCCTCGTAGAGGAGCTTGTACTCGGCCGGGGAGAACCATGCCCGATGGACGATCTTGCCAGACGTTTTGTACGGGGTCGAAAGGTCGGGGAGGATGGCTAGCCAGCCGTGTCGATTGGCTGTCTTCAGGACCTGACGAAGCGTCACGATCTCATGGTGCAGAGTGGTGCGCGCTGGTCGCTTCGGTTCGCCGGTTTTCGGGTCGAGCCGGGATGTCATCCGGTGAACCCGGTACTCCTGCACCAGCCCGGGGGTGATCTCGCTCAGCAGCTTGTCGCCGAAGAAGGGGTAGAGGTGAACCCTCAGTCGATCACTGTGACCCTTGACGTACTCTGGGTTCCGCTCCCCCAAGGTGAGGGCTTCGTACTCGCGCACGAACTGCTCTCCGCCCTCCCTGAATGTCTTGCCTGATCGCTTAGGGGCGATGCCGCCGCCGAAACGGTGTTTGCCTTGAAGGGTCAGAAACCAATCCTCGGCGAAGTCCTTCGCCAGAGCGAGGCTCTCTTGCTTCGTAGTGCTGCGGAATTGACGGCCGCCGACGGACGCCGAGCACTGCCAGTGCGGGCTGTTCGGCCGCTTGAAGACTTGGACTTTGCCGCCGAGAAGCGCGTTTCGAGTGGTCATCGACAGGGCCTCCAAAATGCGCTGTTTGCGCTAGCACTGCGCTAGGCGCCTGCCGCACCATAGGGCCAGAAAAGTGCTATAAAATCAACGTGCCTTCGGTAAAACTGACGTGATTGACGGGCTTTTGAGTCCGGCGCGTCTACCAGTTCCACCACGCCCGCACAGGCCGGTTGCTCGCTTTGGCAGGCGCGCTTGGTAGCTCGCGTGGTCCGATCAGGTCAATCGCGTTCGGCGGCGGCGGCGGCGGCGCGTCGGGCCGCGCGTTCCTCGCGCTCGAGTCGGGCGGCTTCGCGTTGCCGCGCAAGATCCTCGGGCGTCTGGTAGCCGGCGACAACGTAGTTGGCCTTGAAGAGCACCCGCTTCACCGGCACCGGCGAGCCCGGCTGAGCCACGTTTTGCACCCGCGCCCGGCGGGCCGCGTCCAGCGTCGCCTGACCGAAGCGGCCGTCGCGGGGATGTTCGGACTCGATCGTGCAATCGCGCAGCGTCCCGTCGGGATTGCTCACACAGGTCGCAACGGCGAAACCGCGCGCATAGTCCGTGCGGGGAAACCGCGGCGTCGGCCGGACGGCCCAGGTCAGGTCGGTCGGCACGCCGTCTTCCTGGAGAGCGTCCAGCTCGGCGTCGCGCGGATCGACCAGCGGCCGGTTGCAGGTGGTCAGCGTCTGGTCGATCGAGCCCGATGAGGCCGGCAGGGTGAGGTCGTACATCAGGTTTCGGCCGTCGGGCGCGCCGCGGGGCACGAGTATCCGCAGCCGACCGCCTTCCCTGAGCTCCCGCGCGAACGGAGCCGGCAATTGACTGACGGCGATGGTGTCGTCGATCCCGACGCTCCAGTTGTACGACGTCAGTTCATCCTCGCCGAACGCGATGCGCAGGGGCCGGTTGGAGACGCGGCCGGCGGGCGGCAGGCCGGTGATGACCGCCTCGAACCCGCCGTCGACGCAGCGGGTCGCGATCCCGACGCCGTTGTTGAACTGGGAATATGCGACCATCAACTTCCGTCGCTCGTCATTCACCAGGTCCCAGTCCTGCGAGGCGTCCTGGGCGAGGGCCGGAAGAGCGACCGCGCAGGCGAGCAGGGTGACGAGGGGACGCTTCATGGGAACAATCCGGGCTGGCTACTGCTGCAACCTTCTGTGGCGAAGGGCGGCAGGCGTCAACCTTGGCGGCTAATTCTCGGGCATCCGGAATCGCATCGTGAACTGGACGACCTTGCCGACATCGCTGAGGTCGCCGGGCGGCAGTGCGACACTCGAACTTCGAGCAGCGGCAAGCGCGTTGCGGCCAAATCCAAGGCCCTCCGGGGCTTCGTACAGGATCCGGCATTCCTCAAAGCGACCGCTGGCCGGAACGATGCAGGCCATTCTGACCGAAGCCAGCCCAATGTTTCGCATGGCCCCAGCCTCCGGGTACTCAGGCAGCACTTGATGCGCCCAGGTAACGGTTCCGCCTGCCCGGGGCCGCAAATCCCATTCATCGGTCAGTGACGCGCCACAGGCGGAAAGCACCCGGTCCAGCGCTGCGCCGGACGGCGGCAAGGTCAGACGGAATCGCAGCGGCCGCTCGCCGGTCGCGACAGGTTCGATCCGCACGTCCAGATCGCCACCCGCTCGTAGCTGGCGGGCCAGCCGGTCCGGTTCGGACGCCGACAGCACAGGCAGTCCCGGCTGGGTATGCCAGGCCTGACGTTCATCAGCGATCCCGCCAGCCGTAACCCGGACGGCCCTGATGGCTTCCGTCGACAGCGGCGTTCCGGTCAGCAGAAAATCCAGCACACCGGCCTTGCAGCGCAGGGCGAGTGCGTTGTCGCCGAAATCGAGACTGGCCAGCGTCAGCTCCTGGGCGGGATCGACGGCGAGGTCCCAGTCCTCGGCCACATCCTGTGCAAGGGCAGGTGAGGCCGTGGCGAACAGGATCGCCAGGGCCATGCCGAACACCGTGGAAAACTTCATGCTGTCGCCCCTCCCGCGCGCCCGCTTCGGGCCGCAGACGTGGCCAAACCTTAATCCGCCCCGCGCATCCGTAAAGCGGCGCAGGCGCCTCTGGTCCCTGAAACGAAAGGCGACGCGGGATGAGACGATGGCTGACAATCGCCCTGGGCGGTCTGGTGTTGTCCTGTCAGGGACCGGCGGCGGTGCTGGCGGGGGAGACCTATACCGCCGCGACCGTCTGCTCGATGGCGCCGAAGATGGAGTGGTGGTGGTCGTCCAGCATTTCGATACGGACCGTATCACCGGCCTTGAGGAAGGGGGTCTCGGCCTTGCGGCGCTGGATGGTTTCGACCGTGCGGACCTCGGCGATGCAGGAATAGCCGAGGCCGCCCTCGCTGACCGGCTTGCCCGGCCCGCCGTCGGCGTCGCGGTTCGAGACCGTGCCAGAACCGATGATGGTGCCGGCGCACAGGGCGCGGGTCTTGGCGAGGTGGGCGATCAGGGTGCCGAAGTCGAAGGTCATGTCGACGCCGGCGTCGGCCTTGCCGAAATCGGCGCCGTTCAGCTGGACCGCCAGTTCGCCCTTCAGCTTGCCGTCGGCCCACCGGTCGCCGAGCGAATCGGGCGTCACGAAGACCGGCGACAGGGCCGAGGCGGGCTTGGACTGGACGAAGCCGAAGCCCTTGGCCAGTTCGGCCGGGATCAGGTTGCGCAGGGACACGTCATTGACCAGGCCGACCAGCCGGATGTAGCCGAGGGCCTCTTCACGGGTCACGCCCTGGGGCACATCCCCGGTGACGACGACGACCTCGGCCTCGAGGTCGCAGCCCCAGCTTTCGTCGGCCAGCGGGATGGGATCGCGCGGGGCGAGAAAGCCGTCGGAGCCGCCCTGGTACATCAGGGGATCGGTCCAGAAGCTGTCTGGCATTTCCGCGCCGCGGGCCTGCCGCACGAGGGCGACGTGGTTCACATAGGCCGAGCCGTCGGCCCACTGATAGGCGCGGGGCAGGGGCGCCGCGGCCTCGCGTTCGTGGAACCGGCCGCGCGGCACGCCGCCGTGTTCAAGGCTTTCGGCCAGGGCACGCAGGTCCGGCTCCAGCCGGTCCCAGTCGTCGAGCGCCGCCTGCAGCGTCGGGGCGATCAGGAAGGCGTCGGTAAACCAGGCGAGGTCGTTCGAGACGATGACGAGGCGGCCGTCACGGCCGTGCTTGAGCGAGGCGAGTTTCATGGCCCAAGGCTTAGGCGGTTTCTCCGGAGGACGAAACCGGGTTTTCAGTGTCCGCCGTGCGAGACCTTGCCGTGGCCGGACGACTTGTGCGCCGACCCGGGGTTGGACAGTTCGGCATGGGCGTCGCGCAGCTCGCCCACCCGGGCGGCTTCATCGCGCCAGTGCTGGTTGAAGGCGGCGACGGCGAGACGCAGGGCGTCTGTCTGCTCGCGATGGCTCAGATCGCCGATGGTCGGAGGGCTCGGCGGGGGGGTAGGCGTCGTGGTCGCCGGCCCGCCGATGGTGACCACGGTGACGCTCGCCGCTGCGGCCGCCGCCGCACCGCCGCCGCCGCCTCCACCGCCGCTTCCGCCGTGGCCGGACTCGCCTTGGCCAGCGTCGCCGCCCTGGCCGCCGGCGGCCCGCTGCGGAGGTTGGCCGCTGCCGCTGCTGCCGCCGCCGCCGGGCTGGACCGGTCCCTTGCCGGCGATGGCGTCGTCCAGCTTCTTGATCCGGGCGGAAAGCCCGCCGGCGAGCTTCAGCGTCTTGCCCAGCCGTTCGTCGATCACCTTGCGCAGGGCCTCGGCCTTCCCTTTCAAGGCGTTGTCATCCGCGCCCATGGCGGAACGCGCCGCGTCATGGATGGCCTTCCAGATGGCTTGGGCGGCGTCGGCGCGGTGGCTACGGGAGCGCGCCCCGAAAAAATAGCCGGCGAACAGCGCCGCGGCGATCAACAGAAGGATGGCGCCCCAGAAGAACGGGTCGGCGCCGATCATGATCGTCGGATCCAGCGGAGCATTGGCCGGGTCGGCGTTGGCGAAGTCTGCGCCGTAGGACATGCTGCTCCCCTTCGAAGGCCGTGAACCGTTCGGGGCGCATCTTGCGCCCACCGCTCCGCTTGGCAACGACAAAGGTTAACGGCGCGATCGATTCCCGTAAGAGGCGATTCTCGGGAGCGATCAGCGCGGCGGGGTGATCAGGGCCCGCGCTTCTGCTCCTGTGCGGGAGCCCGGGTCGCGAACCTCGATCTCGACGGCCACCGCGCCTTCCGGTTCATGAGCCCAGAGATAGCGGCGCTCGACCTCGACCTCGCGGCCCGACGGCGCGATGCCGATGAAGCTGTCGCCCCAGGGCGTGATCTTGACCAGTTCCGGCCAGATCAGGCTGCAGGCCTGATCCAGCTCCTCGATGGCCATGGCCGACAGCTCGTCATCGCTCACAGCCATCGCCGTACCCGACCGCGATAGGCGTCATAGTCCGCGCCGAATTTGGCGGCGAGGTAGCGTTCCTCGCGCTGGATCACGAACTGGTCGACCACCGCCAGACACGGCAGCAGCAGGAACAGGGCCAGGGCGCTGTCCATGGCGATGGCCAGACCGACATAGCTGATGGCGAAGCCGAGATAGATGGGATTGCGGCTGAAACGGTAGGGGCCCTCGTGGATCAGAACCGTCGATGGCTTCCAGGGCTCGACCGCCGTCCCCCGCCGCCGGAACAGGCCCGCCGCCCAGCCGTCCAGCATCAGACCGCCAACGATCAGGACCAGAGCCACGCCGCGGCGGATCGGAATCTCCAGACCGAGTCCCGCCGCCAGCCAGCCGAATCCGCCCTCGATCGCTTCCGGCCGGGCCCCGACCGTCGCCAGACCCCAGCCGGCCAGCAGGAAGCCGAGGTAGATCAGCGGCGGCGGGGCGATGACGCCGGGGGTGTCGGGCTTGCTCATCAGATCGTCTGTCCCTGCGGCGCGGTGAATTCGGAAGCGGCCGCGTCGCCGGTGTTGATCACCTCCGACGGTTCGAAGATCAGCACCTCGGCCTCTTCGTCGGCGGCGGTGCGGTGTTCGACGCCGCGCGGCACGACGATGAACTGGCCGGGATCCAGTATCTCGACGCGGTCCCGGAACTCGACCCGGAACCGGCCTTTCCAGACCAGGAACATCTCGTCGGCCTCGGCATGGCGGTGCCAGGGAAAGACGCCCTGCACCTTGACCAGCCGCACGTCCTGTCCGTTCAGCTGCGCCGCGACACGGGGCCGCCAGTGGTCGGAGAAGGCCGCGAACCTGTCGGCGAGGTCGATGGTCGCGCCGGTGGTCACGGGCGGAGGTCCTCGTCGCCATAGATGGCCACGGCGGCGGGCGAGGCGCTGGAGGCGGCCCCGCGATACATGCCCGAACTGGTCATGGCGAAACCGGGCTGTCCCTGCAGATCCATGACGATGACGCCGCCGGAACCGCCCAGCGCCAGGGCGTCGTCGACCTCGGCCTGGGCCGCGGTTTGGGTCGCTGACCCGGTGGCGATGCGGGCGCAGATGTCCCGGGCCACACTGGCGCGGATGTAGTATTCGCCGTCGCCGGTCGCCGAGACCGCGCAGCCCTCACGGTTGGACGCATAGGTGCCCGCCCCGATCACCGGCACGTCGCCGACCCGGCCCCAGCGTTTGGCGGTCATGCCGCCGGTTGAGGTGCCCGCCGCGAGCCGACCCTCGCTGTCCAGCGCCACCGCGCCGACCGTGCCGAACTTCCGCTCGTTCAGGGGCGGCGCCGGCAAAGTGCTCTCCGCCATCGGACCCGGCGCGCCTGCCGGCCGTTCGGGGATCGGCAGGTTCTGCGCCCGCAACGCCGTCTCCAGCCCCCGCCAGCGGCGCTCGGTGAAGAAATACGTCGGATCGACCTGCTCCAGACCGACCGAGGCGGCGAACGTATCCGCCCCCTCGCCGATCAGCATGACGTGCGGCGACCGCTCCATCACCGCCCGCGCGGCGGCGATCGGATGGCGGGTGGTGGTCAGGCCGGCCACGGCCCCGGCCGTCAGGTCCGAGCCGTTCATCACGGCGGCATCCAGCTCGTTGCGCCCGGCGGCGGTGAAGACCGCCCCGCGCCCTGCGTTGAACAGCGGGTCGTCCTCCATCAGCTCGATCGCCGCCTGCACCGCATCCAGCGAGGACCCGCCGGCCGCCAGCACCGCCGACCCGGCCTCCAGCGCGCGATGCAGGGCGGCGCGATAGGCGGCGTCCTGTTCGGGCGTCAGGCTGGCGCGCTCGATGACGCCGGCGCCGCCATGGATGGCGAAGGACCAGCGCGGCGCGTCCTGCGCGACGACGGGGGCGGCGGAGAGGGCCAGGGCGAGAGCGGTGACCGCCATGGAAAGGCTGATCGGTCTCATTGCCGGTATCCTCGGTTTGAGCGATATTTGAAGCATGTCAGACGTGAAGGACATCGTGGTCCCGAGGCTTGAGGGCATTTACGCGCTGCTTGTCCGCATCCAAACCGACCTGAGCAACATCAGGGAAGACACTCGGCACATCAAGGTGAGGCTGACCTCGCTTGAAGCCAATACGAACAGCCTGAACCGGCACATCGATCATTGCGGCGATCGCCTTGAGAGGATCGAACGTCGGATCGATGTGATCAAAGTCTGAGTTCTTGCGCGGTCGCAAGGGCGTCGCGTTTGTCATCCCGGACGTCGCGAAGCGGCGATCCGGGACGGTATCCGGTCTCCAATATTGGCCTCCCGGAAATCGCAGCGCGATTGTCCGGGAGACGGGTGGGTTCCGCGCTGTGTCCTGACCCGTCTCCCGGCTCGCTGCTCGCGCAGCGTCCGGGAGGATGAAGTTCTGCGCTCTGGCGTCCCGGCTCTCCCCCCGGCCTTCGCCGGGGTTCGGCCGGGATGACAAGGCACCGGGATCCGGCCCCTCAACTCAAGGCCTGACCGCAGCAAGGGCAGCCGGAGACCTCGATCCCGAACAGGGCGCGGATGCGGTCGGGGGTGAGGGCCTCCGCGGGCGCGCCGACCTTGATCCCGTCCGGTCCGACCGCCAGCACCCGATCCGCGCGGGCGGCGAAGGGCAAGTGGTGGGTGGAGGCGATCACGACGCGGCCCTCGGCGGCCAGGGCCCGGATCGCGGCCTCGACGGCCTGCGCATGCGCCGGGTCCAGCAGGGCCAGCGGCTCGTCCAGCAAACAGACCGGCGCATCCTGCACGAACAGCCGGGCGATGAGGACCAGCTGTTGCTGGCCGCTGGACAGGCGGTCGAACGGGCGGTCGGCGAGGTCGCCTACCTCCAGCCGGTCGAGCGCGCCGCGGGCGGCGTCGAGGTCGTCCGGCGTCAGGCCCGGCGACCAGCGACGCAGATGGGCGCGGCCCAGTGCGGTCAGGTGCAGAACGGAGAAGCCTGCGGACACCGCGCCGGGCGGCGGCAGCCAGGCCGGTGCGCCGGCATCGACGATCGCGCCCGCAATTGGCGGCAGCAGGGCTGCGAGCGTCTTGAGCAGGGTGGTCTTGCCCACACCGTTCGGACCGATGAGGGCGAGAATTTCGCCGGGCTCGACGGTCAGGTCGAGCGGCGGCAGGCGGAAGGTCTTGCCCCGCCCGGCGACCAGGCCCTTGAGCCGCAGACCGCTCATGACCGCCTCGATGTGGCGACGAACAGGATCAGGAAGGCCGGCGCGCCTACGGCCGCGGACAGCAGGCCCACGGGGATCTCCGCCGGACCGAAGGCGGTGGCTAGCCGGTCGATGACGAGGGCGAACAGGGCGCCGAGCGCCATGGAGGCGGGGATCAGCCGCCCGGCCCGCTCGCCGACGATCAGCCGGGCGGCATGGGGCGCCAGCAGGCCGATCCACCCGACCACGCCCGCCACGGCCACCGCCGAGGACGTCATCAGGGCGGCGGCGGCGAGGGCCAGCAGGCGCAGGGGCCGGGCGGGCAGGCCGAGCGACCGCGCCTGCTCATCGCCGAGCGACAGGATGTCGAGCCGGAAACCCAGCCAGATCAGCACGGCCGCGCCGAGGCCGACCGGGATCAGCGCCCCGACCGCCTCGGTCAGGGTCGCCCGCGTGAACGAGCCCAGCAGCCAGTAGGTGATCGACGGCAGTTGCGACCATGGGTCGGCGGCGATGACCACGAGGCCCAGTCCGGCCGAGGCCAGGGCTCCGGCCACGACGCCGCACAGGATCAGGGCGAGGCGACCGTCGCCGCTGCGGGTCAGGGTGGCGCAGGCGACTGCCAGCCCTCCTGCGGCGAGGCCGCCGACAAAGGCCGCGCCTTGCACCAGGGCCGCGCCCGCGCCCAGCAGCAGCGCGAGGGCCGCGCCGAGCCCTGCGCCGGACGAAACGCCCAGCAGGTCGGGCGCCGCCAGCGGATTGCGGAACAGGATCTGGAACCCCGCCCCCGCGCCGGCCAGCGCCGCGCCGCAGGTCAGGGCCGCCAGCAGACGCGGTCCGCGCAGGGCCAGCGCCAGTTCGGCCTCGGGCGAGCCCTGTCCAATCACGGCGGCCAGAAGAGCGTCCGGCGCCACGCCGAGCGGGCCGGTCGCCAGCACTGTGAGCGCGCCCGCGAAAACCAGCAGGACAAGGCCGGCCGGGAGCAGGGCGGCCCTGACCCGGGTCACCGGATCCACTGCGGCAGGGCCACCTCGACCGGCGCCATGCCGTACAGGCGCCGGGTCAGGCCTGCGACGGCCATCTGGGCGGCGCCGGGATCGGCCAGCCAGGCGCAGGCCAGCAGGCGGTTCACCGAGGGCGGCCGGTCGATCCAGCCGAACGGGTGATCCGGCAGCAGCAACAGCCGCCGGCGCTGACCGTTGCGGCGCGTGCGCCAGACCGGATCCTGCCGGACGGCGGCAACGAATTCCGGGCTCATCGTAACGAGCGCTTCCGGGTCCCAGGCGGCGACCTGTTCGCGGGTGACGCGGCCGATGTCGCGCGAGTCCCCGGCGACGTTGGTCCAGCCGGCGCCTTCCAGGACCTCGGTGGCCAGGGACCCGAGGAAGCCGGTCTCCAGCCCGTCGGCGCCGCGCGCGTAGTAGAAGGCCGGTCCGGCCGGGGCCCGGCGCCAGCGGTCGAGCACCGCCTCGGCCTCATCGGCCAGGCCGACGGCGGCGCTGCGAACGTCCAGCAGGTCGGCGGCTTCGCGAATCGCTTCGGGAATTCTCGTCAGGGCCCCGTCGATCAGCCGCCAGTCAACGCCGAGACGAACCTTCATCCGGTCTCCCAGGGTCTGATTCTCGGGATCGGTGTCGCCATAGTCGATCACCAGTGCCGGCTTCAGGGCGGCCAGCGCCTCGAGATTCGCGGGCCGGCCGCCTCCGCCCAGCGCGCCCAGCTCCGGCAAGTCTGCGGCCATGGACGGCAAGGCAGCCAGCGCCTGCGACGAAGGCTTCCTCGGCCACCCGGCCAGCCGATCCCGCGCCACCGCCCAGATCAGCAGGGCCGCCGGCTGACCGGCCGCAACGACGTTCCCGGCGCCGCGCGGCGACGCCGGGCCGCAGGCCGCGAGCGTCATTGCCGAGGCCGCCCCGATCAGCGCTGACCGCCGCGTCTCCGTCATCACACCCGTCCGATCTGATTCGGCGTCATCCTGCCGTCTGGTCCGGCGGCGCGCCACCTCACAGCCAATTTACCCTTAACACTTGTCCGGTCTTGCTCCGCGTGCTGCTTATGCGGCCTCGCGCGTCAGGTGGGGCGCAGCAATATGGGAGTGAGCCGTTGAGTACGACGGACAACGGGGGGGCGGTGACTGCCGGGACCCGCAAGACGTTTTTGGGACACCCGCGAGGGCTGGTCGTCCTGTTCTTCACCGAGATGTGGGAGCGTTTCTCATTCTACGGCATGCGGGCGATGCTGACGCTGTATCTGATCCAGCATTTCCTGTTCGGTCCGGTCGAGGCGCAGGGCATCTATGCCGCCTACGGAGCCCTGGTCTATCTGCTGCCGGTCGTCGGCGGCCTGATCGCTGACAAATATCTGGGATCGAGAAAGGCCGTGATCATCGGCGCGGTCCTGCTGGTCGCCGGTCACTTCACCATGGCCTTCGAGGGCTCCGGCGCACGTGAGTTCCTCACCATCGGCGGCACCGAATATGCGGTCGAGGTCGAGGGCCGGAACACGGATCGTCAGCTCTACGCCGTGACGGAGTCGGGTCGCGTGCCGATCGCCATTACGCCCGAAGGGGTCAATGTGGTCGATGTGGCCGGGCAACCGGCAGGCTCGGGGGCCCAGGCTGCAACAGCCGCGACCTTCCCGTCCACGGTCACTGCGGACGGCTACACGACCCGGACGGTGCGGGATCCTTCCGGCGAAATGACGCTGTTCCTCGCCCTGTCCCTCATCATCGTCGGCGTCGGCTTCCTGAAGGCCAACATCTCGACCGTCGTCGGCCATCTGTACGAGGAAAACGACCCTCGCCGCGACGGCGGGTTCACCCTGTTCTACGTCGGCATCAACCTGGGTTCGGTGCTGGCCACGGGCCTGTGTTCCTATCTCGGCTTCACCTATGGCTGGGCCTATGGCTTCGGTCTGGCGGGCTTCGGCATGTTGCTGGGGCTGATGACCTTCCTGCTGGGCCAGTCGTGGCTTGAGGGGCGCGGCGGTCCGCCGAACCCCGAGAAACTGGCCGGGACGAAGTTTCTCGGTATTCCGCTGGAGGCCACCTTCTGGATCCTCGGCCTGATCGCCGTCTTCCCGGTGTGGCTGCTGATGCAACGCCACGAGCTCATCTCGACGGCCCTGCCCTGGCTGGCCGGGGTCATCTTCGCCGTGGTCGTCGGCTACACGGTGATCAAGCTGAAGGGGGCCGAGCGCGCCCGGATGCTGGTCGCCCAGGTGCTGATCTTCTTCTCGGTGCTGTTCTGGGCCCTGTTCGAACAGGCGGGCTCGTCCCTCACCCTGTTCGCTGACCAGTCCACGGACATGCCCGGCTGGTTCAACGCCGGCTACACCCAGATGTTCAACCCCGGCATCATCGTGATCTTCGGGCCCATCTTCGCGGCCCTGTGGGTCTGGCTGGCCAAACGCAACAAGGAGCCTTCGACCCCGGTCAAATTCTCCTTCGGGCTGATGTTTGTCGGGATCGGCTTCCTGGTTCTGGCCTGGGCGGCGGCGACGCAGGGCGGGGTCGATTTCCGCGTCCCGCTGTTCTTCCTGTTCCTGACCTATTTCTTCCACACCATGGGCGAGCTCTGCCTCTCGCCGGTGGGCCTGTCGATGATCACCAAACTGTCGGTCGATCGTCTGGTTGGCATGATGATGGGCGTCTGGTTCCTGTCCAGTTCGGTGGCGCACATCGCCGCCGGTGTGATCGCCCAGGCGACCGCGACCGATACCGTCGCGGGCGTGGTGACCAATCCGGCCCTGGCGCTCCAGACCTATGGTTCGATCTTCGGCACCATCGGCTGGACCGGCGTCGGCGTCGGCGTGGTGCTGCTGGTGCTGTCGCCCCTTCTCAAGAAGGGCATGGCGGGCATCCGCTAGCCCGGCCAGAGGCTGAATACAGGAAGGGCGGAACCATCAGGTTCCGCCCTTTTTGGCGCGTGAGGGTCGGCGCGCCGTCAGTTTTGGGGGTGTGGGGACGCCTTCTTCAGAAGGTCTTTCTTATCTGGATGAACAGCCACGGGCTCATCTGCGTGCGGCGCACCTCGCGGAAGGCCAGGGGGGCGGTGTCGCGGGGACCGGTGTATATTTCGCGGTCATAGCCCCTCGTCCTGTCACTGGCGTTGCCCAGGTCGACCCGGACCGTCAGGTCGCGCTCCGGCTTCCACTGGACGAAGGCGCCGACGCCCGGCTCGGCGTAGAAGGCGCGGACCTCACGGACGCGGAACGCCCGACCCTTGTCGACATTGCAGCCGTGGTCGAAGCCCCACGACCAGCGGCCCCCCGCCAGGTCCTGGGTGAAGTTCACTCCGCAGCCGAAGGCCTGATTGCCCTGGAACCGGCGCTCCTCGCCTGTCACCGGATCGAGCACTGAGGTCGAGGACCAGCTGGCCCGCGTCTGGAAACGGCCGTTCGGAATACCCAGCCGGTCGGTCGGCAGGGTCAGGCGCAGCTGGAAGAAGCGGGCGGTTCCGTCGCCGATATTGCCCACCCCGTCGAAGCCGCCGGTCAGGGGGATGACGTCCACGACATCCTCAACCTCGGCATACTGGTAGGTGGCGTCGAACACGCCCTCGCCCCAGAAGCGGCGCTCATAGATCGCTTCGATGACCGTCTGCTTCTGAGGCTCCAGATCGGGGTTGCCGCCCTCGACCTGGCCGATGTCGATATCGGCCGAGGCGATGAAGTCGCCGAAGTCCAGCTGGCCCACCTCGCGCTCGGCGCGGAAGCGGAACTGGTGGCCGGTCCACGGCGTCCAGGTCGCCTGGATGCGGGGCTTGGGATAGACGAAGGACTTGGTCAGGTCGCTGTCGCCCGACTGGCTGATCTCCGACACCTCGACGCGCAGGCCGCCCTCGATGGTCAGGGTCGGGTCGGGCCGCCAGGTCGCCTGTCCGAAGACCTCGCCACGCAGTTCCTCGACCTTGACCGAGGAGGACGGGAGCGGGATCGGGATGCCGTTCTCTGAATAGGCGGTCGCGCTGTCGATAAAGTTGTAGGCGACCTCGCCCCCGGTCTCGAACGACCAGCGGTCATTGGGGCGGAAACGCAGGATGGCGCGGCCGATGGATTCGCCCGAGGTCGTGTTGGCGGTGAAGGTGGAGCTGTCGCCGCTGCTTTGCGAGACGCCGGTGTAGTCCTCGGTGGAGTACCGCTGCAGGCCGGTCAGCTCCAGGCCGGTGCGCGCGCTGAGGTCCAGGGTCCAGTTGACGCCGAGCTCGCTGTTGACGTCGTTCGCTTCCTCGTCGTTGAAACTGTCGACGCCGGCGCCCGTGCGGATCAGCAGATCCTGCGCATTCTCGTTGCCGAACCAGCCCAGCAGGCCGTTGACGCGCAGCAGGCCGCCGCCGATCCGGCGCTGGACGGCGCCGGTGGCGCGCAGGTTCCGGATCCGGTCCCACAGCACCAGATCGGCGTCCTGGATCAGATTGCCGGCCGGGTCATAACGGCGTCGGAAGCCGTCCCCGGTACCGTCGGTGCGATCGGAGAAGCCGCTGATCGAGCCCTCGATCTGGTCGTCGCCCTCGCGCCGGGAATACCGCGCCGAGAGCACCGGGCCGAGGTGGCCGTCGGGATAGACATAGGTGTTGGTCTCGACCACCCGCTCGGTCGTCACCGTCCGGATCAGGACGACGTTGGCGACCACGGACCGGCCCTGCATGTCGATCCCTGGCGCGCCTCCCCGGACCAGTTCGACGCGGGCGACGCCGGCGGCCGAGATGCGGCGCAGGATCTGGTCGAGGTTGTCACTCTTGGTCGAGGGCCGGCGGCCGTCGATCAGGACGTTGCCGGCCGTGCCCGCAAGCCCGCGTGTGCCGCTGTCGCCGGATTCGAAGGCGAACCCCGGCAGGCGGGCGATCATGTCCAGGGCCGTGTCGGGTCGGGCGTCAGCGAAGAAGACCGGCTCGAAGACCAGCACGCCCTGCTGGGCGGCGCCGGCGAGCGCGCCCGGGACCGGCGCGGTCTGGGCCATGGCGGGGCCGCCCAGCACGGCGCACGCGGCCGCACCGGCCAGCCAGATCGCTTTGGTCATACATCCCTCTCACTGCTGGGCGAACGGTGCCCGGCGACCGGCCGCGCATACAGTTACAAGCTGGACAGGTGCATTAAATCGCTGACAGGCTTGGGGCGGCGGGATGACCGGCTATCAGAACGTCTTGCGCACCCGGATTTGCCAGAAGGTCCGCGGATCCGTGGGGCGCTGTTCGGTGAAGGCGATGGGCCGGGCGAGCGACCGGTCGGCGAAGACCGTGCGTTCGACCTGGAAGTCGTTCCAGACATTGACCTGGGCACGGATGGCGAGGGTCGGCGTCGGCTTGTATTCGATGTTGGCCTCGAAATAATCGCTGCCGGTGAAGCCCGAGATCTGGTCCGGGGCGTAGTTGAACTGGCGCATGCTCTCGAGATAGGTGACAGCCCAGTTGATCTTCCAGGTGGTTATGTCCTGGGAGATGGTGAAGGCCGGTTGCGAAGGTCTGACCCCCGAAATCGGCCGCTCCTGACCCGAGGTCGGGTCCGTCACCGCGGTGTCGTTCCAGGTGTTGCGGAACTGGAACTGACCGCCGGAGAAGCCGGTCCAGTCGAGCGGCAGGACGAAGTTGACGGCCAGCTGATCGAGGGTTCCGTCGCCGATGTTGCCGACCGCCGAGAGACCCTGCGGCAGGGGTAGTCGGTCGATGACGCCGATGATCTCGTCGTGGCGGTAGCCGATGGAGAAGATGCCGTCGCCCAGGAACCGGCGCTCATAGGTGAGTTCCGATATCCAGCGCTCCTCGGGTTCGAGGTTCACATTACCGCCGAACAGCTGTTCGTCTTCGAGGTCCGCGCCGGCCGCGAAGTCACCGAAGTCCAGCTGGCCGACGTCGCGCTCAAAGCGGAAGCGGACCTGGTTCTGCGGCCGGGGCGTCCAGGTCAGCTGCAGGCGGGGCTTGGCGTAATAGAAGCTCTTTTCCTGGTCGGCGTCTCCGGACTGGGTGATGGTCGAGGCCTCGAGACGCAGTCCGCCTTCGAGATTGAGGTCGGGCCGCACGCGCCAGGTCGCCTTGCCGAACAACTCGCCCCGGGTTTCCTCGACCATGATCTGATCGGACGGCAGGGGAATGTTGACGCCGCCGTCGGTGAGCGCCTGGTCGACCTCCAGCATATTGTAGGCGATTTCGCCGCCGGCCTCGAGCGTGAGGGCCGGCGAGCGTTCCCAGCGCACCAGTGAGCGCAGGATCGTTTCTGACGCATTGCCCTCGGAGGCGAAGCGTTGAAGCGGTCCGGCGACGCCGTTTGTCGTGGTGACAAAGGTGGAGGCGTTCTCGAAGTCGTTCCACTCGCGGATGAAGCGGGTTTCGGACGTCAGGCCCGTGCCCATCGGCCGGGTGAAGACCGCGCCGACCTCCCCGCTTGAGCCTTCTTCCGCGAAGCGGCTGTCGCGCAGAATGGTCGGCCCCTGCTGGAGGCTGTACTGGCTGTAGTCATTGACGCCGAGGCGGGCGGTCAGGTCGATCTTTCCCCCCATGAAGGCGTCGGCGAAATTGACCCGCACGGCCTGGCCACCCCCGGTCTGGTCGTCGAAGTAGCCCTCGTCGCGGGTCACGACGCCATTGGCGTCGCGACGGACGACCCTCCCCACGCCGTTGGAATCGTTGATCGCCACGCCGTCGGCAAGGGTGAAGCCCCAGACCCGGTCGCCGTTGCGGCGGGTGAATTGGTACTGGCCGAAGCCGCGATCGGTGCCGCCCTCGAAGAAGGCCATATTGGCCGTCAGGATCTGTTCGGTGCTGGCCTGGCTCCGGGTGATGACGTTCACGACGACCGAATAGCCCTGCATGTCGATGCCCGGAGCGCCGCCCCGGATCAGTTCGATGCGCTCGACCTGGGGAACCAGGGTGCGGGACAGGACCGACGAGCCGGTGTCGTTCTTCGATGCTGGTCGCGAGCCGTTGATCAGGATGTTGCCGACCGCGCCCTCGAACCCGCGCGAGCCGTCGCCGTCCTGCACCGAAAAGCCGGGCACGCGGCTGACCATGTCCAGGGCCGTGTTCGGGCGCTGGCCGGCGAAGAAGTCGGGGGTGAAGACAAGGACGCCCTGCTGTGAGGCTTCAGCCTGGGGCTCGGGGGCCGGCGGCGGGGGAGTCTGGGCGGACGCGGCGCCGGCGCTCAACAGGACGGCCGTCGTCGCCAGCAGTATGGTCTTGGTCATTGCAGGATTCCCCTCGTCGTGTGACGAAGGTGTGGCGTCCTGTCGCGCCGCTCTCCAGTTACAAGACAGACAGGTGGATTAAATATCTGACAGATTACGCACTCGTAACGAATGTGTTCTGAAAGAGGCCGCTTGTTACTGAATGTTGATCAGGTAGGGATTGTATAGTCTTGAAATCGACTGTCGCCATTATTGCTGTCTTCGTCATTCTTGTGGGCAGCGCGACCTTCCCGTCGCCCGCGTCGGCCCAGACGCCCGAACCCGCGGCCCAACTGGACGACATCGTGGTTCAGGCCCGCCGCTCGGGCGCTCCGATGTGGACCGTGACCCGGGGCGACAGCACCCTGATCCTGGTCGGCGCCATCACCGGTATTCCGCGAGACCTCTCCTGGCGTCCTGAAGAGCTTGAGGCGGCGGCGGCGCGGTCCGACCAGATCCTGTCGCCGCAGGAGGGCCGGGCCTCGGTCACCGACCTGCTGCGGGTCATCTGGCGCGCCCGCACCATCGGCCTGATGCCGCAGGGACAGACGACGGCGGACTATCTGACGCCGGAATACCAGGCGCGGCTGGAGGCGATCATGGCCGCCGACCGCAATCAGGACTGGCGGACCAGAAGCCTGTTGTTCGTCGGCTTCGACCTGATGCAGGACAAGGCCGGCTATACCGGCCGCCGGGGCGGCGAGGACGCCATGGATGTGATCCGGCGGGCGGCCCGACGCGCGCGGGTGCCGGTCCGGCCGGTCGGCACGGTCCGCGGCGATGAACTGGTCGACAGTCTGATCACCGCCCCCCAGACGGCCCACGTCCCCTGCGTTGAGGCCGCCATCGCCGCGGCCGAACGGGGGCCTGACGCCGCGCGCGAACGGGCCGAGGACTGGCGCGCCCTGCGCGTCGCCGACGTCGTTGCCTCGCCGATCGACCGGGCGCTGAACCAGTGCTGGCCGTGGGGCGACCCGGAGATCGCGCCGCAGCTCAGGCAACAATGGGCGGCGGCGATCGAGACGGCGATGATCTCGCCGGGGGTGACCATGGGAGTCGCGCCGATCCGCCTGCTGGCGGATGAAGGCGGGGTGCTGGACGCGCTGGTGGCGCGCGGGTTCGAGGTGGTGGGGCCGGAGTGGAAGTGAGTGGCTAGTGGCTAGTGGCTAGTGGTTGGCCACCACCTGAGCGACGTTGCGTTCCGCGCCGCCTTTTTCCACCGCCAGTGAAGTCGCGAACACTAGCCACTAGCCACTAGCCACTAGCCACTAGCCACTAATCCCTCAGACCGCCGTACCCCCCACCGTCAGCCCCGCGATCTTCAACGAGGGCTGACCGATGCCGACCGGGACGCCCTGACCGCCCTTGCCGCAGACGCCGACGCCGGGGTCGAAGGCGAAGTCGTCGCCGATCATCTGGACGTGCTGAAGGGCCGTGGCCCCGTCGCCGATCAGGGTCGCGCCGCGTACCGGAGCCGTGATCTTGCCGTCCTCGATGAGGTAGGCCTCGGTGCACTGGAAGACGAATTTGCCGTTGGTGATGTCGACCTGGCCGCCGCCGAAATTGGCGGCGTAGAGACCGCGCTTTGTCGAGGCGATCATGTCGGCCTGCGAATCCTTGCCGCCCTCCATGAAGGTGTTGGTCATGCGCGGCATCGGCATGTGGGCGAAGGATTGGCGGCGGCCGTTGCCGGTGGCGCGCGCGCCCAGCTGACGCGCCGAAAGCCGGTCGTGCATCAGCCCGACCATGATCCCGTCCTCGATCAGCACGGTGCGCGAGGTCGGCGTGCCCTCGTCATCGACCGACAGCGAGCCGCGACGGCCGGCGATGGAGCCGTCGTCGACCACGGTCACGCCGGGCGCGGCCACCCGCTTGCCCATCATGCCGGTGAAGACCGAACTGCCCTTGCGGTGGAAATCGCCCTCGAAACCATGGCCGATGGCCTCGTGCAGCAGCACGCCGGGCCAGCCCGCGCCCAGCACCACATCCATTTCGCCCGCCGGGCAGTCGACGGCCTCGAGATTGACCAGCGCCTGGCGCAGGGCCTCGTCGACCTGCCATTGCCAGCGGTCGGGCGCGATCCAGGTCTCGAACCCGGCCCGGCCCCCGGCCCCGGACGAGGCGCTCTCGCGCCGGCCGTCCTTCTCGACGGTGACCGAGACGTTCAGCCGGACCAGCGGGCGGATGTCGGTGACGCGCCGGCCGTCGCCGCGCAGGATCTCGATATGCCGCCGCTCGCCGACCATGCTGGCGGAGACCTGCACCACGCGCGGATCGCGGGCGCGGGCCCAGGCGTCGATCTCGGCCAGCAGGGCGATCTTGTCCGAAAAAGCGGGGGAGGCGAGGGGATCGATCGGGGCGTAGAGTTGCTGGTTGGTGGCGCGGGGCGCCTCGGCGATCATGCCCGCATGGCCGGACCGGGCCAGTCCCGCGCTGTCGGCCGCGCGGCGGATCGCCGGGCCGCTGATCTCATTGGCGTGGGCGTAGCCGGCCGTCTCGCCGGCCACGACCCGCAGGCCGAAGCCCTCGGAGGCGTCATAGGCGGCGGATTTCAGCCGGCCGTCGTCGAAGACCAGTGATTCGAGCTCCGACCGTTCGAGGAACAGTTCGCCGTCGTCAGCCCCGGTCAGGGCCTCCTGCAGGATGGACAGGGCCTCGTCGGAGCCGACGTCGGCGGAATCGAGAATCGCGGGCAGGGAAACGGGGACGGTCATGGAGCCTAAGTAGGGGCTGACCGTCCCCGCGTCACCGGGTGTCCGTTCGCATTCAGTCCTGGTTGACCTCGCCCCAGCCCGTGACGGACTGTTCCAGCTGGGTCGGGGTCCGGGTCAGGGTGACGTCGCCGCGGCCCGAGACCTCGATATTGGCCCGGCCCGTCGGGCCGACGCGGGCATCGCCGCGACCGGTGACCGAGACCCGGGCATCCGTGACGACCAGATCGTCGAGATCGGCGTCGCCCGAACCGTTGAGGGTCAGCCCCAGGGCATCCGTGCGTCCCCGGGCCCGCACATCGCCGGAACCGTTGATGGTCACGTCCAGCCGGGGCTGGTCATAGTCCCGGATCGAGAGGTCGCCGTTGGCGCCGGTGTCGAAGCGGGTGATCGACGGGGCGGTGACCACGACCTTGAGGGCCTCGGTGGCGCTCCAGGCATGGATGCCGTTGCGGTTCCAGCGGATGTAGCCCCGCTCTTCCTCGTCCTCGTCAAAGCCCTCGAGGCTGAGGCGGCCGTCGCGGAGACGGACGCGATCGACCATGTTCCTGGGGCCGGTAATGGTAACGCCGGCCTCGTCGCCCTGACGATAGACGACCTGGCCGGGCATCATCAGCGACAACTGGTCGCCGCCGGTCCAGGCGAGGGTGCGGGTGACCTCGGGGTCGACCTCGCCACGCTCGAAACGAATGCTGCCGTCGCCCATCGGGCCTTCGGAGGCCACCCAGACCCAGTCGTGGGCTCGAACGTCGTTGCCGACCAGGGCGACCGCCCCGCCGATCCCGACCAGGGCCAGGACGAAGCCGACGCCCGTGATAACCAGAAGATTGCGGATCATGTCAGTTCCTCCCCCAGGCCTGAGGCTGGTTGTCGAGCGCGGGCTTGAGCACGCGGTAGTGAAGACGGGCGTACCAGACGGTGGCGTCGATCAGCCATTTGGTCAGGACCGCCATCAGGCCGCCCATGAACAGGCCCAGCCCCATCAGGCCGACGCCCAACAGGATGGCCGCCAGAACGCCGCCGGGCGCGCCGAGGAAGGGTCCGACGACGAGGATGGCTCCGCCGGCGAGGAAGACGCCCACGCCGCTGACCAGTACGGCCAGCACGGCCCCGAACACGGGGAAGACGATCGGCAGCAGGATCAGGATGTCGATCGCGCCCAGGCCGATCAGGCCGAAGATGGCTCCCGCCGCGGCGGAGGGATTCTGTTCCTGACGCCAGCGCTGGGCCCCGGCTTCGGCGCGCAGCTCGCGGGACAGGCGGTCCGGGTCGCCGAGCGCCGCGGCCACTTCGGCCTCGGAACGACCGGCGGCGGCCCCATCCTCGAAATGGATCTCGTAGTCGGCGGCGATGTCGTCGGCGGCGGCGGCCGGCATGCCGACCAGTCCCCGCCTCAACCGGCCCATGAATTCGGCGCGGGTCATTGTTCAGCTCCCCTTTCGGCAGTCTCGTCTTCGGTGGTCCGGGCGGGCGCGGCGGATTCGGCCGGCGCGGCCAGGATGGATTCGACCGCGCGGGCGAAGGCGCCCCACTCGGTCGTCTGGGCGGCGAGCGCCCGGCGCCCGGCGTCGGTCAGGCGATAATATTTGCGCGAGGGCCCCGACGGTGATTCGACCAGATAGGTCTCGACCTGTCCGTCGGACTGCATCCGCCGCATCAGCGGGTAGATGGTGCCCTCGCCCATGTCGATCGCGTCCGACAGGGTCGAGGCGATCTCATAGGCATAGCTGTCATGCCGGTTCAGCAGGGCCAGGACGCAGAGCGTCAGCACCCCCTTCTTCAGCTGTATCTCGATTGTTTCAGGCACTCCGGGCCCTCCTTCTGATGGCCAAGACGTATCGCAAGGTATCTGGTCACGCAAGGTAGCTGTCATAACATGACGTGGAATTAATCCAGCGACGGAATGTCCTGCGACGCTCAATCCGACGGCAATCGCTTGGCAAGCGCCGGAGGGGGCGATATGGACCGCGCGAAGTACCGCTGCGGACCGCCGGGTCCCGGCGATAGTTTGCGATTCACTCGCAAGCGTTTGCGGCGAAACGGTTTAATGAGGATATCTCGCATGGGGATGGGCACGCGGGCCCGGGTAATCATCGGCGGTGGCATCACCGCCCTGAGCCTGGCCGTTTTCTCCGCTACGCCGACGTGGGCCCGCCCGCTGGTCGGTCAACCGACGGACGGCGCCCTCGGGCTGCAGCCGTCGGCCTCGCCGCTGAAGGTTGAGGCGACCTTCTTCCACGACATCATCCTGATGCCGATCATCACCGGCATCTCGCTGCTGGTGCTGGGGCTGCTGATCTGGATCTGCATCCGCTACAACAAGAAGGCCAATCCGGTTCCGGCCAAATGGAGCCACAACACCGCGATCGAGATCGTCTGGACGGTGCTGCCGGTGCTGATCCTGGTTGGTATCTCGCTGTTCTCGTTCCGCCTCCTGTTCGCCTATCACAACATGCCGACGCCGGACCTGACGGTGAAAGCCACGGGCAACCAGTGGAACTGGTCCTATGAGTATCCGGACCAGGGCGTCGCCGAATACGTCTCCAACATGCTGACGGAAGAAGACGTCGCAGAGCGCGGCATGCCGCACAGCCTGTATCGCCTCGCCGCGGACGAGCCGATCGTCGTGCCGGTCGGCAAGACGGTGCGGGTGCTTGTGACCGCCACGGACGTGATTCACGCCTTCGCCCTGCCGGCCTTCGGTCTGAAGATCGATGCCATCCCCGGCCGGATTAACGAGACCTGGTTCCGCGCGGACCGCACGGGCGTCTTCTACGGCCAGTGCTCCGAACTGTGCGGCGTCGACCACGCCTTCATGCCGATCCAGATCAATGTCGTCACCGAGGCCGAGTTCGCCGCCTGGGTCGCCTCCAAGGGCGGCTCCATGACGCCGCGTACGCCGGATCAGGCTCCGGGCGGCACCGCCGCCCAGGTCGCCGCCGGCACGACGGGCGCACCGACCGCTTCCGACGCGGCCGTCCCCGTCGCCGCCCCCGCTCAACCCGCAGCGCCCGCCACGGCTCCCGCCGTCGCTCCGGCCGCTCAGTAAAGAACCGCGAGAGCCCCACAGATATGGCCACCGCAGCCGAAAACCTCGCCCACGACCACGACGGGCATCATGACCACAAGCCGGGTTTCTTCACCCGCTGGTTCCTGTCGACCAATCACAAGGACATCGGCACCCTCTACCTGCTGTTCGCCATCATGGCGGGCCTGGTCGGCGGCGCGCTGTCGGGCCTGATCCGCTGGGAACTGGCCGAGCCGGGCATCCAGATCTTCACCGAAGGCTCGATGGTCAATCTGTTCGGCCTCGTCGAACAGACCAAGCACGGCTACAATGTGGTGGTCACCGGCCACGCCCTGATCATGATCTTCTTCATGGTCATGCCCGCCATGATCGGCGGCTTCGGCAACTGGTTTGTGCCGATCATGATCGGCGCGCCCGACATGGCCTTCCCGCGCATGAACAACATCTCCTTCTGGCTGCTGGTGGCGGCCTGGGTGCTGTTGATCATCTCCCTGTTCGTTCCGGGCGAGCCCGGCGGCGGGCTCGGTTTCGGCGGCGGCTGGACGATCTATCCGCCCCTGTCGACCATGGGCCACCCGGGTCCGGCCATGGACCTGGCCATCTTCTCGCTGCACGTCGCGGGCGCCAGCTCGATCCTCGGCGCGATCAACTTCATCACCACGATCTTCAACATGCGCGCCCCGGGGATGACCCTCCACCGGATGCCGCTGTTCGCCTGGTCGGTGCTGATCACCGCCTTCCTGCTGCTGCTGTCGCTGCCCGTCCTGGCCGGCGCCATCACCATGCTGCTGGCCGACCGCAACTTCGGCACCTCCTTCTTCGACCCGGCCGGCGGCGGCGACCCGGTGATGTTCCAGCACCTGTTCTGGTTCTTCGGACACCCCGAGGTCTACATCCTGATCCTGCCGGGCTTCGGCATCATCAGCCATATCGTCTCGACCTTCTCGAAGAAGCCGATCTTCGGCTATCTCGCCATGGCCTACGCCATGGTGGCGATCGGCTTCGTCGGCTTCATCGTCTGGGCGCACCACATGTACACGGTGGGCATGGGCGTGAACCTGCGCGCCTATTTCATCGCTGCGACCATGATCATCGCCGTGCCCACGGGCGTGAAGATCTTCAGCTGGATCGCCACCATGTGGGGCGGCTCCATCAGCTTCAAGACGCCCATGCTGTGGGCGATCGGCTTCATCTTCCTGTTCACCATCGGCGGCGTGACCGGCGTGGTCCTGTCCAACGCGGGCATCGATTACAGCCTGCACGACACCTATTACGTCGTGGCCCACTTCCACTATGTGCTGTCGCTGGGCGCCGTCTTCGCCATCTTCGCGGGCTTCTACTACTGGTTCGAGAAGATGTTCGGCGTGAAGTACAACGAGTTCCTCGGCTGCCTGCATTTCTGGGTCATGTTTGTCGGCGTGAACCTGGTGTTCTTCCCGCAGCATTTCCTTGGCCTGCAGGGGATGCCCCGGCGCTACGTCGACTACTCGGACGGCTACGCCTACTGGAACCTGGTTTCGTCGTGGGGCTATGTCATCACCATCGTCGGCGTGCTGGTCTTCCTGATCATGCTGGCCGAGGCCGCCATCCGCCGTCGTCCCGGCGTCGCCAATCCGTGGGGCGAAGGCGCCACGACCCTGGAGTGGACCCTGTCCTCGCCTCCGCCCCACCACCAGTTCAACGAACTGCCGGTGGTCAAGGGCGACGAGCACTAGACCGGTCCGTACGGACCAGACCAATCGGGGGCCGCTCTTTCAGACTGAAGGGGCGGCCTCTGGCTTTTTGAAAATGCGATGACCGAATCCGCCTCCCAGTCCGCGCTCTCGACGGCCCAGCCGGAAGACTTCTTCCAGCTGCTGAAGCCGCGCGTGATGTCGGTGGTGATCTTCACCGCCGTCGTCGGCCTGGTCGTGGCAGGTGGCGACCTGGACTGGCTGTCGGCCGCCATCGCCATCCTGTGCATCGCCGTCGGGGCAGGGGCGGCGGGGGCGCTGAACATGGCGCTGGAGGGCGAGACCGACGCCCTGATGCGGCGCACCCGCGGGCGACCTGTCGCGGCCGGGCGGGTCAACAAGAACGACGCCATGACCTTTGGCGTCATCCTGTCGGTCTTTTCCGTCATGCTGCTCGGCATGGCGACCAACTGGCTGGCCGGCGGCCTGCTGTTGATGACCATCCTCTACTACGCCGTTTTCTACACCCTGCTGCTGAAGCGCCGGACGCCCCAGAACATCGTCATCGGCGGCGCCGCGGGCGCCTTTCCCCCCGTGATCGGCTGGGCCGCCGCGACGGGCGAGGCGCCGTGGCCGGCCTGGTTGCTGTTCGCCATCATCTTCCTGTGGACCCCGCCGCACAGCTGGGCCCTGGCCCTGTATTCGGCTGGCGACTACGCCCGCGCGGGCATTCCCATGATGCCGGTGGCGCGCGGGGCGAAGAGCACGCGGCTGCAGATCCTGATCTACAGCCTCGTGTTCGTACCGGTGGCCGTGGCTCCGGGCCTGCTGGGTCTCGGCGGCGTCCTTTATCTGGCTGTGTCGATCCTTGGCGGCCTGGGCTTCCTGTTCCTCGCCTTCCGCCTGTGGCGCAGCCGCGCCGGGGATCAGCCCGACAAGGCCGAGGCCGTGGGACGAGAGGCCGCATTGTATGATGTCCGCGCCGAGGCCAAACCGGCGCGCAACCTGTTCGCTTTCTCCATCCTGTACCTGATGGCGCTGTTCGCGGCCCTGCTGGTCGAGAGCATCACCGCCCTTCCCGGACTGTCATGACCCTACGCCGCCTGACCCCCGAAGAGCTGTCCGCCCGCAGCAAGCGCAATCTCGCCATCGCCGGCGCCCTGGTGGGCTTCATCGTGCTGGTGTTCGCCGTCACCGTGCTGAACCTCAAGCGCAACATCGACGCCCGCAAGGACGCCATCGCGGCCGGCGCACCGGTCGAATACGCCCGATGAAGAAGCCCACCGCCAATGCTGTGGTGGCGATCGCCTGCGCTGGCGGCGTCATGTTCATGACCGGCGCCGCCTTCGCCGCCGTGCCCCTGTATCAGCTGTTCTGCCAGGTCACCGGCTTCGACGGCACGGTCCGCAAGGCGGACCAGGCGCCGGATGTGCAGCTGGACCAGACGGTGCTGATCCGGTTCGACACCAATGTGCGCGGCCTGCCCATGACCTTCCGCGCCGAACAGGTCGCCCAGCGGGTGCGAATCGGCGAGACGGGCATCGCCTATTTCGATGTGACCAATACCTCCGATCGTCCAATCCAGGCCACGGCCGCCTATAACGTCGTGCCGGAGCGGGCCGGCCCCTATTTCCAGAAGCTGCAATGCTTCTGCTTCGAGGGACAGACCATCCAGCCGGGCCAGACGATGAAATTCCCGGTCCAGTATTTCGTGGCGCCGGAGATGGCGACCGACCGCGAGAGCCGCGGGGTCGAGGAAATAACCCTCAGCTACACCTTCTATCCCACGCAAGGCTTCGATCAGGCCGCAATCGCGGGCGCCCCTCCAAGTTCTCAAGGGTCTGGCGCGGCGGGATAGCCGACGCTATAGCCTGCCTCATACGACTCTCGACTGCTGCAAGAGACCCAGATGGCCGACGCACACGCCACTCCGCATCACGACTATCACCTGGTGAATCCCAGCCCCTGGCCGCTGATCGCCTCGATCGCGGTCACGATCATGATGGTCGGGGCCGTGGTGTGGATGAAGGGCATCGTCGGACCCGATGCGGGACCGATCGCGACGGCCCTGCTGTCCGACGGCAAGGCGGCCCTGTTCTTCGCGGGTCTGGCCGGCGTGCTGGTGGCCGCGTTCGCCTGGTGGGCGGATGTGATCAAGGAAAGCCAGGGCGGCGACCACACCCCGGTCGTCCAGATCGGTCTGCGCTACGGCATGATCATGTTCATCGCCTCCGAGGTGATGTTCTTCGCCGCCTTCTTCTGGATGTTCTTCGAAATGGCGGTCTTCAACGAAGCCCGCGCCCACATTCCCGAGGTCGGCAACTGGGCCGAGACCGCCGCCGCCTGGTCGACCTGGCCGCCCCAGGGCGTCGAAACGCTGGACGCCTGGCATCTGCCGCTGCTGAACACCGTAATCCTGCTGCTCAGCGGCACGACGGTGACCTGGGCACACCACGCCCTGCAGGTCGGCGACCGCAAGGCGACCCGCACCGGACTGATCATCACCGTCCTGCTCGGCGTGCTGTTCACCGCGGTGCAGATCTATGAGTATGACCACATTCTCCACGAGAACCTGTTCTTCAACGAGAACGCTGTTAACTCCGGCCTGTACGGCTCGATCTTCTTCATGGCGACCGGCTTCCACGGTTTCCACGTCCTGCTCGGCACCATCTTCCTGCTGGTCTGCCTGCTGCGCCTGATGGCCGGCCAGATGACCCCCCAGAAGCATTTCGGCTTCGAGGCGGCCGCCTGGTACTGGCATTTCGTGGACGTGGTCTGGCTGTTCCTCTTCGCCTTCGTCTACGTCACCTTCGGGTGACGGACGGCCCCACAGGGCTTGATCTTCAACCGGCGCGGATCAACCCGATCCGCGCCGGTCTGCTTTGCCGCTGTCCCCATTGCGGCAAGGGTCCGTTGTTCGCGGGCTTTCTCAAGGTGGTCGACCGCTGCGCCGCCTGCGGCTTCGACTTCACCCGCCTGAACACCGGCGACGGCGCCGCCATCTTCATCATGCAGATCGCCGGCGGGATCGTGGTCTTCGGCGCCCTGTTCGTGCAGGTCGCCTGGAATCCGCCGATCTGGGCCATGCTGCTGGTCGCCCTGCCGCTGGTCGCCGGCCTCTCGCTGGGCCTGATGCGCCCCGGCAAGGGGGTGATGATCGCCCTGCAGATGCGGAACAGGGCGGGACAGGCCTGATGCGCGCCCGCTTCCCATGGGGCCTGACGATCGTCTGCACCCTCGCCCTCGCCCTCCTGTGCGGGCTCGGGGTCTGGCAGGTGCAGCGGATGCAGTGGAAGAACGGCCTGATCGATCAGGCCGAGGCCGCTGCCGGCCTCCCGCCCGCGCCGCTCGCCGCGGTCATGGCCCTGCCTGACCCCGCCTTCCACAAGGTCGCCATCGACTGTCCGGGGCTGGCCACGGCCCCCTGGGTCGAACTCCAGACCATCCATGAGGGGCAGGCTGGCGTCCGGCTGATCTCTGCCTGCCGTCCGACCGACTTTCCGGCCGTGTTCCTGATCGACCGCGGCTTTGTCGCCGAGAGCATTTCCGCCCGCCCGCCGGTCGCGGCCTCGACGGCGTCCTTCCCGCTGGTTGCCGAGGTGCGCGAGACGCCGCCGCCGGGCCCGATGGCCCTGCCCGTCGACAAGGGCCGGTTCTTCGCGCGCGACATGGCCGGCATGGCCGAGGCGCTGGGCGTCGCCGACACTGATCCGAACACCCTGTTCGCCCTGACCTCCTCCAATCCCGAGTGGCAGGCCCTCCAGCCCTCGGCCCCGCCGGCGGCCTTCTCGAACAACCACCTCGGCTATGCCTTGACCTGGTTCGGGCTGGCGCTGGCGCTGGTCGGTTTCTACATCGTGCTGCTCCGCAAGACCCTCAAGCAGCCTCGCTCTGCGAGCGAGGCGATAGGGAAAGAAGAAGCCCCCTGACCGCCACGCTCCACACCCTGTCGAATGGCGTCCGCGTCGTCTGTGATCCCATGCCCGGCCTGCGCACCCTGGCCCTGACCGTCGCCGTGCGCGGCGGGGCGAAATGGGAGACCGAGGCGACGTCCGGCTGGTCCCACTGCCTCGAACATCTGGTCTTCAAAGGCGCCGGAGACATGGGCGCGCGCGAGATCGTCGAGCGGATCGAGGCCGAGGGCGGCTCACTGAACGCCTCCACCGGCTATGAGCGCACCAGTTTCGAGGTCCGCGCCCTGCACGGCTCCCTGCCGCTGGCCATGCAGGTCGTCTCCGACCTCGTCTTCCGCCCCACGCTCGACCCCGCCGAGATCGAGCGCGAGAAGGACGTCGTGGCGCAAGAGATCGCCGAGGCCTTCGACACCCCGGACGACCACGTCTTCGAAATGGCCCAGACCCGCGCCTTCGAGGGCCAGCCGCTGGGGCGGCCGATCCTTGGGTCAGTGAAGAGTCTGAAGCCGATCACCCGCGCCGCCATCGGCGACTGGCGCGCCCGGCTGTATTCGCCGGACCGCATGGTGGTGGCCGTATCCGGCGCCGTGGACGAGACCGAGCTTCTGGCCCTGGCGGAGCGCTGGTTCGGCGCCGAGACCGCGACTCCGGCCGAGGCGCCCGACGCGCCCCGCTTCACAGGGGGCGCGGCGGCCCTGACCCGCCGGATCGAACAGGCCAATATTGTCTTCCAGCTGCCCGCGCCCTCGGCCACGGACCCCGCCTATGCCGCGACCCGGCTGATGACCGAGATCCTCGGCGGCGGCATGGCATCGCGCCTGTTCCAGAGCGCCCGCGAGGAGCGCGGCCTGGCCTATGCCATCGACGCCTATCACGAGCCCTATGAGGATGCCGGCCTGCTGGGCATCTACGCCGGCGCCGCCGCCGACCGGGCCGTCGAACTGGCCCGGGTGTGCGCCGCCGAGCTGAAGGCGCTGGCCGAAACGGGTCCGACCGCCGCAGAACTGTCGCGCGCCAAGGCCGTGCTCAACGCCGGCCTGTGGATGTCTGACGAGAGCCCCGCCGCCCGCGCCGGCCGGGCCGCGGCCCAGGTGCTGATCTTCGGGGCCCTGATCCCGTCGCAGACCATGTCTGAACGCACGCTCGCCCAGACGGTCGACACGGTCCGGACCGCCGCCGCCGCCTCGCTGGCCGCCGGCCGCTGCGCGACAGCGGTGTTGGGCCCGAAGGCCGCGGCCCCCGCGGGCGCGGCCTTCCACGAGGCTCTGTTCGGCTGATCTCCAACGCCGTCATCCTCGGGTCAAGCCCGAGGATGACGGTGTGGGGGTGGTTCACCCCGAGCAAACGCTGGGGTAGGCTTGATCCATGGCCCTGCTGGACTGGATCAACGAAGCGACGGGCCCGGTGGTGAAAGGGCAGGGCGTGACCCTGCGTCCCCCCCGCGCCTCCGACCACGAGGCCTGGGCCGGCCTGCGCCATGCGTCTCACGCCTATCTGCAGCCATGGGAGCCGATCTGGCCCGAGGACGACCTGACCCGTCCGGCCTTCAAACGCCGCCTCTCGATCTATGGGCGTGAGATGGAGGCCGGCAACGCCTGGCCCTTCTTCATTTTCGCTGATTCCGACCAGTCGCTGGTCGGCGCCATCACCCTGTCCAACATCCGGCGCGGCGTCGCCGAGACGGGGACGCTGGGCTACTGGGTCGGTCTGCCGTTCGCCGGTCGCGGCCTGGGCACAGCCGCGGTCCGGGCCATGGTCGCCTGGGCCTTCGACGACCTGAAGCTGCACCGCGTCGAGGCCGCCTGTGTGCCGGACAACACGGCCTCGCGCCGGGTGCTCGAGAAGACCGGTTTTCAGCTCGAAGGACGGGCCCGGGCTTATCTTAAAATTAACGGCGCTTGGGCAGATCATCTCCTGTTCGGCTTCGTCAATGACGGAGTCGGGCGCGGCGGCTGATTCCGGCCGTCCTGTCGGGACCAGCAGGCGTTTGAATACTCGCTCCAGAAGTCTGGCCTGGGACGCGACGACCGCCATTGAGGCGCTGGCCGCCGCGGACACCGCCCTGTGGATATGGACCCCGTCCGACGACCAGATGCGCTTCACCGGCGCGACCCGGGCGCTGGGGCTCGGCCCGCTGGCGCCGGAGTGTTCGGGCGCCGCCTTCACCGCTGTGGCCATTCCGCAGGACCGGGCGCTGGCCGAGAAGATTCTCAAGCCGCAGGCCGAGGGGACCGAGGTCGCCGTCCGTCTGCGCATGCGCGATTCCGAGACCTGCATCTGGCGCGGCGTCTGGCTGGAGGACGGCCTGCGCGCCGCCGGGGTCGTGGCCCTGGAGACGAAATTCGCCGCCTCGCATGTCGACCGGCTGACCGGTCTTCTGGACCGGCGCACCTTCCTCGCCCGCGCCGGCGAACAACTGACCCAGCCGGGCGACTATGAGCTGGTCGTGGCGGACGTGGACCGCCTGCGCCGCCTGAACGAGGCCCTCGGCCATGAGCGCACCGATCTGGTGCTGGCGGCGCTGGGATCGCGCCTGAACGCCGCCTTCGCCCATGACGCCAACGCCGCCCGCATCGGCGAGGACGAGTTCGCCGTCCTGGCCCCGCGCGGCACCGGCGCCGTGGCCGAACGGGTGCGCGAGGCGCTGGAACAGCCGCTGCGCGTTGCAGGCTTCGACATCTATCCCACCGTCTCGATCGGCTCCGCCCAGGCCGAGGGCGGCCCGGACGCGCCTGATCCGGCTGAAATGCTGCGTCGGGTCGAACTGGCGGTCGAACAGGCCAAGACCGCGGGCCGCAGCGGCGTCGCCGCCTATGGCCGGGCGCTGGAGAGCGACAGCCTGTCCCGGCTGGCGCTGGAAGCCGACCTGCGCAACGCCTTCGTGCGCGGCGAGATCGAGCCCTTCTACCAGCCGATCGTGAACCTGCTGACCGGCGCCGTGGCCGGGTTCGAGGCCCTGGCCCGCTGGCGTCACCCCAAACGTGGTCTGGTCCCGCCCGACGAATTCCTGGGTCTGGCTGACGAAATGGGCCTGATGAACGACCTGGGTCTGCTGATGATGACCCAGGCCTCGCGTCAGCTGGCCGAATGGCTCAAGCGGCATCCGTCGGCGGGCAAGCTGTTCTGCAGCGTCAACCTGTCGGTCGGCGAGATCGAGCGGGCCAATCTGGTCGAGGACGTCACCCGCATCATCGCCGACTCCGGCCTGCCGAAGGGCGCGCTGAAGCTTGAGGTCACCGAGGGCGACATCATGCGCGACACGACCCGCGCCGCCGAGACCCTGACCCGGTTGCGCGCGGCCGGCGCCTCGCTGGCGCTCGATGATTTCGGCACCGGTTTCAGCTCCCTGACCTGGCTCGCCAAGCTGCCGTTCGATACGCTGAAGATCGACCGCTATTTCGTTCTGACCATGGACAAGGACGAGGGCTCGGCCAAGATCGTCAAATCGGTGGTCAACCTCGGCCGCGACCTGTCGCTGGAAGTCGTCGCCGAGGGCGTCGAGAACGCCGGCCTCGCCAAACTTCTGCTCGACGCCCAGTGCCACTACGGCCAGGGCTTCGGCTACGCCCCTGCCCTCCCGGCGCAGGAGGCCGAGGTCTATCTGAACGAGTCGCTGGCTGATGGGACGGCACCGATCAAGGCGCGGTCGGCCTAAGTCGCGATTCCGCCCGCCTGGCGCCGTTAGGCTGGATATACAGGTTGTGCTAGCGTGTGCTGGATGCATCTCTGGGAGGAATCGATATGCACCGGATAATCACCGCGCTCGCGGGCGCAATGGCGTTGGGCGCGTGCGCCACCGCTGAAACGCACCGGATCGACTTTCTCAACCAGCCCGTTGAGGTCGCGGTCGCCCGCTACGGGCAGCCTGATACCGTTCTGGATATGCCGGACGGCCGCCGCCAGTACCAGTGGCGCAAGCCGCGCACTGACATGGTCGGCCAGCAGATTATCCGGGAGACCTGCCGGCACACGATCTATGCGCGATGGAATGAGTCGGCCAATGACTGGATCCTCCAGAGCCGGAAGCCCACCCGCACCTGTCCCTGAAGCGAGCCGTGACGGGCCGAAATGCGATCATCGTCTGAGAGCTGAAGCTCTGCTGGCGTTTGATCGCAGGTCCGCCCCCTTAAGCCCGCCCGCTCTGCCCTGACAGCTGCGCCGGATCGACCCCCAGTCCCGCCAGCGCCTTGGCCCACTTCCCGTCATAGTCGACGTCGAAGATCAGCTCCGGATCGGCGTCGGCGGTCAGCCAGACGTTCTCGCCCAGCTCATCCTCCAACTGGCCCTCGCCCCAGCCGGCATAGCCCAGCAGCAGCACCGAACGGTTCGGCCCCGACGCCGGGTCCACCATGGCCAGCAACGCCTCGCGCGTGCCGGTCATGGCCAGACCCTCGGCGAAGGCCACCGAGGCGTCGTCGATCAGCCAGTCGTCGGTGTGCAGGACAAAGCCGCGCTCACGCTCCACAGGCCCGCCGATCAGCACCTGCCGGCCGGCGGCGGTCTCCGGCGCCTCGGTCTTCAGCTTGTCGAGCACCTTCTTCAGGTTCACGCCCGGCGCCGGCCGGTCCAGCCGCAGGCCCATGGCGTGGTCCGGCCGGTGGGCGCAGATCAGGATCACCGCATGCTCGAACCGGCTGTCGCTGATGCCCGGCATGGCCACCAGAAGCCGCCCGACCAAGGATTGGAAATCGTCCATGGCCCTATCATCGGGACGCCGGCCCGCGGACGCAAGGCGGCGGATCGACACGATGTGGTTGGCGTCCCGCGCGGCAACGCCTATCTGGTCGGCAGCGTTACCTTCTCACCCCCACCCGGAGCCTGCCCCATGACCGTCCAGATCGGCGACCGCATCCCCTCGGCCAACCTGACCCGCGCCACCGACGACGGCCCCAAGCCCGTCACCACCGACGACATCTTCGCCGGCAAGACCGTGGCCCTGTTCGCCGTGCCCGGCGCCTTCACCCCGACCTGCTCGGCCCGTCACCTGCCGGGCTTCAAGGATCTGCGCGAGGAAATGACCGCCAAGGGCGTCGACACGATCGCCTGCCTCTCGGTCAATGACGCCTTCGTCATGGGCGCCTGGGCCGACAGCCAGGGCATCGGCAAGGACGAGATCCTGATGCTGGGCGACGGCAACGGCGACCTGACCCGTCAGCTGGGCCTGTCCATGGACGCCAAGGGCTTCGGCATGGGTGAGCGCTCGCAGCGCTACTCGATGATCGTCAAGGACGGCGTTGTCAGCCAGCTGAACATCGAACAGCCGGGCGAATTCCGCGTCTCCTCGGCTGAGCATCTGCTCGCGCAGCTCTAGGGTTCTCCCCTACCGCTCATCCCCGCGAACGCGGGGACCCAGTCCTTTCGCGAGGCAGGTTGCGTGGGATCAGCGTTCCAGAACAATCGGCCGCAACTGTCATCCACAGAACTGGGTCCCCGCGTTCGCGGGGATGAGCGGTAGTGGGAACGGACCCCTTCACCCCCGAACAGCGCAGCGCCGTCATGCGCGCCGTGAAGGGCCGCGACACCACGCCTGAACTCGCCGTGCGCCGCATCCTGCGCGCGGCGGGGATCGGTTACCGGCTGGGCGGCCGCGGCCTGCCGGGCCGGCCGGATCTGGTGATGCCGGGGCGGCGGGTGGCGGTCTTCGTGCACGGCTGCTTCTGGCACGGCCATGACTGCGCCCGCGGCGCGCGCCAGCCCAAGACCAACGCGACCTACTGGACCGCCAAGATCGGTCGCAACCGCGCGCGCGACGTCGCCACCCAAACGGTGCTGGAAGCCGCTGGATGGCGAGTGGTCACAGTCTGGGAGTGTCGTATGAAGGCTGACGATTTCAGCGAGGTCCTGGTCGCCGAGATCCGCGGTCAGGCCGCCACGGTTTCCGCCCCGGGGACCTCGTCCGCCTGAGCCATGGTCATCACATGGGTGATGGCGCCCAGCAGCATCGGCGGCGTGATCGGCTTGGGCACGAAATAGGTCATGCCGGCCTCGGTGCAGGCGGCGATGTCCTCGGCCGCCGTGTCGGCGGTGACGGCGATGATCGGCACGCCGACGTTCGGTCCATCCCCCGCCCGGATGCGGCGCGTGGTTTCGCGACCGTCCAGCTCGGGCATCCGCACGTCCATGAAGATCAGGTCGAAGGCGGTGTTCTCGCAGATCTTCAGCGCCGCCATGCCGTCTGCGGCGGTCGAGATATCGCAGCCCAGGGGCTGCAGGATCAGCTGGATGGCGCGGCGGTTGATGTCGTGGTCATCGACCACCAGCACCCGCATCGGCCGATCCTCGCCGTCTTCGCTGTCCTGGGCGACGGGCTCGGGCTGGAGCGTGACGGCGGTCTCCACCGACGCAACCGACGGGCCCAGGATCCGGGCCGCGATGGCTTCCGCGGACAGGTCTTCAGGGACCGGGGCTTCCGCGATCGTGGGCGCGGTCGGCGCGGAGACGACGGGTCGTGATGTCGGCGTCAGCGACTGCGCGGCCGGGGTCGGGGTGGAGGAGCTGGTCATGCGGCCGGACAGGGCGCGGGCGACGGCGTCGCGGCTATCCTGGTCCAGCGCCCGGGGTGGGGCCTCGACGGCCTCGCCCTTCAACAGGGACAAGGCCAGGGTGAAGCTGGCGCCGGCGCCGGGGCTTGTCCGCACGGTCACCCGTCCGCCCATCAATTCCGCCAGCTGACGGCTGATGGCGAGGCCCAGGCCGGTGCCGCCGTGCTGGGCGCTGACGCCTGCCGTGGTCTGGTCGAAGGGGGTGAACAGGCGCGCGACCTGATCCGCCGTCATGCCGGGCCCGGTGTCTTCCACGGTAATAAGCACCGCATGGCCGGCGGGTTCCTCGCTCCAGGCGTTGAGACGCAGGGTGATCGACCCCGTCTCGGTGAATTTCATGGCATTGGAGATCAGGTTGTTGAGCACCTGACGAACCCGCATCGGATCGCCCCGCACACCGGCCGGGATCGACGCCGCGCCCTCGACCCGAAGCTTCAGCCCCTTGGCCCGGGCCGGTCCGCGCCACAGGCGCGTGGTCTGGTTCAGGAGCTCGCGCAGATTGAAGTCGACCTCGTCGACGGTCATGTGGCCGGCGTCCAGCTTGGCGTGATCCAGCAGGTCGTCGAGCATGGCCTTCATCATGAAGCCGGCGTCGGTGATCAGATGGGCCTGCGAGCGGGCCGCAGCGTCGGTCGCGCCCCGCTCCAGTTCCGCCGCGCCCGTCAGGATGGCGCTGATCGGGGTGCGCAGGTCGTGTCCGATCGCCGCGAGGAAGGCGCTGCGGCCGGCCATGATCCGCTCGGCCTGGGCCCGCTTTTCCTCGGCCTCGACCCGGGCAGCGCTTTCCGCCAGCCGGGCCTCGTTCATCCGCTGCCAGGTCGACAGGCAGTAGGTAATGAAGACGCCGACCGCGATGGCGGCGGCCGTGACGAATCCCGGGGTGGCGCCATGCATCGCCATGAACACAGGCGTGGCCGCCAGATAGAGGAATTGGATCGAGGCGGTCATCAGCATGACCGAGGTCGAGCGCGGCGCGTTGATCACGGCATAGATGGCGCCGGCGGAGAGCAACATCACCGAGCAGATCCCGCCCATGGCGCCGCCCATCAGCCAGAGCGGCACTGACAGACTGCCGAAATAGGCGGCGTTGAGGCTCAGCATGGCCCAGCCGGCGACGCGGCGGACGCCCCGCAGCTTTTCGGCCTTGCCGCTGACGATCGGTGCGAACACCCACACGTCCAGCAGCTGGACGATGAAATAACCGATCACCCAGGCGAAGCTCAGCGACCAGCCCAGCAGGGGGCTGAAGATCAGGGCGCTGGCCGAAGCCATGCCGAGCCGCTGCAGCAGCGCCTTGCGCCGCTGACGGATCGCGCCGGCCCAGTCGCCGGGATCGGAGACGGACGCGGCGGCAGGCATGTCGGCTGTGGCTATCGCCATGCGGATCCCCGGAATGGACGTTTTCGCCCCGTCCGTGATCATGACCTGCTTGCCCTAACGCTCCGTCAACGGGCGGTCGAAACAGCCTCTGAGACTGTTGAAAACCCGTCGGATCGCAGGCGCGCGGCGAGGTCGCGCTTGATCCGCCCGATCAGTCCCGGCCCCTCAAAGATGAGGGCTGAATAGAGCTGGACGGCGGACGCTCCGGCCCGAATGCGGGCATAGGCTTCGGCTCCGCTGTCGATTCCGCCCGCCGCGATCAGGGGCAGGCGGCCGCCTCCGGCCTCGGCGGCGGCCCGCAGCGCGGCCCCGGCCCGCGCCTTCAGCGGCGCGCCGGACAGACCGCCGGCCTCATCCCGGTCGCGCGCACGCAGGCTGTCGGGCCGGTCCAGGGTGGTATTCGACACGATCAGGGCGTTGATGCCGTGATCCAGACTCGCTTCGACAATCAGGGTGATTTCGGCCGACGTCAGGTCCGGTGCGATCTTCAGGAAGACCGGCGTCGGGTCCGTCCCGCGCGCCTCGGCCAGCCGGCCCAGCAGGTCGTCCAGCGCGGCCCGGCCCTGCAGGGCGCGCAGGCCCGGCGTATTGGGCGAAGAGACATTGACGGTCACATAGTCGGCCAGACCCTTCAGCCGGATCAGGCCCGCGACATAGTCCGCCGCCTTGTCTTCCGTGTCCTTGTTGGCCCCCAGATTGGCGCCCACGACGGCGCTGCGGGGGCGATCCGCCAGCCGGGCGGCGAAGGCCTCCAGACCGGCGTTGTTGAACCCCATCCGGTTGATGATGGCGCGGTCCTCGCTCAGCCGGAACAGGCGCGGTTTCGGATTGCCGGGTTGGGCCAGCGGGGTGACAGAGCCGCATTCCAGAAAGCCGAAGCCCAGTCGCGACAGGCCGTGCAGGGCCTCGCCGTTCTTGTCCAGACCGGCGGCCAGCCCGACCGGATTGGGCAGGGACAGCCCGGCCACGGTGGTCGCGAGAATGGGGTCGTCGGCGCGCGCCGCCGGCAAGGGCGCCAGCTGCAGGGCCCGGATCGCGAGGCCGTGGGCGGTCTCCGGATCCAGCGTCCGAAGCAGGGCCGCGCCGATATCGGTCACGGCCATCCGACAGCCCCATCATCGAAGCGCATGACGCCCTCCGCATCGACCGACAGGCCACGCTGCGGCGCATCGGCGCTGGCAGGCAGGGGAGCGAACAGGTGCGGGAACAGGTCCCCGCCGCGTGACGCCTCCCATTTCAGCGCCTCCCCCAGCGGCGCCAGCGTCACCTCGACCAGCACCAGACCGGTCTTCCCCGCATAGTGCCGCCGCGCCGTCTCGGCCAACTGGGCCGCCGTCGACATATGGATGTAGCCGTCGGCCAGATCGACCGCCGACCCTGCATAGGCGCCCGCGGCGACCGCCGCTTCCCACTCGGCCCGGTCGACCAGCTTGTAGGCGAGCTCGCTCATTCGCCGCCCAGATCGCGCGGCTGGATGAAGCCCTCCAGGGTGCAGCGTCCGGCCACGTCCACGGTGAAGATCGCCGCGGCTCCCGGCGGAAAGCCGCCACTCATCCGGTCGAGAATGGCGGGCGAGGCCGCACTCTCGACCAGATACTCCACCGCCAGCACATGGATGCCCGGATTGTGGGCCACGACCATCAGGCAGCCGGCCTCGTCCTCTCCCGCTTCCACGAAGCGGCGCAGGGTTTCGGAGCCGCCGTTGTAGAGGGGCTCGTCCTCGCGCACCTGCACATCGCCGAAGGCGTCATGCAGCAGGTCCCAGGTCTGGCGCGTGCGGGCGGCGGGCGAGACCAGCGCCAGATCGGGACGCATGCCGCGCCCGGCCAGCGCCCGACCCATGGCGGCGGCATCCTTGCGGCCCCGCGGCGACAGCAGGCGGTCGCGGTCCCGACCGGAACCGGCCGCCCGTTCCGCCTCGGCATGACGCATCAGGATCAGTCGTTGCATGGGCAGGGCTTTAAGGGCGTTCGCCGCTTCCCGCCAGATCATCCCCGGCCAGATCGCGCGAGGATCGTGACGCCGGCTGCGGCTGCAGGGCAGGCGTCATCACCGGCGCCGTGGCCACCGCCCCCCCCGGCCGGATACGGGCATAGGCCTGCCGCGTCGCCTCCAGCAGGATGACGCCCGCCGCGCCGGGCATGACCCGCTTGCCGATCTGTTCGAAACCGTCGGCCAGCGGCAGCAGGGGCGCCCACGGTGGCACATACAGGGTCTGGGACCAGGCCGTGGGCTCCAGTCCCGCGCCGCGCACCAGCCGCTCAAGCTGGCGGCGGGTGAAGGGCCGTCCGTGACCGAAGGGCGTGCTCTCGGCCCGCGCCCACAGTCCGCCGCGCGCCGCCGCCACCAGGATGATCCGCCCGGCCGGCGACAGGGCGCGCACCGCCTCGTTCATCAGTCCCTGGGCGTCGTCCGCCTCTTCCAGGGCGTGGATCAGCAGGATGCGGTCGAACGAACCGGCGGCGAACGGCAGGCGGCGATCGTCGACCAGCAGGCTGCGGTTCTTGCCGACCGAGGGCCAGGGCTCGACGCCCTGGCCGCCCGGCATGGCCGCGATCACGCGCCGGGCCCCGACGAAGGCCTCCAGCCAGGGCGTAGCGTAGCCGATGCCGAGAACGTCGCTGTTGGTTGCTTCCCCCCAGGCGTCCTCGAGCCGTCGCGCCAGCAGCCGCCGCGCCAGGGCGCCGGTGGGCTCGCCGTAGAAGGTCCGGAGTTCCTCGATACTGCGCCGCATCCTGCCACCATAGGCCGCGTCGGGGGCGGCTGCTAGAAGACCCGCATGACCCTCGACGTGCGCCTCTTCCCCTGTCTCAACGACAACTACGGCTTTCTGGTTCGGGATCCGGAGACCGGGACCGTCGCCACGATCGACACGCCCGATGCGGACGCCATTCTGGCCGATCTGGAGCGCAGCAGCTGGGGCCGGCTGGACCTGATCCTCAACACCCACTGGCACCCCGACCATACCCAGGGCAACGCCCGGCTGAAGGCCGACACGGGCTGCGAGATCGTCGGACCGGAGGAGGTGCGCAAGGCCGCGCCGATCGACCGGATCGTGGCGGGCGGCGACACGGTCATGCTGGGCGCGACAGTGCTGGAAGTGACCGACGCGCCCGGCCACACGCTGGGCCACATCGTCTATCGCTCGTCCGCCGACGCCCAGGCCTTCGTCGGCGACGTGCTCTTCACCCTGGGCTGCGGACGGCTGTTCGAGGGGACGCCGTTGCAGATGTGGAACAGTCTCCAGGCGCTGGCGAGCTGGCCGGAAGAGACCGTCATCTGGTGCGCCCACGAATACACCGCCGCCAACGCCCGCTTCGCGCTCAGCGTCGACGACCGGCCCGAAATGGCGGCGCGGGCGGCGGAAATTTTCGCGATGCGTGAGCGCGGCGAGGCGACCGTTCCGACGACCGTTGGCGCGGAAAAGGCTTTCAATCCGTTCCTGCGGGCCAGCGACGCGGCGGCCTTCGCGGCCGTGCGGGCCGCCAAGGACGTCTTCTAGCGCCGGGTCGGCGCCGGCGGGGCGAGGAAGGCCTGAATCACCCGGGCCGACGACGGCCGGCCGGCCACGCCCTGCACCGGGGCCACCACGATCCGAAGCTCGCCGCGCGCATAGGTGACCGAGGCCCGTTGGCCCTCGATGATGGTGATGCTCCGCAGCCGGTCAAGCGAGGAGCGGGCCGTCGGCGAGCGGGCGATCCTCAGGACCGCGTCGGTGGACAGGATCAGGGCCTCGACGGCCAGACCCTCGGCCTGCCCGTCGGTATCGACGTTGATCTCGATCAGCCGGCCCATCGTCTGGCTCAGCATGGCGCTGCGGCGGGCCATCAGCTGGAACAGCTGGGTCGGCCCCAGGGTCGGTGGAATCAGGCTCTGACCGGGACCGGAGAAGGAGGCGGGGGAGCCACCGGGCGCCCGGGGCGTATAGACGGTCATGCCGCCGCCGGGGGTTACCCGCAGCAACTGGTCGCCGGCGTCATTGCGATAGATGACGTCGCCGCGCGGGGCGGCCGTCGGCCGCAGCACCCAGGTCTCGTCCCGCCGGTCGAAGCGCAACAGGGGCCGCGGGCCGGACCGGTCGAGGATGAAGCCCTCGCCCGATTCGGCGACATAGCGGCCGGTCGGGGGCGCGGCGCGCGCGGCTGCGGCATTGCGCTCGCGCAGCGATTGGCTCTGTTCGGCCTGGGCGTTGCCCTGGTTCTGCGCCTGGGCCTGGGAGGCCGTGGCCAGCGAAGACAGGGCCGCCGCCGCGAGGGCGATCGCCATCGCGGCCGGAAGCGGCGTGCGCGCCGTTCTGACCCTTGCCGTCAACTCCATGACCGCAGTCGTGGAATCGCCCCGCGGCGGATTTTGGGCAGGACCGGGTCAGCCGACCAGATACTGACCCCCGTTCAGCGACAGGGTGCAGCCTGTGACATATCCGGCACGTTCACCGGCCAGCCAGGACACCATGTCGGCGATTTCCTCGCCTTTTCCGAGTCTTCCGACTGGAATCTGGGCGATGATCCCGGCCAGCACCTTCTCGTCCATGGCGCCGACCATTTCAGTGTCGATATAGCCCGGTGCGATACAGTTCACGGTCACACCCTTGCGTGCATTCTCCAGCGCCAGCGCCTTGGTGAAGCCGATCATCCCGGCCTTGGCGGCCGAATAGTTGGACTGGCCGATCTGGCCCTTCTGGCCGTTGATCGAGGAGATGTTGACGATCCGGCCGAAGCCGCGGTCCCGCATGCCGTTGATGATCTGTCGCGTCATGTTGAACACGCTGTCCATGTTCACGCGGATCACGTCGGACCACTGCTCCGGGTTCATCTTGTGGAAGAAGCCGTCCCGGGTGATGCCGGCGTTGTTGACCAGAATGTCGATCGGGCCGAGCTGGTCCTCGATCTCCTTCACGGCCCGCGCGCAGTCGTCGAACGAGCCGACGTTGCCCTTGACGATCGCGACACCCAGTTCCTTCGCCGTCGCCTCGGCCGCCTCGACATTGCCGGAATAGCCGGCGGCTACGAGCATGCCGTCTTCCTTCAGCCGCTGAACGATCGCCTTGCCGATGCCGCGGGTTCCACCCGTGACCAGAGCCACTCGAGCCATGTGCGTTTCCTTGTCCCTGTTGGCGGCCCGCTCTGACGGAGGGCCTTCAACAGCAGGTTTAGCGGCGGGAGGGGCGAGGGTCGAGGGGCGGCGGACCAGGGATCAGGGATTACGGACTAGGGATGGGAAGGAGCGGGGCGCGCCGGCTATCCGATGGCGACAGCGATCAATCCCTAATCCCTCATCCCTAATCCCTCAGATCCGCGCCATATCCAGCACGAACCGGTACCGCACGTCCGACTTCTCCAGCCGCGCATAGGCCTCGTTGATCTGGTCGGGGGCGATGACCTCGATGTCGCAGGCCAGGCCGTGCTCGGCGCAGAAGTCCAGCATCTCCTGGGTCTCGCGAATGCCGCCGATCAGCGACCCGGCCACGGCCCGGCGCCGCCACAGCAGGCCCATGGCATAGACCGGCAGGCCCTCGGTGGTCAGGCCCAGCATGACCATGGTGCCGTCCTTGGCCAGCAGGTTCACATGGCTGGCGATCTCGTGCGTCGCCGAGACGGTGTTGATGATCAGGTCGAAGCTCTCGCACGCCGCCTGCATCGCCGCCTTGTCCGAGTTGATCAGGAAATGCTTCGCCCCCATCCGCTCGGCGTCCGCCTTCTTGCGGTCCGAGGTCGACAGGACGGTAACCTCCGCCCCCATGGCCGCCGCCTGTTTGACCGCCATATGGCCCAGGCCGCCCAGGCCGATCACCGCGACCTTCGATCCCGGCCCGACCTTCCAGTGCTTCAGCGGCGAATAGGTGGTGATCCCGGCGCACAGCAGGGGCGCGGCGGCGTCCAGCGGAATGCTGTCGGGGATGGTCACGACATAGTTCTGATCGACCACGATGGCGGTGGAATAGCCGCCCTGGGTGATCTTCTGGCCGATGTCGCCCCCCTTGGGATCGGGCGAGCCATAGGTCTGCACCATGCCGGGCACGCAATACTGCTCCTCGCCCTCGCGGCAGGGTTTGCACTGGCGACAGCTGTCGACCATGCAGCCGACGCCGACCCGGTCGCCGACCTTGAAGCGCGCGACATTGCCGCCCACCGCCGTGACCACGCCCGCGATCTCGTGACCCGGCACGATCGGATAGGTCGTATTGCCCAGGTCGTTCTTCACGATGTGCAGGTCGGAGTGGCAGACGCCCGCATATTTGATCTCGATGGCCACGTCGTCCGGACCCGGATCGCGCCGGTTGAAGTCATAGGGCGACAGCGGGGCTGTGCTGGACGTGGCGGCGAAGGCGCGGGTGGCGATGGGCATGAGGGAGCTCCTGAAAGGCTGATCTCAAGTGAGCGCGCCGACGGCCCGGCGCAACGGGCTCAGGTCAATTTGGCGATCAGCGCCTGCGCCGCCGCCGGATTGCGCACCTTCGCCCCGGCGATGAAATAGGCGAAGACGTCGCCGCCCTTCGCCCAGTCGCGGGTCTGTTTGACGATCCCGTCCAGCTCGGCGGACGTCATCCCCGTCGGCTCGTCCTCGCGGCTCGACATCAGCCGGGCGTATCTGAAATCAGCCGTGGGCTGGTCGATCCGCGGCCACTCCGGCGCCTCCTCGTCGACCGCATAGACGATGGCCGCCCCGTATTTCGCCGCCAGATCGTAAAACTGCGGCGTGTCGAACGTCCCGCTGCGCACCTCCAGCGCATGCCGCAGCCGCACCCCGTCCTTCTCCTTCGGCAGCAGCTTCAGAAAGCCCTCGAAATCGACCGGATCGAACTTCTTGGTGGCCATGAACTGCCAGTTGATCGGCCCCAGCTTGTCGCCCAGCGCCGTCAGCCCCTGATCGAGAAACCGCCCGATGCTCTCGCCGCCTTCGGCCAGGATTTTCCGATTGGTGCAGAACCGGCTGGCCTTGACCGCGAAGACGAACCCCTCGGGCGTCTCGTCGTGCCATTTCATCCAGGTCTCGGGCTTGAAGCCGGAATAGTAGGTGCCGTTGATCTCGATCGAGGTCAGCTTCGAGCTGGCGTACTCCAGCTCCTTCTTCTGGCTCAGCTTGTCCGGATAGAAGACCCCGCGCCATGGCTCATAGGTCCAGCCGCCGATGCCGACGCGAATGGTTCCGGTCATGTCGTGCTCCGCTCGGATCAGAAGGCCAGGGCCGCAGCATAGCCGGGATCGGCCAGCCGGGAATTGACGAACTCGCCCTGCCGGTCGCGCGGTACGGCATAGGCCACGAGCGGCGCGAGGGCGGGCAGCACCTCCGGCGGGGCGTCCATGCCCTCGGGCATCTCGCATTCGGCCATGGCGAAATAGCAGGCGCCGTCGGCGTCCAGCAGCAGGTCGATGTCCCATTGCAGGCCGTGCCGGTCGGTCACGGTCCGCCGCCGCTTGTGGATGCGCCGGTCGGTCAGCGGCCACAGGTCGTCGAAATCGCGCGGCTCGGTCATCGCCGTCTCGATCTCGATCAGCCGCCCGCCCGCCGGAATCTTGCAGGTGAAGGTGTCGGTCGCGACGCCGACCCGCGTCTGCCGCCGGATGCGGGCGTCGCCGGGCAGGTAGCCCTGCCGGATCTCGCTCCAGTCGTCCGGCGCCCACAGGGCCCGCACCGCCGCTAGATCGGACAGGACGTATTTGCGCTCGTTCTCGGTCGGCATGGCGGGGTTCTAGCGCGGCGGCGGCGCCGTTGGAACGCAGGTCTGGCGGGCTTCGGCCGTCGCCTCGAACGGCAGGGGCGGCGCGTCAGCCCGCCGTGAAACGGATCGTGCGGACAGCCGCCTCGGCGGCCTCCAGTCCGTTGCCGAAACCGCTCGACGAGATCACCACGGACTGCGCCCCGTCGCTGACGACGGCCCACAGGCATTCGCCGGCGGCGGCGTGGAAGCCGGTTTCCGGCTCGCTGATCCCGCAGGTGACCACGGCGCGCAGGCCGGACTGACCATTCACCTCGAACGCCTCGACCGCGACCGGCTCGAACCGGCCGTAGGTGGTCATCAGCCGCCCGTCGGCGTCTCGCTCAAAGCCGGCCTCTTCCGCGGCGACGGTCTCAAGCGAACCGGTGTGAACCTGGACCGTGAGCAGGTCGCGCATGAATTCCTCGGCGGCCGGGTCAGACAGGATCATGCAGCGCGGGCCCATCTCTTCATCGCAGGGACGCATCTGCAGACCGGCGGCCTTGTCGAAGGCGATGCCGAGCGCCGCGGGCGGCTGGGGCGCCGCCTGACGGGCTTCAGGCTCCGATACCGCTGCGGGCTCCCCGCACCCGGCAAGCCCCAGTGCGGCCACGACCGCGACAACGCCCAAATTGTTCATGACCGGGTCTCCGCCTGTTGCGGCCAAGCCTGTGCCCGTTGGAGCCGGTGATCAAGGCCTGAGGTTCAGTCCCCCAGCACGGCCTGGATTCCCGCGATCAGGCTGACGGCCGTGATGGGCTTGGCGACGTGACTGTCCGCGCCCGCCGCAGCCGACTCCGCCCGGTGCTCGGCCATGGCGTTGGCGCTCAGCATGACGACGGGCGTACGGGTGCGGTGGGGCTGGGACGCCTCGAAGGCCCGGATCGCCCGGGTGGCTGTGAGCCCGTCCATCACCGGCATCTGCATGTCCATCAGCACGACGTCGAAGACCCCGGCCTCAAAGGCCGCGACCGCCTGGGCGCCGTCGTCGGCGATGACCACCTCCGCGCCCTGACCCCCCAGAATCAACTGGACCACCCGCTGGTTGGTGGGGTGATCCTCGGCCAGAAGAATCCGGATCGGACGGCCGGTGAGCGCGGGCTCCGCCGCTCCGCCGGCGGCCTCGCGGGCGTCATAGTCGGCCAGGCTGCCGGCGCGATCCAGCGGCAGGACGAAGCGGAAGCGGCTGCCGGCGCCGGGCGTCGAGCGCGCCTCGATCGAACCGCCCATCATCACCACCAGCGACCGGCAGATGGACAGGCCCAGACCCGTGCCGCCGAACCGGCGGGTGATGGTGCTGTCGGCCTGGTGAAAGCGCGCGAACAGATTGGCCGCGTGCCCGGCATTGAAGCCGACGCCTGTGTCCTCGACCGTGAACGCCAGCTGATGCGGGGCCGCCGGCATGTCTGGATCGTCCGGCCAGGCCTCGATGCGCACGGTGACGGAGCCGGTGGCGGTGAATTTGATCGCATTGGACAGCAGATTGCCCAGCACCTGACGGATGCGGGTGCTGTCGCCCACGAACAGGCCGCGGGCCTCGGGCGTGCGCTCGACACGGAAGGCCAGGCCCTTGTCCTCGGCCCGCGCCGCCATGACCGCCAGCGGCTCCAGCGCCTCTTCGAGGTCGAAGGGGCGGGATTCCAGGTCCAGCTGCCCGGCTTCGATCTTGGAGACGTCGAGGATGTCGGACACCAGCCGTTCCAGCGTCACCCCCGACCCGCGGATCAGGGCGACCATCTCGGCCTGCTCGGGCGACAACGGCGTCCGCGACAGCGCATCCACGATGCCGATGACCCCGTTCAGCGGCGTCCGGATCTCATGGCTCATATTGGCGAGGAATTCGGATTTGGCGGTGTTGGCCGCCTCGGCCGCCGCCTTGGCGTCGATCAGCGCCTGTTCCGCGACGACCCGGTCGGTGACGTCGCGGGCGACAGCGTAGATATGCTCGCCGAACCGGCGCGCGCGCCATTCCAGGGTGCGATAGCTGCCGTCCTTGTGACGATAGCGGTTGATGTGGCCGATCACCGGGTCGCCCGGCCGGCGATTCTCCACCTCCTGGATGCTGTCTCGTGTTCCGGGCAGATCGTCGGGATGAACCAGGGTCAACAGGGCGACACCCTGCATTTCCTCGGGCGAGTAGCCGAGCGCGTGGCGCCAGGAGGGACTGACCCGAACCACCCGGCCCTCGATGTCGCGGATGACCAGCAGATCCAGGGATACGTCGAAGAAGGTGGACAGGTCGGCGCCGCCGCCCGGGTCCGGGTCCGCCAGGAGCGCAGTCTCGCGGCCGTCCTCGTCCGCCCCGGTCCGCGCGATGCAACTCATGATACTGTGGTCCCCGACCGTCACCGGTCCTGACCTTGGCGCTGCCGGGTTAAGGGCGCATTGCCGTCTAGTAGGCGAAGTCCCGGTACATCCGGGTCAGGTCGCCCTGCCACTCGCCGTTGTACAGCGCCAGCAGCCGGTCGGCCGGAGTGATGCCGCTGTCGGCGATGTCCTCCAGCTCCGACAGATAGCCGCGCTCGTCGACCATGCCGCCGCTGAAGCGGGCGCGGCTCTTCAGCCCCTCGCGGGCGATGCTGACCATGTCGACGGCCACGTCGCGCACCGTCCGCCCGGCCACCTCGGCCTTGAGACCCAGCCGCGTCACGTCGCGGCGCAGGCGTTCGTGGTCGGCGATGTCCCAGTCCTTGACCAGGTCCCAGGCGGCGGCCAGCGCCGCCCCGTCGTACAGCACGCCCGCCCACAGGGCCTGCAGCGCACAGATCCGGCTCCACGGCCCGCCGTCGGCCCCGCGCATCTCCAGATACGACTTCAGCCGAACCTCGGGGAAGAGCGTGGTCAGGTGGTCGTTCCAGTCCTTCTTCGTCGCCCGCTCGCCGGGCAGGGCGGGCAGGCCGTCGGTCATGAAGCTGCGGAAAGACTGGCCGGACAGGTCGACATAGGTGTCGCCGCGCTTGGCGAAATACATCGGCACGTCCAGCGCATAGTCGGCGTAGCGCTCGTAGCCGAAACCGTCTGCGAAGACGAAGTCGAGCATCCCCGTCCGGTCCGGATCGGTGTCGGTCCAGACATTGGCGCGCGAGGACAGGAAGCCGCTGGGCTTGCCCTCGATGAAGGGCGAACAGGCGAACAGGGCGGTGGCGATCGGCTGCAGCGCCAGCGAGGTGCGGAATTTGGCCACCATGTCGGCCTCGTCCGCGAAGTCCAGGTTCGACTGGATGGTGCAGGTGCGCAGCATCATGTCGAGGCCCAGCGACCCCTTCTTCGGCATATAGGCGCGCATGATCTTGTAGCGGCCCTTGGGCATGACCGGCACGTCCTCGCGCCGCCACATCGGGTCGAAGCCCGCGCCGATGAAGCCGAGGTTCAGCTGGTCGGCGACCTGTTTGACCTCCATCAGGTGCTGGCCGGTCTCGTTGCAGATGTCGTGGACATCCTTCAGCGGCGCGCCCGACAGCTCGAACTGCCCGCCCGGCTCCAGCGAGATCGAGCCGGTCATGCCTTCGTCGTTCTTGCGCTCGAGGGCGATGACGTAGCCGGCCTCCTCGACGGGGCTCCAGCCGAAGCGTTGCAGGCCGGTCAGCATGGCCAGGATGCCGCCTTCACCCTCATAGGCCGGGCGGCGCAGGGTGGTGCGGTCGAAGCCGAATTTCTCGTGCTCGGCGCCGATGCGCCATTGGTCCTTCGGCTTGGCGCCCTTCGACATGGCGCCGATCAGGTCGTCCCGGGAAAGCGGCGCGGCGTCGGTCATGCATTCAGCCCTCTTGTCGCGGCTAGATGGGAGGGAAATCCCTCCCGCTCAAGGGGCTATCGCTCCCAATCGCCCACGGCCGCCTGCCACAGCGTCAGGGCGGCGACCGCCGCGGTGTCCGCCCGCAGGATCCGGGGCCCCAGCGACACGGCGGTGGCGAAGGGCAGGGCCCGCAGCCGCGCCCGCTCTTCCGGCGAGAATCCGCCTTCGGGGCCGATCAGGATCGACCATGGACCGCCACCCGCCTCCGCCAGCGCCCCCATCACCGGCGCCCCGCCCGTCTCGTCGCAGAACATCAGCCGCCGCCCGGAGTCCGTGCCCGCCTCCCAGCCGTCCAGCAGGTCCGCCAGCTTCAACGGCTCATCGATCATCGGCACATCCAGCCGCCCGGTCTGTTCGGCGGCCTCGATGGCGATGGCGTCCAGCCGGTCCATACGCACATGCTGGACCTGCGTCCGCTGGGTGACCACCAGCCCGACTCGCCGTGCGCCCAGTTCGGTGGCCTTCTCGACGGCGAATTCCAGAGCCGACTTCTTCACCACCGCGATCAGCAGCTGCACATCCGGCCCCATGACCTGCGGACGCAGCTGTTCCTCGGCCCGCAGCACCACGCCCTTTTTGAGAATCTCGGCGATGACGCAGCGCCACTCCCCCTCGCGCCCGTTGAACGCCAGCAGACTGTCCCCGAGCTTCAACCGCATCACCTGGGTCAGGTAACGCGACTGGTCGAGCGTCGGCAGGACCGCGGCGTCGGGTGCGAGCGGGGTGGGGACGTGGAGGCGGATCATGGGGCAGGTTTAGCTTGTCATCCCCGACGAGCGAAGCGAGATCGGGGACGGCAAGGCCAACACAATCTCCGGCCCGGTCGGCTTGCCGAACCGGGCCTAGGCCTGATTGGCCAGCAGGTCGCCGTACAGGTCCGCCCAACGCGGATTCAGGTCCTCGACCAAGGCGAATTTCCACGCGCGTAGCCATCGTTTGATGCGCTTCTCACGCAAAATGGCCTGATCTACGTATTGATGGGTTTCGTACCAGACGAGCCGATCAATCGCACGCTCACAGGTATAGCCCGGGATCAGACTCTGCTTGTGCTCGCCAACGCGACGGATCAGGTCGTTGGTCATGCCAACGTACAGCCAGCCGCACGGACCGCTCGCGAGCATATACACATAGAAGTGCTTGGCCATTTCCGTCTCCCGGATCAACTCTTGCGAGTTGTCCGGGAGGAATCAAGGTTGTGAGGCCAGCGTCCCCGATCTCGCTTCGCTCGTCGGGGATGACAAGGGGCCGGGCTCGAAACCCTACAGCGTGCGCGCGATCAAGAGCTTCATGATCTCGTTCGTCCCGCCGTAGATACGCTGCACGCGCGCGTCCTTGTACAGCTGGGCGATCGGATACTCGTTCATGTATCCGTAGCCGCCGTGCAACTGCAGCATCTCGTCGATCACCTCGCCCTGGATGTCGGTGACCCAGTATTTGGCCATCGAGGCGGTGACGGCGTCTAGCTGGCCCTTCAGGTGCAGGCCCATACAGTGGTCGACGAAGACCTTGGCCACCGTCAGCTTGGTCTTCACCTCGGCCAGTTTGAACTGGGTGTTCTGGAAGTCGATGACGCGCTTGCCGAAGGCCTTGCGCTCCTTGACGTAGGCCAGGGTCTCCCGCAGCCCGCGCTCGGCCGCCGCGACCCCCTGGACCGCGATGTTCAGCCGCTCCTGCGGCAGCTGCTGCATCAGCTGGATGAAGCCCTGGCCCTCGCCGCCGCCGATGATGTTCTCGCCCGGCACCTTCACATCGTTGAAGAACAGTTCGGAGGTGTCATTCCCCTCCATGCCGATCTTGTGCAGGTTCCGGCCGCGCTCGAAGCCCTCGGCTCCGTCGGTCTCGACGACGATCAGCGAAGTGCCCTTGGCGCCTTCCGACGGATCGGTCTTCGCCACGACGATGATGAAATTGGCCAGCTGGCCGTTGGTGATGAAGGTCTTGGAGCCATTCACCACATACTGGTTGCCGGTCTTGATGGCGGTGGTCTTCACCCCCTGCAGATCGGACCCCGCGCCCGGCTCGGTCATGGCGATGGCGCCGACCAGTTCGCCCGACTGCAGCCGCGGCAGCCAGCGCGCCTTCTGCTCGGCCGTCCCGTAGTGCCAGATGTAGGGCATGACGATCGCATTGTGCAGCGAGATGCCGAAATGGTCCGCGCCCTTCCAGCCCAGCTGGCGCATCAGCACCACCTCGTGCCGGTAGTCCCCGCCCATGCCGCCGTCTTCCTCGGGCATCGACAGCCCCAGCAGACCGGCGTCGCCCGAGGCGTTCCACAACTCACGAGGCACGCTGGAATTGGCCAGCCACGATTGCACCGCCTCGGGCGAGGCGTGCTCGTCGATCCATTTGCCGACGCTGTCTGAGAAGAGGACGATCTCCTCTTCCTGCATGAAATCGGGTTCGGGGACGTTGAGGACGTTCATGGGCGGGCTCTACGGCTCTCCCTCCCCCTTGTGGGGAGGGTGGTCGCGAAGCGACCGGGTGGGGGACGCTTGGTGAGGAACGCCGGCGCATCATGGCCAGCCTTGCCCCACCCGGTCGTCGCTGCGCGCCCCCCCCCCCCCCCCCCCACCGACGACGACGACNNGGGGGGGTGGGGGGTGGTCGCGAAGCGACCGGGTGGGGGACGCTTGGTGAGGAACGCCGGCGCATCATGGCCAGCCTTGCCCCACCCGGTCGTCGCTGCGCGCCGACCACCCTCCCCACAAGGGGGAGGGATAAAGTCAGATCAGAACGCCTCCGCCGGCATCTGCATCAGCACCTCGGCGCCGGTCTTCAGCTTGGCCAGATGCGCGCCCGTATCCGGCAGGATGCGCTCCACGAAATACCGGCCGGTCATCAGTTTGTTGGCATAGAAGGGATCGCTGGTGCCGGCATCGACCTGGGCCTGCGCCGCCTTCGCCATCTGCGCCCACATGTATGCCAGCGCCGTCAGGCCGAAGATGTGCAGGTAATCCGTCGAGGCCGCGCCCGCGTTGTCCGGGTTCTGCATGCCGTTCTGCATCAGCCACATCGTGCCTTCCTGCAGCTTCTTCTTGGCGTCGGCCAGGCCGTCGACATAGGGCTTGATCGGGCCCTCGCCGCCGTTCTCGGCCACGAAGGCATCGATGTCGGCGAACCAGCTCATGATCGCCCGCCCGCCGTTGGCCGGCAGTTTGCGACCGACCAGATCCAGCGCCTGGATGCCGTTGGCGCCCTCGTAGATCATGGTGATGCGCGCATCGCGCAGATACTGCGACGCCGCGAAATGCTCGGTGTAGCCGCTGCCGCCATGCACCTGCATGGCCAGAGAGGCGACGTGGAAGCCCTTGTCGGTCAGATAGGCTTTCAGCACCGGGGTGATCAGACCCATGTAGTCATGGGCCTTCTGCGCCTCGGCGGCGTCGTCCGAGTGCTGCAGATCGGCCTGAAGCGCGGTCCACAGGGTGAAGGCCTGGCCGCCTTCGACGAAGGCCTTGGCCTCCAGCAGCATGCGGCGCACGTCCGGGTGGACCATGATGGAGTCGGCCGGCAGTTCCGGGCTCTTCGGTCCGGTCAGGCTGCGGCCCTGCAGACGGTCATGGGCGAATTCGACGGCGGCCTGATAGGCGGCCGTGCCGATCGACAGCCCCTGCAGGCCGGTGCCGAGGCGGGCCTCGTTCATCATGACGAACATCGCCGCCATGCCCTTGTTCTCGGTCCCGACCAGCCAGCCCTTGGCGTTCTCATAGGCCATGACGCAGGTCGCGTTGCCGTGAATGCCCATCTTGTGCTCGAGGCCGGCGCAGGCCGCGCCGACGTTGCGCTCGCCCAGCGATCCGTCCTCGTTGACGAAGATCTTGGGCACGACGAACAGGCTGATGCCCTTGATCCCCGCCGGCGCGCCCTCGATCCGGGCCAGCACCAGATGGATGATGTTGTCGGTGAAGTCGTGCTCGCCTGACGAAATCCAGATCTTCTGGCCGGTGATGTTGTAGCTGCCGTCGCCGTTCGGCACCGCCTTGGTGCGGATCAGGCCCAGGTCCGTGCCGCACTGCGGCTCGGTCAGGTTCATGGTCCCGCCCCACTCGCCCGAGGCCATCTTGGGCAGGTACATCGCCTTCTGCTCATCCGAGCCGTTGGCGTTCAAACCCCAGTAGGCGCCCGCGGTCAGGCCCGGATACATCGAGAAGGCGGCGCTGGCGGCGGCGGTCATCTGGCCGAAGGCCATGGCCACCACGGCCGGCATCCCCTGGCCGCCGTGTTCCGGCAGGGCCGACAGGGCGGGCCAGCCGGCCTCGACCATCGCCTTGTAGGCTTCCTTCCAGCCGGTCGGGCCGGTGACCTTGCCGTTGTCCCATTTGCAGCCTTCCTGATCGCCGATGCGGTTCAGGGGGGCGATGACCTCCTCAGCGAATTTGGCGCCTTCCTCGAGGATCTGTCCGACCAGGTCCGACGACACGTCGGCAAAACCGGGCTGGTTGGAATAGCGGTCGATCTCCAGCACCTCGTTCAGGACGAACGTCAGGTCGCGGACAGGCGCCTTGTAGGCCATGGGATTACGCTCTCGCTTTGAAGGGCTGGTGGAGGGGGTCGGCGTTCAGGCGCGACTTGAGCAGGTCGGCGTATTCATCGGCGCCGGGCAGCAGGTCGGGGCGGAATTCGCCCAGTTTCCGCTCCATCACGGCGCAGGCTTCCTCGGCCGTCTCGATGGCGGCGTCGAGGTCTTCGCGCTGCTGTTTCAGCGCCGCGATCTGGGCCCGGTGCCGGCGCAGGGCGACCGACATCTGGTGGGCGTTGTGATTGTCGTGGTCGTACAGATCCAGCATCTCCTGGATCTCCAGCAGGCTGAACCCGATGCGCCGTCCGCGCAGGATCAGCTTCAGCCGGGCCCGGTCGCGCGCGTCATAGACCCGCGTCTGGCCCTTGCGGGCAGGCGTCAGCAGGCCCTTGTCCTCATAGAATCTCAGGGCGCGCGCCGTCGCCCCGAACTCCCGACAGAGCTGGCGGATGGAATAGGTGCGATGATCGTCGGCGGTCGCCATGGCCAAGTCATAACTTGACGTGCACGTAAAGGGAAGCCTTTAGCTCGGCATGGCCCGCAAACACGTCAACCTCGGCTCCGCCCCCGACAAGCGCGACCTGCCGCAAAAGACCTGCGTCGTCTGCGGCCGCCCCTTCTCATGGCGCCGCAAATGGGCCCGCGACTGGGATCAGGTGAAGGTCTGTTCCGACCGGTGCCGGGCGGCAGGGGCGAAGGCCTAGCGAACTTCGCGGGCCCGCTTCCAAAGGACCGTGGCGGTCATGGCGATCAGGACCAGATTGGTCAGCGCCGGGCCGACGTCCAGGCCCGCGGCGTGAATGCCCAGCATCACGACTTCCAGCGCCAGCAGGCCGCTCGCGGCCATGACCAGCAGCGGCCGGCCGTGCTTCCACGACACCAGCGGCGCGAGCACCAGAACGGCGAGGAGAATCTCGGCGACGCCGAGGCCGCGCACCATGTTCGGGGTCACCAGCGCGGGCCAGCGCATCAGGTCGATCAGGTTGGCCATCGGCTCGCTGAGCTTGGCGTAGCCGGCCGCGATGAAGAACATCGCGATCCAGCCCTGGAGCGTCCAGAGGGTCAGGTTGCGGTAGCTCTGGTTCAGCCGCGCGCGGGCGGGGGTGAGGGTCCGGGTCGACATTTTCGGCACGCCGGGGAGGGCGCTCTCTTGATTAGCAACAGACGCGATGTCGGATCGCATGACCCGTTCCGCAAGAGCGCGAAGCGTGAGCGTAACCATCCGTGACCGCCTTCTGCGAGAGCTACGGGGCCGAAGCGTGGCCGTATGCATAAATCTCTGTAATGCGTGCGGCGTTGCAGTCGGGTTAAGGCCAGGGTTGGCGGGACCCCTTGTCATCCCGGCCGAACCCCGGCGAAGGCCAGGATGACAAGGTCCGTCCCGATTCCCGCCAGCTCAGCCCCGCGCTTCGCCGGCCTCGCGCAGACGCCGCACCTTGGCCTCAAGCGGTCCCCAGTCGTCGTGACCGTCGATCGCGGCCCAGATCGCCTCGACCTCGTCGATCAGCATCTCTTCCGGCTCTGCGGCGGCGAAGATCGGCGCCTCCAGCCGCTCGGGCCGGTCCGGCGCATGTTCGAACAGGGCGAAGCGGAAGGCGTCGAAGGCCTCGCCCTGATAGAGCTTGCCGCGCCGCCCGCCGAGCGCCCGGGCCGAGGAGGCGAAGCCGCCGAACCAGTCGAAGAACAGCGGCTCCCAGCGCAGCGCCTCGCCGCCCTCGCGCAGCAGCGCCAAGGTCGTGTCCAGCAGCCTCTGGTCTGCCGCCTCGCCCAAACTCTCCACGCCCAGCCGCGCCAGGAAGGCGGCGCGCAGCTCGCGGATATAGGCCGGGCCGAACCCGTTCAGCGCCTCGGTCAGGGGTTCGGCATCCGCCACCGTCTTCAGCGCGCCGCCCAGCTGGGTCAGGGCCCAGAACACCGCCTCCGGCTGGCGCGCGAAGGCGTACAGGCCGGTCTGGTCGAAATAGGCGGCGGTGAACCCCGGCTCATAATGCGGCAGGAACCGCCACGGGCCGTAGTCGAAGCTCTCGCCCGTGACGTTCAGATTGTCGGTGTTCAACACCCCGTGGACAAAGCCCGCCGCGATCCACCGTGCCGTCAGCCGGGCCGAGGCCTCGACCACGGCGCGCAGCAAGCCGGGGGTATCTCCGGGCGCGACGGTCGGGTGGTAGAGCGACCGCGCGTGCTCGACCAGAGTCTCGACCATGTCGGCCCGGCCCAGATACGCCGCCCGCTGGAAGGTGCCGAAGCGGATATGGCTGTGCGACAGCCGCACCAGCACGGCCGACCGCGTCGGCGACGGCTCATCGCCGCGCTCCAGATCCTCGCCGGTCTCGATCAGGGAGAAGGCCCGGCTGGTCGGCACGCCCTGGGCCTCCAGCATCTCCGCCGCCAGCACCTCGCGCACTCCGCCCTTCAGCGTCAGCCGACCGTCCCCGGACCGCGACCACGGCGTCTGGCCGGAGCCTTTTGTCCCGAGGTCGAGCAGCCGGCCGCGGTCGTCCCGCATCTGGGCCGCCAGAAACCCCCGCCCGTCGCCGAGATCGGGGTTGTAGGTGCGGAACTGGTGCCCGTGATAGCGCATGGCGACTGGCCCGGGCTGGCCGGGCAGGGGCTCGAAACGACCGAACCGGGCGATCCATTCCGCGTCGGTCAGCGTCTCCAGGCCCACGCTCGCGGCCGCCCGGTCGTTGCGGACCCGCAGGATGGTCCGCGGGAAGTCGGCGGCGCGCACGGCGTCGCCATAGTCTTCCCCAAGGTCGAAGAAGCGCGGTTCCGGGCGGTAGGCGGGGGAGGCGGGCATGCAGGGCAAATGCCCCCTGTCGCCGAAGGCTGCAATGGCGGCGCCGACCGGTTCAGCGCCGCCGGCGCCCCGGCGGATCCTGTTGAGGCGCCGGGTGCGGGTCCGCGGCCGCACCCTGGAAGGTGGCCCAGTCGCCCCCGGACGGCGGGGCCGGCAGGCTGTCGGGGATCCCGTCCGCCGGGTTCGGGTCGATGTGATGGCCCTGACGGTGCAGATGCGCCTTGGCGATCATATTGGCCGAGATCGGGGCCGTCAGCAGCAGGAAGATGGTGATCAGCAACTCATGCGCCGACCACGCCTGGCCCGACGCCGGGAAATAGATCATCGAGGCGATCAGGCAGCCGCCGACGCCCAGGGTGGTGGCCTTGGTCGGCCCGTGCAGCCGGGTCATCAGCGACGGCAGCCGCGCCAGTCCCCAGGACCCTATGAGGATGAAGCCCCCGCCGAGGACCAGCAGGGCGGCGACGAGAATTTCCGCGGCCAGGCTCATTCGACGATGTCTCCCCGCAGCAGGAATTTGCAGTAGGCCACCGTGGCCACGAAGGCGACCATGGCCAGCAGCAGGGCCGCCTCGAAATAGGTCTGGGTCGCCTCGGCCACGCCGAACACCACGATCAGGGCGATGACGTTGATGGTCAGGGTGTCGACGGCCAGGATGCGGTCCCCCGATGTCGGTCCCCGCACCAGCCGGAACAGGCTCAGGAGGATCGCCAGGCTGACACAGGCGAGGGCGAACGCCAGGGCCCAGGACAGGATCGCGCCGGTCATCGGAACACCTTCAGCAGTCGGGCCTCGTATCGTTGCTTGATGCGGGCCACTTCGGCCACGGGATCGGCGACATCCAGCGCGTGGACCAGCAGGGCCCGGCCGTCGCCGGAGACGTCGCTGCTCACCGTCCCCGGCGTCAGGCTGATGGTCCCGGCCAGGACGGTGATGGCCTCGGCCGATCGCAGCTCGACCGGTATGACCAGCCAGTGCGAACGAAGGTCGCGGTTGCGGCGGCTCAGAATGATCCAGGCGATCTGGAAATTCGCCACCACGATGTCGAACAGCACGATCGCCACATAGGCTGCCGCGTCCCGGCCGAAGCGGATGCGTGGACGGTCGGGCCAGAAGCGGCTGGTGACCAGCGGAACCAGCACGCTGAACACCACGGCCAGGAACAGGGCCCCCATGGTGAACTCATTGACCAGCAGCATCCAGACCACGAGCAGCAGCACGCTCAGGGCCGGGTGGGGCAGCAGGCGGCGGATCATCGGCGGCCTCCCGAGGTCTCGCCCATGACGGCGGCGATATACTGCTGCGGGTCGAACAACTGCGCCGCGGTCGCCCCGGTATAGTCCGTTACCGGTCCGCCCATCACGGTCAGCGCCGCCAGCGCCGCCAGCAGGCCGGCAGCGACCACGACGCCACCCGTTCGCCCGCGCAGGGCCCGCACGGGGACCTCTCCGTCGACCGAAGCGCTCTTCCAGAAGATGCGGCTGCCGGCGCGCGCGAAGGCCAGCACCCCGATCAGGGTGGTGATCAGGATCGTCGCCCAGATCCAGACCGCCCCCGGCGCCGCCCGCACCCCGACGAGGATCAGCAGCTTGCCGATGAAGCCCGAGAGCGGCGGCAGGCCGGTGACGCCGATCGCCGCCAGGAAGAACAGGCCCGACAGCAACTCCGACTGGCAGAACCGCGGGCTCACGGTGAGGGCGTCGCCATGCTCGCCCCGGCGTTTGGCGATCATGTCGACGATCAGGAACAGGGCCGCCCCCGCGAGGGTCGAATGCAGCACATAGTAGAGGGCCGGCCCCATGGCCTCGACGCGGAACACCGCGACCGCGCTGAGCAGCACGCCCATGGACCCGACCACTGACCAGGCCGCCATCTCCCTCAGGGTGCGGGCCGCGAACAGGCCGAGGAAGCCGATGGCCGTGGTGATCAGGGCCGCCGGCAGCATCCAGTCTCCTGCCAGGAAGGCCAGCGGCCCCGCGTCCTCGCCGAAGATCAGCGTACTGGTCCGGATGATGGAATAGGCGCCGACCTTGGTCATGATGGCGAACAGGGCCGCGACCGCCGCCGTCGTCGCCCCATAGGCGCCCGGCAGCCAGAAATGCAGCGGGACCAGCGCCGCCTTTAGCGCGAACACCACCGTCAGCACCAGGGCCGCGGCCGCGATCAGGCCCTGGTCGCCCGCGGAGGCGGCGGCGACCCGCACCGCCATGTCGGCCATGTTGAGCGTGCCCGTCACGCCGTACAGCAGGCCGACGCCGACCAGGAAAAGGGTCGAACCGACCAGGTTGATGACCACATACTGCACCCCCGCCTTCAGCCGCGCCGGCCCCTGGCCGTGCAGCAGCAGGCCGTAGGAGGCGATCAGCAGCACCTCGAAGAAGACGAACAGGTTGAACAGGTCGCCGGTCAGGAAGGCCCCGTTCAGGCCCAGCAACTGGAACTGGAACAGGGGATGGAAATGCCAGCCTTTGCGGTCCACGCCCGTGAGCACGGAATAGGCCATCACCGCCAGCGCCAGCACCGCCGTCAGCAGCAGCATCATGGCCGACAACCGGTCCAGCACCAGCACGATGCCGAACGGCGCGCGCCAGTTTCCGAGCGCATAGCTTTCGGTCGTCCCGCCCGAGGCGTGGACCGTCAGGGCCGCGGCGATGGCGACCAGCGCCGCGCACGAGGCGATCGACACCACCCGCGAGACGCCCAGCCGGTGCCGGAGCGCAAGCAGGGTGATGGAGCCCATCACCGTCGGCAGGATGACGGCGGCGACGACGAGATAGGAGACATAGGGGGTCACGGCCGGGACTCCCCGTCATCGCGGCCGTCGACCTGGTCGGTGCCGGTCTCCAGGAAGGTGCGCAGCGCCAGCACCACCACGAAGGCGGTCATGCCGAAGGCGATGACGATGGCCGTCAGCACCAGGGCCTGGGGCAGGGGATCGGTATAGGCCTCGGCCGCCTTGTCGTAGATCGGCGGCCGGTTGATCACCAGACGCCCCATGGCGAACAGGAACAGGTTGATGGCGTAGGACAGGAAGGCCAGTCCCAGCACCACCGGGAAGGTCCGGCCCCGCAGCACCAGATAGACGCCGGCGGCGGTCAGCACCGCGATGGCCGAGGCCACGAGAAGCTCCATGGTCATCGGCCGGCCTCCGTCGGCGACGGGGCCGTTGTCTCGCGCGAGGGATCGACGTCCATCGCCTCCAGGGTTTCGGCCGGCGCTTGTTTTTCGGCCTGCTGCGCCACCTGCGACAGCTGCGCCAGGGCCAGCATCACCGCCCCGATGACGGTCAGGGCCACGCCGATGTCAAACAGCAAGGCCGTGGCCAGTTCGAACTCCCCGATCACCGGCAGGCTGAAATAGTCGAAGGCGCTGGTCAGGAAGGGGGCGCCGAAGACCATGGCCCCGAGGCCGGTGAGCCCCGCGATCAGAACCCCGGTCCCGATCATCGAATGGTGGTCGGCGCGCATCCTCTGGTCGGCGAAGGTGAAGCCCGAGGCCATGTACTGCATCAATATGGCCACCGCGACGATCAGGCCGGCGATGAAGCCGCCGCCCGGCTGATTGTGTCCGCGCAGGAAGATATACAGCCCGACCATGACGGCCAGCGGCAGCAGCAGACGCGTGACCACGACCAGCATCATGGGATGGTGTTCGGGCGACCGTACCGTGTCAGGCTTCCACAACGCCAGTCGCCGGCCGCTCGCCCCGGTCCCGACCGTCTCCAGCAGGGCGAAGATGCCGAGCGCGGCGATCCCCAGCACGATGATCTCGCCAAAGGTGTCGAAGGCGCGGAAGTCGACGAGGATGACATTGACCACATTGGTCCCGCCGCCGCCCGAATAGGAATTCTCCCAGAAATAGCCCGAGATGCTGTCCAGCGGCCGGGTCATCACCGCCCAGGCGGCGCCGCCGACGCCCAGCCCCGCCGCCACGGCCACCCCGCCGTCGCGGAACCGCCGCCAGGGGCGGCTTTCGACCGGCGTCTGCTTGGGCAGCAGGTTCAGCGCCAGCAGCATCAGCAATATGGTCACCACCTCGACCGAGATCTGGGTCAGGGCCAGGTCCGGCGCCGACAGATGGACGAAGGCCATCGAAATGATCAGGCCGACGATGCCGATGTAGATCAGCGAGATGTAACGCGCCCGGTGTGTCAGAACGACCATGGCCGTGGCCGTGACCAGGGCGATCCACGCCACGATCGCGGCGGGCGAAACCGGCAGGCCCGGCCGGTCGCCGGGGACGAAACCGGCCGACAGGAAGCCGGCGTATCCCACGACCACCGCGGTCCCGATCAGGGCGGCCATGGCCCGTTGCAAGGAGCCGTTCTGCAGCGCATCGACGCCGCGCCGCGCGGCCGTGACCGACGCCGCCACCGACCGGTCGAACATCCGTTTGGCGTCCGGCAGCCCAGCCCCTTGCCAGATCCGGTCCAGCCGCCGGTGGTTCATCAGCAGCAGGGCGCCCAGCCCGATCGCGGCCACGCTCATGAACAGCGCCGGCGTCACCCCGTGCCACAGCGCCAGATGCACCGGCTCCGCGGAGCCGTTGGTCACCGCCCCCGCGACCGCATTGACCAACGGCCCGGCGAGCAGCGCCGGGGCCAGACCGATCGCCACGACCAGCACGGTCAGGACCGCCGGCGGCCCCCACAGGCCGACGCCCGGATCGTGCGGCTTCTTCGGATAGTCATCGCGGCGCGGCCCGAAATAGACGTGCACGATATAGCGCAGCGAATAGGCCACCGAGAGCGTCGCCCCCAGGGTCGCCAGCACCGGGAACACCCACGGCTGGTTCAGCCACACGGTGTCCGCTGCCTCGTACAGCATCATCTCCTTGGAGATGAAGCCGTTCAGCGGCGGGATCCCCGCCATCGACAGCCCGGCGATCAGGGCCAGCGTCCCGGCGATCGGCATCAGGCCGAACAGGCCGCCGAGGCGCTTGAGGTCGCGCGTCCCCGCCTCATGGTCGACGATGCCCGCGTTCAGGAACAGCGCTGCCTTGAAGGTCGCGTGATTGATGATGTGGAACACCCCGACCAGCGCCGCCATCGGCGTGCCGATGCCGAACAGCATGGTCAGAAAGCCCAGATGGCTGATGGTCGAATAGGCCAGCAGCCCCTTCAGGTCGTCCTTGAACAGGGCCACGCAGGCGGCGAACACCATGGTCACCAGCCCGGTGGTGGCCACGATCAGGAACCAGGCCTCGGTCCCCGCCAGCACCGGCCACAGCCGCGCCAGCATGAAGATCCCCGCCTTCACCATGGTCGCCGAGTGCAGATAGGCGCTGACCGGCGTCGGCGCGGCCATGGCGTGCGGCAGCCAGAAATGGAAGGGGAACTGGGCCGACTTGGTGAAACAGCCGCCAAGGATCAGCAGCAGGGCCGGCACATAGAGCGGCGAGGCCTTGATCGCCTCGCCCTGTTGCAGGATCACCGTCAGCTCGTACGAGCCGGCGACATTCCCGAGGATCAGCAGGCCCGCGATCAGGGCCAGCCCGCCGCCGCCGGTGACGAACAGCGCCATCCGCGCGCCCTGCCGCGCCTCCGGCGAATGCCGCCAGAAGCCGATCAGCAGGAAGGACGACAGACTGGTCAGCTCCCAGAAGATCAGCAGCAACAGAACATTGTCCGACAGGACAATGCCCAGCATCGCGCCCTGGAACAGCAGCAGATAGGTGAAGAACCGGCCCATCGGATCGGCCGCCGACAGATAAAATCGGGCGTAGATGATGATCAGCAGGCCGATCCCCAGGATCATGCCCGCGAACATCAGGCCCAGCGGGTCGAGGAACAGGCTGGCGTTCAGACCCAGCGCGGGAATCCAGGGGACGCTCGCCTGATACGTCTCGCCCGCCATCACCGCCGGCGTCAGCCCGGCCAGCACGACCAGGGCCGACAGGGTCACGGCGCCGGCGGCGAGGGCGGCGGCGTTCCGGCCCAGGCGGATGGCCAGGGCGGGAGCCAGGGCCCCGAGCAGGGGAAGAAGGGCGAGTAGAAACAGCAAGAATCGGCCTTGGAAGCGTGGGTCAGGCGGGGCGCGGGTCGTCCTTGTAGAGCGTGACGGCCCCGATTTCTCCCCCGTTGGAAAGTTTGTCGCAACTCGCGGCGACGACCGGGCCGGGCGGCCGGTTCGGCGCTGCAGCGCTGCAACTGTCCGATCGCGCAGGATTATGCCCGAGGCTCGCCGCGATACTGGCACCCGAAGGGCGAATATTGACGTAGCGTCATCGGTTTCTGTCGCTTTTGCGTCACAGTCAGGCTTCCGCCGTGGCGGAAATGCGGCGCTGAGCCCCCCCGCTCCTTGTCGCTGAGTCCGGCTTGGATTACCCCGGAAGCTGGACTTACCGTGCTCCACAGAAGGGTGCGGTCCAGGGATCAGGAAACGCTGCGGTCGCCGTCCAGGACGGAGGCCCGGCCCATGTCGGGGAGCCACCATGCGCCTTACCAACCTTCTTCGCACCACCGTGTCGGCCGCCGTGGTCGGGGCCTGCGCCTTCGGCCTCGCCGGCGCCGCCTCCGCCCAGGATGCGGCCCAGGACGGCCCGCAGACCATCGACGACATCATCGTCACCGCCCAGAAGCGTGAGCAGAACCTTCAGGACGTGCCGATCGTGGTCACCAGCCTGTCGGCCGAGACCCTGCAGGACGCCGGCGTTCGCGACATCAAGGATCTGCAGATCCTGACCCCCGGCATGACCGTCACCTCGACCTCGTCGGAAGCCTCGACCACCGCCCGTATCCGCGGCGTCGGCACGGTCGGCGACAACCCCGGTCTGGAAAGCTCGGTCGGCGTGGTCATCGACGGCGTCTATCGTTCGCGCAACTCGGTCGGCTTCGGCGACCTGGGCGAAATGGCCCGCATCGAGGTCCTGAAGGGCCCGCAGGGCACGCTGTTTGGCAAGAACACCTCGGCCGGCGTCATCAACATCATCACCGAGGCCCCGTCGTTCACGCCGGAGTTCAATGCCGAACTCAACGTCGGCAACTACGGCGCCATGGGCGCTTCGGGTTCGGTGTCCGGCCCGATCAGCGACACCCTGGCCTTCCGCCTCTACGCCGGTCGCCGCGTGCGCGACGGCTTCATGAACATCGACACCGGTGACGGCCCGCGGCCCGAGACCACCGACAACAACCAGGACTTCGGCACCGTCCGCGGCCAGCTGCTCTGGCTGCCCAGCGACAACGTCTCCTTCCGCCTCATCGGCGACTATTCGCGCCGGGACGAGTTCTGCTGCGTCGGCACCCAGATCCGCACGGGCCCGACCTATCCGTTCGTCGACGGCCTCTCGGTCGGCACCGGCCAGCGTCCGCCGGCCACCGGCTTTGGCCCGCTGCCGTTCTCGCGCACCGGCTTCGCCAACCGTTCGTCCTACCAGGAAGTCACCGACCGCGGCGTCTCGCTCGAAGCCACGATCGACATGCCGGGCATCAACGGCGCCCTGACCTCGGTCACCTCGTGGCGTGAGTGGGAATCCTCGCTCGGCCAGGACATCGACTACACCGGCGCGGACATCGCCTATCGTGAGAACGACGGCGACTACGGCTTCACGGTCGACAACCTGACCCAGGAATTCCGCCTGGCCGGCTCCAATGACCGCTTCGACTGGCTGCTCGGCTTCTTCGCCACCTCGGAAGAGGTCGGCCGCACCGACAGCTGGTATTTCGGCGCCGACTACACGCCCTTCCTGTCCTTCCTGCTCAGCGCCCGTCTGAACGGCGTGAACCCGGCCCTGCCGGTCAGCCCGAACACCATCGGCTGCTACACCCGCGCGGCCCAGACGGCGGCCGGCTTCGGCGCCTGCCTGGGCACCGGCGGCGCTGTCAACGGCGGAGGCCCCGGCTTCACCGTCGGTCAGGGCTTCGAGGACGTCTACGACCAGGATTCGACGTCCTACGCGATCTTCACCAACAACACCTGGCACGTCACCGAGCAGTTCGACATCACCCTAGGCCTTCGCTACACCATGGATGACAAGAGCCTGCAGGGCCTGCAGCGCAACGTGAACGGCAACGGCGGAGCCTGCGGCGCCGCCCTGGCCAACGCCGGCGCGATCGGCGCGGTGCTCGGCGCGGCCAACACTCCGGCCATTCTCGGCAACTTCTGCCTTCCCTGGTCGAACGCCGCCTATGCCAACCGCGGCGTTTCCGAGCAGTTCGACGACGGTGAGCTGAGCGGCACGATCAAGGCCGCCTTCCGCCTGAACCCGTCGATCCTGACCTACGGTTCGTACGCCCGCGGCTACAAGAGCTTCGGCTACAACCTGGACCGCGTGCAGACCGGCATCACGCCCAATGCCTCGCTGTTCTTCCCGTCGGAAGTGGTCGACAGCTACGAACTCGGCGTGAAGATGACGCTGCTGGACCGCACCCTGCTGCTGAACGCCACCTACTTCGACCAGACGTTCGAGAACTTCCAGCTCAACACCTTCCTCGGCACCGCCTTCGTGGTGGAATCGATCCCCGAGCTGACCTCGCGCGGCATCGACGCCGACATGGTCTGGTTCACCCCGATCGAGGGCCTGAGCTTCCAGGGCGGCGTCACCTACACCGACGCCCAGTACGGCGTCTTCACGGCCGCCGACCTGTCCAGCCCGGGCAACTTCCCGCAGCTCTCGCTGCTGCCGGGCGCCCGCGCCTCGTTCGCTCCGGAATGGTCGGCCACCGGCTCGATCAACTACGACCGCAACATCGGCAACGGCCTCCGCGCCGGCTTCAGCCTCGCGGCCAAATACATGGACGACTACAACACGGGCTCCGACCTGCTCCCCTACAAGATGCAGGAAGCCTTCACGACCATGAACGGCCGCATCATGCTGGGCGCCGAGGATGAGCGCTGGACCGCCGAGTTCTGGGTCCAGAACCTGACCGACGAAGAGTATGTCCAGGTCGTCTACAACGCCCCGCTGCAAGGCGGCGCCTTCCAGACGACGCTCCAGCCGAACGGCACCTTCTACAACCCGGCGCTGGACACCCAGACCTACGACGCCTTCCTGGGCCAGCCCCGGACCTGGGGCGCGACCCTGCGCTTCAAATACTAGACCCTTCTCGCCGCAAGGCGGGTTGAACCAGCCGGCCGGGGGCAACCCCGGCCGGTTTTGTTTTGTCCATGCTTGCGGTGCGCCTTGTCCTCCCGGACGCCCCCCGACCGGCGATCAGGAGCCGCGACCGACCACACCATTCGTCGCCTGAGTGGCCCCACCGGCGGATCCCCCCCCGGCGACGGATGGTTCATCACAACGGGCACAACGAAGGCCACAACGAACAAAACGGGTTCTGTGAGGAGGTCCAGCCTGCCCCACCTTCGGTTCCGATCAATGCGGCGTACGCCGCGATCTCAAAAGAGCCCGGCGCGATATCGACGCCGACACGGCTCAGGTCCCGTGGTGTCCGTTGTGGCCTTCGTTGTGCCCGTTGTGATGAGCCTTCCGGCCGCCGCGTCCTGCACGAAAGCGCACCGCGATTGGCAGTTCAACTCTGCGGGCGCCGCCTTCAGGCCATGCGGCTCTGCCGGCCACGGAAAAGGGGCGGCAACCTCACGGCCACCGCCCCCCGGGATGATCATCCGGTCCGGTGAACGAACCGCTATTCCGCCGGCTGCTTCCCGGCCTCGACCGTGTCGCGCTGACCGTGGAACATCCGGCCGAGGCGCCGCTCCAGTCGGGTCTTCACGCCGTCAACCAGGCTGAAGACGACCGGCACGAAGAGCAGGCTGAGTCCCGTTGAGGTGATCAGCCCGCCGATCACCGCCACCGCCATGGGCGAACGGAACGCGGTGCCTTCACCGATCGCCGCCGCGATCGGCAACATGCCCAGCCCCATCGCCATGGTCGTCATGATGATCGGACGCGCCCGCTTGTGGGCAGCGTCCATCAGGGCGTCCCGCCGGGACATGCCCTGCTTCATGGCGATGATGGCGTAGTCGACCAGCAGGATGGAGTTCTTCGCCGCGATCCCGGTCAGCATGATGATGCCGATCAGGGCCGGCATCGACAGTGACTTGCCGGTGATCAGCAGGGCCAGGAAGGCGCCGCCGAAGGACACGGGAAGTGCAGCGAGGATGACGACCGGGTGGAAGAAGCTGCCGAACAGCAGCACCAGCACCACATACATCAGCAGGATGCCGGTGATGATGGCGAAGCCGAAGCCGGTCGCCAGTTCCTGATTGCTTTCCGCGTCGCCGGTCAGCTGCTGGAACACCCCGTCCGGCAGGTTGTTCATCGTCGGCAGGGCGTCGACCGCCTCCGTCGCGACGCTGAGCGGCACGCCGGCCAGTTCGGCCGAAATCGTGGCCACGCGGCGGCGGTCCAGCCGTTCGATCTGGTTGGGTCCGGCGCCGAAGCTGATATCGGCCACGGCCGATAGCGGCACGGTCCCGCCGGACGCCGTCGGTACCTGCAGGTTCTCGATCACGCCCAGCTGACTGCGGGCCTCCTCCGCCAGCATCACCCGGATCGGGATCTGGCGGTCGCCCAGGTTGAATTTGGGCAACAGCTGATCGGCGTCGCCAAGGGTGGCGACGCGGGCTGCCTGGCTGATCGCACCGGCCGAAACGCCCTGGAGTGCGGCGACATCCGGCTTCGGGGTGATCAGGATTTCCGGTCGGACCAGGGCCGAGGAGGATGCGACATTGGCGAGTTCGGGCAGGGCGCGCATCTCGCGCTCCACCCGGGCCGCCGCGATCTCCAGTTGCCGGGGATTGTCGCTGACCAGCGCAATACTCATCAGACCGCTTCCGTCGCCGCCCGCTCCGAACTGGATCCGGGCGCCCGGGATAGCCTTCAGCTCACGGCCGATTTCGCGCTCGAACTCCTGCTGGCTGAGCCTCCGGTCCCAGCGGCTGACCAGATTGATGGTCATGTTCGCCCGGCGCACCTCTGCCGCGCCGCCGCCGCCGCCGGGGCCGAAACTGACCGTGGCTGAGCCGATGGACGAGAAGACCGAGTCGACCTCGGGCCGGGCCCGGAGAATTTCCGTCACCTGACGTACGGCCTCATCGGTCTGTTCCAGCGTGGTTCCGGGCGCCAGTTCGACCGTCGCACTGGAGCGTGAGATGTCCTCTGCCGGAATGAACTCGCCGGGCAGGGTGGACGCGAGGCCCAGGGATCCGACGAAAAACGCCAGACCCATGCCCATGACCCACAGCCGGTGGTCCTTGAGCCGGTAGAAGACCCGCCGCCGCATCCAGCTACCGCGGCCCGCCGCCCGGTCGGCGGCCAGCCCGGGATCGGTCGAGGACGACAGGCACCAGTTCAGGGCCGCGAGGAACGGCTTCATCCATTTTGGATCGGCGTGCTCCTTGCCCTGATCGCGCTTGAGCAAATAGGCCCCCATCAGGGGGGTGATCGTTCGGGCGACCACGAGGGAGAAGCCGACACTGACGCAGGTGGCGATGGCGAAGGATTTGAAGAACTGACCGACCACGCCCGGCATGAAGCCGGTCGGCGCGAACACCGCGACCAGGGTCGCCGTCGTGGCGATAACGGCCAGACCGATCTCGTCCGCCGCCTCCATGGCGGCCGGGTAGGGCGCCTTGCCGTCGCGGATGTGGCGGACGATGTTCTCGATCTCGACGATGGCGTCATCCACCAGAATGCCGATGGTCAACGACAGGGCCAGCAGCGTCACGACATTCAGCGACTGGTTGGTCAGGTCCATGATCCAGAAGGTCGGGATCAGGGACAGCGGCATGGCCACGGCGGTGATGAAGGTCGCCCGCCAGTCCCGCAGGAAGATGAACACCACGGCAATGGCCAGCAGGGCGCCGAGCAGCAGGGCCTCGACCGAGGCGTGGAAATTGTTGATCACATCCGACGTGATATCCGACACCTTCTCGAAGGAGACGTCGGCGCGTTCGGCGTCCAGCGCCTCGATCGCCTCAATGGACTGGTGATAGACGTCGACCTCGGACGAGCCGATGGAGCGGACGATGCCAAACCCGACCACTTCCTGCCCGTTGAACCGGGCCCGGCCGCGCTGTTCGGACCATTCGTCCACGACCTCACCCAGATCGCCGAGGCGGACCGCCCGCCCGTTGACCGGGATCAGGGTGTCGCTCAAGGCTTCGACCGTCAGGGCTGAACCGACCGTGCGGATGGCCTGTTCCTCGCCGCCGATCTCGCCCCGGCCACCGGGAAGGTTGGCATTTGAGGCGCGAAGTTGCTGCGACACCGCGGCGGCCGTCACGCCCTGGGCAGCCAGTTTACCCGGGTCCAGCTTGATGCGTATCTCACGGCTGACGCCGCCGTCGCGGTTGATCTGGCTGACGCCCTTGACCTGCAACAGGCGTTTGGAAACCGTGTTGTCGACGAACCAGCTCAGCTCCTCCGGACTCATGCCGGGCGCGCGCACCACATAGTTCAGGATGGGCAGGCCGGTGAATTCGATCCGCTGGACCACGGGTTCCTGGACATCGGCGGGCAGGTCCTGACGCACGGCGGCGACGGCATTGCGCACATCGTTGGTGGCCTTCTCCAGGTCCACGCCCAGCTCGAACTCGACCAGTGTGGTCGAGGCGCTGTCCGTGACGGTGGAGCTGATCTTTCTCACCCGTCCGAGGCCGGCCAGGGAGTCCTCCACCAGCCGCGTGACCTGGGTTTCCAGCTCGGTCGGAGCGGCCCCGGGCTGAACCACCGTGACCGCCACGATCGGCAGGTCGACGTCGGGGAAATTATTGGTGCGCAGGTTGAAATAGCTGCTGACGCCCGCGATCGTCAGGACGACGAACAGCAGGACGATCGGAATCGGATTCCGTATCGACCATGAGGAGATGTTGTTGAAATTCATCGGCCGGCGGCTCCGGCCGGTGCGGCCGCGGGAGCGGGAGCGGCCCTCGGCTCAACCACCGTCACCACATCGCCTTCACCGAGGAAACCGGCGCCCTGGACGACAACCCGCTGGTTGGCTTCCAGACCGCTGACGACCTGGATTTGCGTCCCGTTCCGGGCTCCCGTGGTGATGGGATTGAAATGCACGGCGTTGCGGGCACCGATCGTATAGACTCCGGCCCTGCCCTCGCGAAAGACGACGGCGTCGGACGGCACCACCACGGCGGGCTGGGCCCCCACGTCGATCGATGCGCGGGCGAACATGCCGGGGCGCAGGCCGCTGCCGGAAGACAGCGCAATGCGGGCGATGCCGAGGCGGGTCTGGGGATTGACCTCGGGGGTCACGATCCGGACACGCCCGGTCGCACCGGGGGCCTGTTCGGAGGCGATGGTGGCGGCCATGCCGGACCGGACAAGCCGCAGCTCGGCCTCGGGGATTTCCGCATCCAGTTCCAGCCGCCCGTCACGCACCATGCGGAACAGTTCGGTGCCAGGCTGGACGATCTGGCCGCGGGTGACGCTGCGGCTGCTGATCAGGCCGGCGACCGGTGCGCGAATACTGGTCTGGTTCAGCCGGGTCCGGGTCTCGCTGAGCGAGGCCTGGGCGGCAGACAATTGTGCCCGCGCCGAGCGTTGGTTGGCAATGGCCGTGTCCAGCGAGGCCTGGCTCAGAAAGCCGCGTCCGCGAAGCTCCTCGGCCCGGGCCAGGGCCGAGTCCTCACGCGCCGCATTGGCCTCGGCGCTGGCCACGCCGGCCTGCTGCTGGCGCAGCTGGGCCTGAAGCACGTCGTCGTTCAGCTTGACCAGAAGTTGTCCCTGCCGGACGTAGGCGCCCTCGTCGACATAGACGCCGATAGCCGTCAGGCCGCCGGTCTCGGCGCCGACCGGCACCTCTTCCCAGGCCGAGACGGTGCCCGACGCCGTGACCGAGCGCGGCTGGTTGATCAGGACCGCGGTTGCCGCTGTGACCGTCTGGCTCGCGCTGCGCGCCGCCGCGGCCGCCTTTGCCTTGGAGTCGCTGTCGCCGCTGCCGCAGGCCGCCAGGGCCAGGCCGAGGGCCATCATGACCGCACCGGCCAGACTGTTCCGCACAATGTTCGCCACGTCTTGTCCCCTTGGACGCCACGGATGGGGAGCCGCGCGCCATTCGTTCAGGCCGCCCGTCCCGGGCGCTCCTGTCATCAGCCGTTGAATAGCGGTTTCACCGCGGCTTCTCAAACGCCAAAGCGGCCCTTACCTCGAAGTAATCCGGACCGGTACATCGACGCAGTCCGGACCGGTCCGGCGGCGAAATGCGCCGGGAACCGCGTGCGCGTTGGCGATCCGGCCCCGCCGTGCTACCGGCGCGGCCATGACGACCCCTCCCATCGACCGCATCCGAAACTTCAGTGTGGTGGCCCACATTGACCACGGCAAGTCCACGCTTTCCGACCGGCTGATCCAATTCACCGGCGGCCTGACCGCGCGCGAGATGAGCGCGCAGGTGCTCGACTCGATGGATATCGAGAAGGAGCGGGGCATCACCATCAAGGCGCAGACCGCGGCGCT
>NZ_DDRM01000012.1:0-53040 GCF_002343105.1 Brevundimonas sp. UBA2416
CATTTCTGCAGCATGTGCGGCCCGAAATTCTGCTCGATGAAGATCAGCCAGGACATCCGGCGGGATGCACAGGCGCAGAATGATGCGGGGGGCTCGCTGGCGGAGGCGGAAGCCGGGATGGCGGAGATGAGCGCGAAGTTCAGGGCCGGGGGCGGGGAGCTCTTGGTCCCATCAATAAAAAGATAGCCGACAATGAAGCCAAGATTTCAGCAGGCTGAGTATGATGGTCTTTGTGGGTTCTATGCCGCTCTGAACGCGATGAGGTTTTTGGAAGAACAGAATCCTGCACGGTTCGGCCCGCTTCCTCGCAAAGACCAAGACTTGTTCAACGACGCGGTCGATTGTCTGAGCGCCATCGGCGTCGGGATCGATATAATTCGTGGCGACGGCGGGTTAATAGAAGGCCGTATAGCCCGCGTTTGTTCGGCACTGAAGCTGGAATACGATCTCCCAATCCGCGTCCACCGGATATCTCGTCTGCACAAGTCGAATTGGAGGAGCTTCTCGGACGTATTGGCTGCCGCAAAGCAACTGAGTCCTTCTAAAGCGTTCGCCATCGTCGCCTCGTGCGAAGATGGCCGACATTGGACGGCTTACGGTCAAGCCAGCGACGGCTCTGAGTTTCGCTTCGACTCGAGCATCAATGTCCGAAGCAGGAAAGTCGATGGCCGTACCACGAAGGCATTTGGCCACGAGGAGGGAGTAATCCTGTCACCAGAGTAGTTTCAGAGATCGTTTTTTGCAGGGCCGACCCCGAAACCGCCCGCAGACACCACGACGCCACCCTGCCGAAAGAGGCCCACAAGACCGCCCGTTTCTGCAGCATGTGCGGCCCGAAATTCTGCTCGATGAAGATCAGCCAGGACATCCGCCGGGACGCGGCGGCGCAGAACGACGCGGGGGGATCGCTGGCCGAGGCGGAAGCCGGGATGGCGGAGATGAGCGCGAAATTCCGGGCCGGGGGGCGGGGTGGTGGAGGTGAAGGTCTAGACGGCAAGAAAAAAGGGGCGGGTCCTAAGACCCGCCCCTCGATTTCCAGCCCGTGATTTGGGTGGGGATCAGAGTACCCGGTAGTAGCTCGCGGCCTGCTTATGGCTGGACGGGCTCTTCGCCAGACGCTGGGGATCCCAGTCGTAGGCATCGAGTTGGCCGTCAAAGAGCGGCGCGGCCTTTTCAAGCTTGTCCATAACCGCCTTATCGATGTCGTCGGTGGCCCAGACGACTTCATCGCCCTCGATTTTCATGAGGGCCGACAGAGCTGTCACGAAGGGGATGATCAACGCATCAGGATACTTCCACTTCATGTCCTTCGACGAGCGCTGGAAGAAGGGAGTCAGGGGACGGATCCCTGTGTATCCGGAAGCGTCTTTACCCTCGGCTTTCAGCTCCTTCAGCTTCTCCGGATCGTACATCTTGACGACGCTCCGCCGCCCAAACCGATGGGTTCCGTCGTTGTAGAACCGGGGAAATTTCTCGTAGATCAGATCGTAAAGCCGCGGCAGATCGCCCGTGATGAACAGGCAAGATTCGACGGTCGCGTGCTTCAGCTCCCGAGTTTGCCCGGCTTGGCCGCCGATCGGTTCGGTGACTTCGTTGTGCGCCATCAGCGTTTTGAACTTCTCGGAACACTCCCCCTTGTTGCGATAGATATTCTGGGGAAGCACCGAGATATCCATGGGCAGGAGTTTGTGCTCGTTCGCGAAGTTCAGCGGGATCCAGGCCAGAGCGACGATGTCCCGGACCGGAATGGGCTTCGCTTCAGGCTGCTCGACCACTCCCGGCTTCCATTCCACCCGGTGGCTGAGTTCTACCGGAAGCGCGTCCTTCAACACGTCGTAAAAGCCGAGCTTGTTTTGGAATGCCTCCGTCTTGACTTCAGTATTGGCGTTTCGGGCCTGCGAGATATCGAAGGCTGCGCGATCGAAGGCTTCCTGATCGGCTTCGCTGGTGGAACCGGGATAGAGAAGCTCGACGGACACGAGATCCTCAGGGTCGAACTCCAGTCCCTCGATTTCCTTCCGGTTTTCGGCCCAAACGTGGTCGAGTTGCTCCCACGTCTTGATCCGGGCGACTTCCCTCTCCCCGAGAACTTGAGACAGGACGAAAAGGCCGATGGCGAACAGGTTGTGACCGCCGTCCAAGACCCCGTCCACGAACTCCTTTTCAAAGGTAACGCGGAACCGGTTGCGCTGAAGTTCCTCCACCCGATGAGAGGAAATCAGCAGTCCCTTGGACTTGAACCGCAACAGCTCAGGGCTGTCGTTCATAGTGCCCAGAATGCCTTCGATGATGGCATTGCGCTTTGCGCTGCGGGGATTGGGGGCCAACGCTTTGCTGTCAAAGATCGGCAGCAGTTGACCGATATTCACGAAGCCCACCGCGCGGCGAATGGAGCTCGCGTCGCCGCTCGGTTGAACGGAGACGTGGGTGAATTTCAGAACGAACGTAGACATAAAAAAGTCCCTCTCGACTTTCGAAAGGAACAAGCAACGCTCGAAAAACAGCGAGCAGCGCTCCTTGGAGCGCGATCTAGTTTTCGACCGAAACCTATTCCAGGCTTCAAATTGGGGCATTGCTGCCCCAGGTTCCGCAGCTTTTCAGACTGCACGCCAGAGATCGTCGGTCGCCGGGTTGTTGTCAAGGCTTACACCTTGTCATCCCGGAAGCCGCGCAGCGGCTATCCGGGACGGGACAGCATCCACCACGCCCCGCCCGGAAGGCGCACCGCGCCTGTCCGGGCGACAGGTCAGGGCCGCACCGCGTGGCTCCCGGCTCAGCCCCGACGGGCTGTCCGGGAGGGCATACAGGGGGGGGGCGTCGTCCCGACTCTGCGCCGCCGCGCGGCTTGGCCGGGATGACAAACAGCGGTCAGCCCCGCCTCACACCGCCAACGTCGTCGGCACGATCTGCCACGCATAGTACGCCAGTCCCGCGGTCAGCAGGACGATGTTGACCCAGCGCCGGCGCACGAAGATCAGCAGGGCGTAGAGGGTGGTGAACTCCCACGGCGCCGCTTTCAGCACGCCCCAGACGGTGATCGGTCCGGCCTCGGGAAAGTCGCCGATCGCCCAGCGCACCATGCCATCCAGCCAGAACAGCAGCAGGCCGGCGATCAGGGCGCCGAAGGTGAAGGCGCGCGTGCGGTCATAGTGGGCGTAGAGGTCGACCGGCCCCTCCTCGGGCGGCGTCTCGGGCAGGACGAAGGCGGCGGCGAGGAAGGGCAGCAGCAGCTTGGTCACCTGCAACAGGATCAGGCCGGTGGTCGTGGTCTCGCGATCGCGGTCGCCCCACTGCCCCAGCCAGACCGAGACGATGACCAGGAAGATGATCCCGGCCAGCAGCACCGGCTCGGGAGCCCATTTCACCCGCCGCCCGGCCATCACCAGCCGGTGCACGCTCGAGGCCATATGCGCCAACGCCAGGCCGAGGATGACGGCGGACAGGCCGAAGGTGAATTCGAACAGCGACATGGACCGACGTTCGGGGAAGGCGCGGGGGGCGTCAAGCGGCGGTGGGGGGGGTCTTGTCATCCCGGAAGCCGCGCAGCGGCTATCCGGGACGGGACAGCATCCACCACCCCCCGCCCGGAAGGCGCACCGCGCCTGTCCGGGCGACAGGTCAGGGTGGCGCCGCGTGGCTCCCGGCTCAGCCCTGACGGGCTGTCCGGGAGGGCATGGAGGGCGCACGCACCGTCCCGGCTCTGCGCCGCTGCGCGGCTTGGCCGGGATGACAAAGAGGCTCTGCGCCGCCGCGCGGCTGGGCCGGGATGACAGGCAGCCTCTCCCCCACGTCCAGATCTGACGTACCCCCGCCCTAACCTCCCCCGCGATCACAAGGGAGGACCCCATGCCCGACGGCGCCCCCGCCCGCCCCGCCAACGGTCATCGCCCCGCGCCCGACGAGGTCTGGGCCCAGGTGCGTGAGGACTATCTGGCCGGGATCTCCGCCCCCGAATGCTGCCGGCGGCACGGGGTCGGGCTGACCGCGCTGCGCAAGCGGGCGGCGGGCGAGGGCTGGCGGCGCGCCGACCAGCCGTGGACGCCGCCGGTCCGGCTGGACCCGTGGGACGAGGGCGTGCTGCTGGAGGAGCAGGTCGACGGCGACCTCGACAAGGTCGAGCTGCATGAGCTGGAATGGGTCGCCGACCGGCGGATGATGCGGGCCGTGCTGCGCGGCGACGCCGTCGAGGCCCTCCGCTGGCGCCGGGTGCGCTACGTGATCGAGTCCGACGCCCGGGAGCTGGCGCGGCGGATCCACGCCGACGAGGTCATGCGCTGGGCCTTCGACGAAGCCGGCCCCCCGCGCGCGGCGCACGATGCGCACGATGTGAACGGTGTGAACGGTGTTTCCGGACGCGGCGGGTGAGGGCCGGCTCAGCCCCCGGCGGCCATCTGTCTGAGGGCCTCTTCAAACACCGCCGCCGGCTGCCCGCCCGAGATCAGCCACTTCCCCTCCACCACCACGGCGGGCACGCCATTGATCCCGCGCGAGACCCACAGCGCCGCCTCCGCACGCACCTCGGCGGCGTAACGCCCCTCCGCCAGCACCTCGACCGCCCTCGCCCGGTCCAGCCCCGCCGCCGCCGCCGCGTCGGCCAGGACGCCGGCGTCGGTCATCGTCCGGCCCTCGGTGAAATGGGCCGTGAACAGCGCCGCCTTCAGCGCCCTCTGTTCGGCCGCCCCCACCGTCCCCGCCCAGTGCAGCAGCCGGTGGGCGTCGAAGGTGTTCCAGATGCGACTGTCCGGCCCCATCCGCATGTCGAAGCCCGGCCAGGCCTCGGCGGCCCGCTCGGTGATCATGGCCCGGTTGGCCGCCGACTGTTCGGGGGTCGAGCCGTATTTGCGGCCGATGTGGTCGACGATGTTCTCGCCCTCGGGCGGCATCTGCGGGTTCAGCTCGAACGGCTGGAAATGCACCTCCGCCGTGATCCCCTCGGCCTTCAACGTCTCCAGCGCCGCCTCCAGCCCGCCCAGCCCCACCACGCACCAGGGGCAGACGATGTCGGAGACGAAGTCGATGTGCAGGGTCTTGGCCATGGGGGACCTCCGGTGCGGCCTTCAGGATCGTCGGTTCATCACAAAGACCACAAAGGGATCACAAAGAACACGAAGGGGCCGGCGCCTCCGCGGCGCCCGTCAGGGCGACGCAACCGATCGATTGCGGGCAAGGGCCCGCGAAGCCCGAAACAGACGGGCTCCCTTCGTGTTCTTCGTGCCCGTCTTCGTGTCCTTCGTGATGAACCAGCCGGCCCCGGAGGAGCGTGCGCTGGCCTCAGTCCCGCTCGACGCAGAGAGCCACGCCCATGCCACCGCCGATGCACAGGGTGGCCAGCCCCTTCTTCGCCCCGCGCCGCTTCATCTCGTGCAGCAGGGTGGTCAGGATGCGGGCGCCCGAGGCGCCGATCGGATGGCCGATGGCGATGGCGCCGCCGTTGACGTTGACCTTGTCCGGGTCCAGCCCCAGCTCGCGCAGGACGCACAGGCTCTGGGCCGCGAAGGCCTCGTTGGACTCGACCAGATCGAGGTCGGCGACGGTCCAGCCGGCCTTCTCCAGCGCCTTCTTCGAGGCCGGGATCGGGCCCGTGCCCATGACCGCCGGATCGACCCCCGCCGTGGCCGAGGAGACGATCCGCGCCAGCGGCTCCAGCCCCCGGGCCTTCGCGTCGGCCGCGCTCATCAGCACCAGCGCGGCCGCCCCGTCGTTCAGCCCCGAGGCGTTGGCGGCGGTGACGCTGCCTTCCTTCGTAAAGGCGGGCTTGAGCCCCTGCATCGCCTCCAGCGTCGCGCCGTGACGGATGAACTCGTCCTTGTCGACGTCCGTGTCGCCCTTGCGGCCCTTGATGGTCACCGGGACGATCTCGTCATCGAACCGCCCCGCCTTCTGCGCCGCCTCGGCCTTGTTCTGGCTGGCCACGGCGAAGGCGTCCTGATCGGCCCGGCTGATGCCGAACTTGTCCGCCACGTTCTCGGCCGTCTGGCCCATGTGATAGCCGTTGAAGGCGTCCCACAGGCCGTCGCTGATCATGGTGTCGATGAGCTTGAGGTCGCCCATCTTCTGACCGGTGCGCAGGGCCTGGGCGTGGGGCGCCTGGCTCATGCTTTCCTGCCCGCCGGCGACGACGATGCGCGCGTCGCCCAAGGCGATCTGCTGGGCCCCGATGGCCACGGCGCGCAGGCCCGAGCCGCAGATCTGGTTCAGGCTCCAGGCCGGGGCCTCCTTCGGAATGCCCGCCCCCATGGCCGCCTGCCGCGCCGGGCCCTGCCCCGCCGCCGCCTGCAGGACGTGGCCGAGGATGACCTCGTCGACCTCTTCCGGCTTCACCCCCGCCCGCTCCAGCGCCGCGCGGATGGCGACCTCGCCCAGCTTCGACGCCGGCAGGCTCGACAGGCCGCCGAGGAAGGACCCGACCGGCGTGCGCGCGGCGGAAACGATGACGACGTCAATGGACATGGTGTGACCCCTTGTGCCGGCCGGGACGGGGGAGCGTCCGGGCCATGGAAAACGAAACCTCTACGCCCTCGCCGGGCGTTAGGCCCCGCGAAACGAGTCGTGGCGTTTCTGCCGCATCCCGCCGCCTTCGTCACGCATGACGACGCCGTTCAGCGAATGGTCACCCGCCGCCCCCATGATGGCGGGAACAAACAAGAGCGAGAAAGGCTTGATGGGGCCATGCTCAAGAGATTGAAGAACGTCTTCGTGCAGGTCTGCGTCCCCGACGAGCTGGACATGGCCGAGCACTACCGGACGCCGGCGGAAAAGACCGCCGACCTGATCGTGCATGTGGTCGGCCTGACCCTCGCCGCCGTCGGCGGCATCGTCCTGGCCGTGCTGGCCGCCATCTACGCCGGCATCGGCGCGGTCGTGGCCACCTCGGCCTACGCGCTCTGCCTGATCGCCATGCTGACGGCCTCGACCATCTACAACCAGACCCATCCCTGCGCCGCCCGGCCCATCCTGCGCCGGATCGACGAGGCGGCCATCTTCCTGATGATCGCCGGCAGCTACACCCCCTTCACCACCCAGCGCTTTGAAGGCGCCTGGGCCATCGGCTTCACCCTGCTGGTCTGGGCCATCGCCCTGGCCGGGGTCGCCGTCAAACTGGTCGCCCCGCGCATCTCCGACGCCTTCTGGAGCGCGGTCTATATCGGCTTCGGCTGGCTGGCCGTCCTGGCGCTCAAGCCGATGATCGACACCGTCCATCCGATCGCCCTGGGCCTGCTGGTGCTGGGCGGCCTGATCTACACCGCCGGCGTCTTCGTCTTCATCAGCCCGTCGGTGAAGTTCCGCCGGGCGATCTGGCACGGGTTCGTCGTCACCGGCGCCACCGTGCACTGGGCCGCGGTGCTGGTGGGCGTGGTTCTGGCCCCCGCCGCCGCGGGCTGATTTGCATGCGGCTTCGCGCTGCGGGATAGTGCGGCAGTGCAACAGGTCAGGGGTTTGGCGTGGCGGACAAGAAGGCCGGAGCGGGCGACACCGTCGTCATCAAGAAATACGCCAACCGGCGGCTCTACAACACCGCCACCAGCGCCTATGTGACGCTCGAGGACCTGGCCAGGATGGTCCGCGAAGGCACCGACTTCGTCGTCTTCGACGCCAAGACCAATGACGATCTGACGCGCCAGATCCTGACCCAGATCATCTTCGAGGAAGAGAGCCGCGGCGAGGCCCTGCTGCCGGTCCAGTTCCTGCGCCAGTTGATCGGCTTCTACGGCGGCCAGATGCAGGGGGTGCTGCCCAGCTATCTGGAGATGTCCCTGGACAGCTTCAGCCGTCAGCAGGAACAGATGCGCGGCCAGTTCTCCAAGGCCTTCGGCGCGGCGCCCGGCGCGGGCATCCTCGACGAGGCCGTCAAGCGCAACATGGCCCTGTTCACCGACGCCATGAAGATTTGGCCGGGCTTCAACGCCCTGACCCCCGGCGCCCCGACGCCCGGCGCCGCGCCTGCACCGACGTCTGCGCCCGCCGCTGATCCGTTGGCCGAGATGCGCCGTCAGATGGACGAGATGCGCAACCAGCTCGACAAGCTGTCGAAGGGCAGCTGACATGACCGACGAGGTTCGCCCCGTCGAGCCCGTCCAGCGCCGCGCGGATCGCCGCGCCGATGACCGGCGCGCCGCCGAACGCCGGGCTGCCTCCGCCTCGCGAGCCCTCGTCCCGGTGGACTTCCCGGTCGAGGCTGCCGAGCCCCCGGCAAGACCTGCCCCAACTCCGCCCGCAGACCCGGGCGCAGCTGTCTTCGCCGCCCAGATGATCGGACAGACCGGCCAGCGCCGCGGCCTGAAGGGCGGCCCGCCGGTGCTGGACGCAGCGCGGTCAGCCTATCTCGGGACCGAGCATTCGGGGGCCGCCGAACGCCGGCCCTTGCCGGGTAAGGCGAAAGACACCGACGTCTGAGGCGACGGCACGGTCCTTGCTGAACGAGGGCTTCTCAAGCCTCGTTCGGGACCGCCGCCATGCTGACCATCCTCTCGCGCACCTTCGACATCACAGTCGTTGCGCTGATCTTCGTGGCCTTCTCCTGATTTTCAAAGACCGTCTTGTTGGGCCGCGGTCACAGGGCTCCGCCCTGTCGACCCGACGCGGCCTCGCGCTTCGCGCAGGCTGAAGCGCTCTCCGGCAGGACTGGCGGAAAGGTCAGGGAGGGTGCGGGGCGGCCGGGCCTCGCCCGGTGCTTTGATTGTTTTACCGTTTCGACGAAGCCTGACCTTGGCCGCCCTTCTGATCCGCCCGTGAAGTCACGGTCGGGAAGGGACGGCGCCGCCCCGCGCAGCCGTTTTCCACGCGCCCTCCGGGTAGTGGCCCTGACTTCGGACCTGACCGGATCTCCGCCGCAGCCGTTGCCGGCTGCGACGCGCGGCGGACATGACGGTCTCGCCGTCAGCAGCCCGCACAAGAAGCGCGCGGCGAGCAGGCGGAGGCCATCCATCGACCTCCGCAAGGACCCCCGAGGTATCCATCCCCCGGGCTTCTTCGCTCGACCACAGCCCGCCGACATCGAGGCGCTGGATCCGACGCCCTCCCCACCGACGGGATGGGCAGGAGTCTGACACGGGTCCCAGCCATGATGGCTGGCGACGCTCAAAAAACTTTTAATTGTGGAAAAACAGTGATTTGGCGGCGACGCTTATGCTGACAATCGCTCGATTGCAAGCAGAGTGTCGCGCCCCAAACCGGCATCGTGTCGGCCTGATCAGCCGGCGCCGAACTCCAGGTCCTTGCGGGCCGAGATGATGGTGACGATGAAGCCCGCCAGGACGTCCAGCATGACCATGGTCAGGATCAGGAAGAAGGTCGAGGTCGCGAAGCCCTTGAAGAGCAGGAAGGCGACCAGGCAGAAAACGAAGAGGATCATCGACAGGGCGTGGTTGACGATGGCCACCTTCTGGCTGGACGTCGATTTCAGCAGTTCAAAGAACAGCAGGATCAGCGACAGGAACAGGATCAGGTCGCCGGTTCCGACGTTCCAGGCGCTGCCAGACACCATCGGGATCGAGAACAGGGGCTCACTCAACGCCTGTTGCGCCGCCGCAAGTCCACCGGATCCAAGGACGCCGAACCCGATGACGATGGCGTAGATCACCACGGGGATGAACAGAAGCGGGATGGCGATCAGCATGGCGGGCTCCATCGTCTTGCGGCCGCGGAACGGCCGCGCTTGTTAACGATGCTTACCCCGGTTCGATCCAAACGGCTACGCCCGCTCGCGCGTCAGGGGAAAGTCAGAATTCGCTGATCGCGCCGGGCCGGCGGGAGCGCGATTTCAGCCACATCACGCCAAGCAGATCGGACAGCGAGGCGACCAGCCGCCCCCAGTTGGTATATTTCGACTGGCCCGTCTCACGATGACGGTGGTCCACATCGAGATAGAGGTTCTGATAGCCCTCGCGGATCATCAGGGCCGGCAGATACCGGTGCAGGTGATCGAAATAGGGCAGGCGCAGGAAGATTTCCCGCCGAAACGCCTTCAGCCCGCAGCCCGTGTCGTCGGCGTCGTCACCCAGCAGTTTGCGACGGATGCGGTTGGCCCACAGGGAGGCCTGACGCTTGGCACCGGAATCCTGGCGTTTCGCCCGCACGCCACCGACCAGGGCGACCGACGAGGGGGAGGATGCGAGCAGGTCGGCCAGCTTCGGCGCGTCGGCCGGCGGGTTCTGGCCATCGCCGTCGAGGGTCACCACGATCGCCCCGCGCGCCGCCAGCACGCCGGTGCGCACCGCGCGGCTCTGCCCGGCATTGGACCCGTGGCTGAGCACGCGAAGCGCCGGGAGTTCTGTCATGAGGCCGCGCAATTCGTTCAGCGTGCCGTCCCGCGAGGCGTCATCGACGAAGACCATCTCATACGACCGGCCCTCGAAGGCCGCGGCGATCTCGCGCGCCAGAGGCCCGGCGGCGCCCTCTTCATTGTGGACGGGGACGACGACGGAGATATCGGGGATCGCTGCGTTCATCCCGGCTGTCTAGCGGGTTTCCGCGCCGGGCGGGAGATAGCGCGGGTTCGCCATATGCCACCCTGCACCGGGCGGTGGTCCAAACAATGACGCGCCGCGAGGCGGCGTGTTAGGAAGATGAATATGAAGGCTTCCGATCTCGACCGATACATCGCCGGCTGGCGCGGCCCCCTGCTCGCCGCCCTGGTGGCGCTGCTGGCGGGGCTGCCCACGCTGATGCTGCTGCCGCCGCTGGACCGGGACGAGAGCCGTTACGCCCAGGCCACGTCGCAGATGCTGGAGACCGGCGACTTCGTCGACATCCGCTTCCAGGACGATCCGCGCTGGAAGAAGCCGGTCGGCATCTACTGGATGCAGGCCGTCGCGGTGGCGGTCACCTCGAGTGTCGAGAGCCGTGACATCGCCCCCTACCGCATCCCCTCCATCCTCGGCGCCATGCTGGCCGCGGCCGCCTGCGCCTGGGCCGGGGCGGCCATGTTCGGGCAGAGGGCGGGCTTCCTGGCGGGCGCCATCCTTGGGGCCACCTTCCTGCTGTCGACCGAGGCCGGGATCGCCAAGACCGACGCCATGCTGTGCGGGGCTGTGACCCTGGCCATGGCCGGCCTGGCGCGAATCTATCTGGCGACGCGAGCGGGCGAGGCGCCCATCCGGCCGCACAAGCTGATGTTCTGGCTGGGTCTGGGACTGTCGATTCTCATAAAGGGTCCGATCGGTTTGATCGTCGTGGCGCCCGCCATGATCGCCCTGTCGGTCTGGGACCGCGACTTCAGCTGGCTGAAGCGGCTGGGCTGGGGCTGGGGGCTGCCGCTGGTCGCCCTGATCGTCGGACCATGGGCTATCGCCATCACCATCGCCACCGACGGCGGCTTCTGGACCGAGGCCATCGGCGGCGATCTGGCGCCCAAGATCGCGGGCGGCGACGAGGGGCACGGTGTTCCGCCGGGCCTGTATCTGCTGATCGCGCCCCTGCTGTTCTTCCCGGCCACCCTGTTGCTGCCCGCGGCCCTCTCGGCAGGGTGGCACAGACGGACGGAGCCCGCGATCCGCTTCCTGATCTGCTGGCTTGTTCCGGCCTGGCTGATCTTCGAACTGACCCCGACCAAACTGGCCCACTATACCCTGCCGACCTTCGGCGCCCTCGCCCTGCTGGCCGCCGCCGCCTTGACCCGCCCCATCGGCAAGGTCTCGCGCTACACCGGGGCGGGGCTGACGATCGCGGCCGGCGCCCTGCTGGCCGTCGCCTCGGTCTGGTTGCTGACCGAATACGGCCGCTCCACGGCCCAGACCTGGGCCACGATCACCATCGTCTTCGCCATTCTGGCCAGCCTGATCGGAGCCTTCCTGATGCTGCACCGGGCGGCGATGACGGCCGTGATGGCCTCGATCGTCCTCGGCGTCATCGCTCACGGGGCCCTGTCCGGCACCCTGCGGCAGCTTCGCCCGCTGGCCGTAGCCCCCCAGGTGGAGAAGGTTCTTCTGGCCGCCAACCTGCACCCGCGTCAGGGCCGCGCCGGACCGGTGGCCGTCACCGGCTTCCATGAGCCCAGCCTCGTCTTCCTGACCGGCCGGGACACCGAACTGACCGACGCCGCCGGCGCCGCCCGCGCCCTGGCCGAGGGTCGACCCGTCATCGTCGAGGCGCGTGACGCCGACGCCTTCCGCGAGGCCACAGCCGAGCTGGGGGTGACGGGACGCGCCGTCGGCGAGGTCAACGGCCACAACTATTCCAAGGGCGAGGGCGTCCGCCTGACCGTCTACGCCCCGCCCGGCGGACCGGTGGTGGAGCCGCCACGGTGAGCCGGGCCGTCACCATCGTCGAGGTCGGCCCCCGCGACGGATTGCAGAACGAGAAGGCGATCCTTGAGCCGGCCGTCCGCGCGGATCTGGTGCGCCGGCTGGAAGCCGCCGGCGCCCGCCGCATCGAGGCGGTCAGCTTCGTCCATCCGAAATATGTGCCGCAGATGGCCGGGGCCGAAGAGGTCATGGCGGCGCTGCCGCACGAGGCGGGATGCAGCCGGATCGGCCTGGTCCTGAACGGCAAGGGCTATGACCGGGCGCTCGGCACGGCGGTGGACGAAGTCAATGTCGCCATGTCCGCCACCGACGGCTTCGGGTTGAAGAACCAGGGGCTGTCGGTCGACCAGCAGGTGCAGATGCTGGCCGACATCATCGCCGGCCGGGCGAATGCCGCTGGATCGCCGGGCGCGACGCCGTCGCTGTCCGCCACCCTGTCCTGCGTCTGGGGCTGCCCGTTCGATGGCGAGGTCGGGGTAGATCAGGTGGCCGATCTGGTGGGGCGGATCGCCGAACTGGGCGTCGCGGAGATCGCCCTGGCAGACACCATAGGCGCGGGCGATCCGTGGGCCGTCACGCGGAAGGTCGAGGCGGCGCGGAAGGCTGCGCCAGAGGCGGTGCTGCGGTTGCATTTTCACGACACGCGGAACACGGGACTGGCCAACGCCTATGCGGGGGTCGAGGCGGGGGTGACGGTCCTCGACGCCTCGGTCGGCGGCATTGGCGGTTGTCCGTTCGCACCGGGGGCCACCGGCAATATCGCCACCGAGGACCTGGTCTATATGCTCGAACGGGCCGGGTTCAGCACCGGCTACGACCTCGACGCCCTGATCGGAATCGCGCGCTGGATCGGCGAGAAGATCGGCCGCCCGGCGCCGAGCGCGCTGAGCCGGGCGGGGGGATGGCCGAAGTAACCACGGCGCCTTGATCAAAGTCAGGTTTCCATCGGCCCGATCGGCTAGGGTCACGAACCGCGATGGAAACGCCCATGTCGAATGCACTGTACACCGAGCGTCTGATGTCTGCGGCCGACGCCGTCGCCCTCATTCCGTCGGGCGCCCGTGTGGCGATGGGACTCGGATTTTCCCAGCCTCCAGCCATTCTCGCAGCACTGGCCGAAAGGGCCGCGGCCGGGCAGGTCGACGACGTCAGCCTCTACTATCTGCTGTCCACCGGCATCGCCGGCGGGACGGTGTTCAGGGACGAGCTGATGGGCCGGATCCGCCCGATGAGCCTGTTCCACAGCGCCATCGAGCGGGGGCTGGAAGCGCGGGCGCGGGCGGCCGGACGGCCCAATCCGGTGACCTTCATCCCCACCGGTTTCCAGCAGGTTCCGCGGCTGATGCGGGAGGCCGGGGTCGACACCCTGATCTGCACCGTCTCGCCGATGGACGACGACGGCTTCTTCAGCTTCGGGATCAACACTGACTACAACAGGCCGGTCAGCGAGCACGCCGGGCGGATCATCCTCGAGGTCAACCCGGCCATGCCGCGGGTCTTCGGCGACTGCACGGTCCATATTTCGCGGGTGACGGCGGTGGTCGAGAACGCCGTACCCCTGCTTGAACTGCCCCTGGTCGCATCGTCGCCCAATGACCTCGCCATCGGCGGGTTGATCGCCGAGATGATCGAGGACGGCTCGACCCTTCAGATGGGTATCGGCGCCCTGCCGAACGCGGTCTGCGCGGCTCTGCGAAACCGGCGCGATCTCGGTCTGCACACTGAAATGCTCACGCCGGGGCTGGTCGAGCTGATGCAGGAGGGGGTCATCACAAATGCGCGCAAGACCCTGCATCCCGGCAAGGGGGTGTTCTCCTTCTGCATGGGGACGCGGGCCACCTACGACTTTCTCGACGGCAATCGCGACATGGAGGCCCGTCCGGTCGACTATGTGAACGATCCGGCCGTCATCGCCCGCAACGACCGGATGATCTCGGTCAACGCCACACTGCAGGTCGATCTGACCGGCGCCTGCTGTTCGGAGCATCTGAACGGCCGCCAGTTTACGGCGTCAGGCGGTCAGCTGGATTTCGTGCGCGGGGCCTATGCCTCTGCCGGCGGGCGGTCGATCATCGCCTGCCATTCCACCGCAGCAAAGGGGACGGTGTCACGGATCGTGGCCCGGCTGGACGGACCGGTGACGGTGCCGCGCAACGACGTCCACATCGTCGTCACGGAGCACGGCCGGGCAGAGCTGAAGGGCAAGAGCGACGCCGAGCGCGCCCGCGCCCTGATCGCCATCGCGGACCCGAAATTCCGGGAGGCGCTGGAGCGGTCGGCGCGGGATGCAGGGCTGCTGTAAGGCGACCTAGAGGTTCAGCAGGGCCGGGTCGCCGCCCTGGGCGGAGATGTTGTTGCTGATGGCCTTTTCGGAGGCGTAGCGGATCAGGCTCCAGGGGCCGCCGGCCTTGGGGCCGGTGCCGGAGAGGCCCTCGCCGCCGAAGGGCTGGACGCCGACGACGGCGCCGATGATCGAGCGGTTGATATAGACGTTGCCGGCCGGGACGAGGCGCGCGACCTCCTCGGCGAAGGCCTCGATCCGGCTGTGCACGCCCAGGGTCAGGCCGTAGCCGCGGGCGGCCAGTTTCGACGCCGTCTCCTTCAGCTTCGACGGCTCGTAGCGGCAGATGTGCAGGATCGGGCCGAAGACTTCGCGTTCCAGATAGTCGGGGGTCGGGATCTCGGCGATGGTCGGGGCGAACAGATGGCCCTTGTCGGCGCCGGCGGGCAGTTCGGCGCGGGCAATGATCTTCGCGTCGCCTTCGAGCCGCTTCAGGTGGGCGTCGAGCGCGGCCTTCGCGTCGGAGTCGATAACCGGGCCGATGTCGGTGGCGGGGTCGGTCGGATCGCCCACGACCTGGGCGGCGAGGGCGCCCTTGAGGCCCTCGATCAGGGCGTCGGCGGCGTCATGCGGGACATAGAGCAGACGCAGGGCCGAGCAGCGCTGACCTGACGAGCCGAAGGCCGACAGGATGACGTCGTCGATGATCTGTTCCTTCAGCGCCGTCGTGTCGACGAACATGCCGTTCAGTCCACCGGTCTCGGCGATGAAGGGGATGATGGCGCCGGGGCGGGCGGCGAGGGAGCGGTTGATCAGATTGGCGGTGTCGGTGCCGCCGGTGAAGGCGACGCCGTCGATGCCCGGGTGGCTGACCAGTTTGGCGCCGACCGTCTCGCCACGACCGGGTACGAGGGCCAGCAGGTTCGGGTCCAGGCCAGCCTTGTAATAGAGGCGGACGGCCTCGGCGGCGATCAGGGGCGTCTGTTCGGCGGGCTTGGCGAGGACGGCATTGCCGGCGGCGAGCGCCGCGGCGATCTGGCCGGTGAAGATGGCCAGCGGGAAGTTCCACGGGCTGATGCAGGCGAAGACGCCGCGGCCGTGCAGGACCAGCTGGTTGATCTCGCCGACGGGGCCCTTGAGCTCGGTCGGGCCGCCGAAGTCGCGTTGGGCCAGCATGGCGTAGTAGCGGCAGAAGTCGGCGGCTTCGCGGATCTCGGCCACCCCGTCGTTCAAGGTCTTGCCGGCCTCGCGCGACAGCAGGGCGACCAGCCGGTCCATATTGGCTTCCAGCGCATCGGCCATGGCGCGCAGGACCACGCCGCGAGCGGCCCCGCCCTTGCGGTCCCAGGCGATCTGGGCGCGGGCGGCGGCGTCGACGGCGGCGTCGATGTCGGCCTCGGTCGCTTCCGAGACATGGCCCAGCACGCGGGTCGTATCGAAGGGATTGGTGACCGGCTGGGGATTGGTTCCGGCCTTGAGCTTGCCGCCGATGATCGGGCCGGCGGTCAGGGTCTCGCTGTCGACCTTCTGCAGCGCGATGGCGTGGCGCTCACGGTCGGCGGCTTGCGAATAGTCGCGGCCCAGCGAGTTCTGGCGGTCCATGTACATGTCCTTCGGGGTCGGGATCTTGGCGTGGCGGTCGGGGTGGGCCTCGACGGCGGAGATGGGGTCGGCGGCGACGGCGGCGGCCGGCACCCGCTCGTCCAGCAGGGCGTGGACGAAGGAGGAGTTGGCCCCGTTCTCGAGCAGGCGGCGCACGAGATAGGGCAGCAGGTCCTCATGCCCGCCGACGGGGGCGTAGGCGCGGACGGTCACCGGGCCGAAGGCGTCGCGGGCGGCGTCGTACAGCGCCTCGCCCATGCCGTGCAGGCGCTGGAATTCGATCTTCACCGAGCGCTCGGACGCCATCTTGTAGACGGCGGCCAGGGAGTGGGCGTTGTGGGTGGCAAACTGGCTGTAGATGTGCGGCGCCGCCTCGATCATCGCTTTCGCGCAGACGAGGTAGTTGAGGTCGGTCGCGGCCTTGGTGGTGAAGACCGGATAGTCGGTGCGGCCGAAGACCTGGGCGCGCTTGATCTCGGTGTCCCAGTAGGCGCCCTTGACCAGCCGGACCATCAGCCGGCGGCCGGTGGTCTTCGCCAGTTCGGCGACGCGGCGGATCACCTCGGGGCAGCGCTTCTGGTAGGCCTGCACCGCGAGGCCGAGGCCGGTCCAGCCGCCCAGATCGGGCTCATGCGCCAGCCGGTCGAGCAGCTTCAGCGACAGGGCCAGGCGGTCGGCCTCTTCGGCGTCCATGGTGAAGTTGATGTCGTACTGGGCCGCGATGCGGGCCAGCCGCAGGATGCGGGGGTAGAGCTCGTCCCAGACGCGGGCCTCGTGGGTGGCCTCATAGCGGGGCGACAGGGCCGACAGCTTGACCGAGACGCCGTGGCCGGCCTCGGGCCCCTGCCCTTTCGCCGTCTTGCCGACGGCGGTGATGGCGTCGGCGTAGATTGTCTCATAGCGCTCGGCGTCATGGGCGGTGCGGGCGCCCTCGCCCAGCATGTCGAAGCTGCACAGCCAGCCCTCGCGGTTCGACCGCTTCAGCGCCGCCTCGATGGTGCGGCCGACCACGAACTGTTCGCCCATGATGCGGACGGCCGCGGCGACGGCCTCGCGGATGACCGGCTCGCCCAGACGGCCGACGATCCGTTTGAGGAAGCCGGGCAGGTCGGTGCGGGCCTCCTCGTCCACATCGACCAGCTTGCCGGTCAGCATCAGGCCCCAGGTGGAGGCGTTGACGAACAGGCTGTCGGACTGGCCGAGGTGGCTGGCCCAGTCGGCCGAGCCGATCTTCTCGGCGATCAGACGGTCGCGGGTCTCTTCATCCGGCGTGCGCAGCAGGGCCTCGGCCAGGCACATCAGGGCCAGACCCTCGCGGGTGCCCAGCGAGAACTCCTGCAGGAAGCTCTCGACCACGCCCTGTTTCTTGACGCTGGCGCGGGCCCGTTCGACGAGGCCTATCGCGCTGGACAGGACGGAGGCCCGTTCGGCCGCATCCAGCGGGATGCGCGCCAGCAGGCCCCGGACCGTGGCGGTCTCGTCCGCGAACTTGCCCTGGTCCAGCGAATCCCAGTGGGCGACGCTGGAGGGGGAGAAGGCGGTCGTCATGGGCGTTCGATCCTGAGTACCCCGGGCATATATGGCGGACTCTGCCGAATGTGTATCGTATCATCCGCTGCCATGCCGATGATCGTTCGGTCAAACGGGGGATGTACCGATGGAAGTGCTCGACGCCGTGGATCGCCGCCTGCTGCGCGCCCTGCAGGAGGATGGCCGTCTGTCGAACGCCGAACTGGCGCGGCGTTGCAACCTGTCCGCCGCGGCCTGCTTCGAGCGGGTCCGACGGCTGAGGGCGCGGCGGGTGATCACCGGCTACGCCGCACTGATCGATCCGGCCAAGGTAGGGCGCGGCCTGCTGATCTTCGTGGAGGTGCTGCTGGACCGCACCACAGGCGACATGTTCGAGGCCTTCGCCGAGGCGGTGCGCCGTCAACCCGAGGTGCTGGAGTGCCATATGGTGGCGGGCGGATTTGACTATCTGATCAAGGCGCGGGTCGGCGACATGGACGCCTATCGGGCGTTTCTGGGCGACGTGCTGGTGCGAATGCCGGGCGTGCGCGAGACGCGGACCTATGCGGTGCTGGAAGAGGTCAAGGCGACGACGGCGCTGCCACTCTGACCGCGGGCTGCTCCCCGGCGAGACGGAAGCACGCGCGGCGGGGCTGGATGACCGAAACCGCCGGAGAGCGTTCGTCTGTCTCGCCAAGTTCACCGTAACCCGCTAGATCAGTTCCCCGATCAACGGCGGAGCCATCCGGCCCATATGCGCATCGTTCTGGCCACTGACGCCTGGGAGCCCCAGGTCAACGGCGTCGTCCGCACCCTGACCCGGACCATCGCGGAATGCCGCGCCATGGGCCATGAGGTCGAGGTCATCGAGCCGAGCCAGTTCAAGACCATCCCGGCACCGACCTATCCGGAAATCCGGCTGGCGCTGGGCGCCGAGGAAGAGATCCGCGAGCGGCTGCGGGCCTATGAGCCGGAGGCGGTCCATATCGCCACCGAGGGGCCGATCGGCATCGCCACGCGGCGCATCTGCGTGGAATGGAAGCTGCCGTTCACGACCAGCTATCACACGAAATTCCCTGAATATATCTCGGCGCGCTTCCCGGTCCCGGTGCAGGTCGGCTACGCCTACATGAAGTGGTTCCACAAGCCGTCGGGCCGGCTGATGGTGGCCACGCCGACGCTGCGGGACGAGCTGCTGGAACGCGGCTTCCGCAATGTCTCGCCCTGGTCGCGGGGTGTGGACACCGAACAGTTCAATCCGGATCTGCCGCGCATCTATGACGAGCTGGGCGGCAAGGACTGGCCGCGGCCCTTCTTCCTCAATGTCGGACGGGTGGCGGTCGAGAAGAATATCGAGGCCTTCCTCGAAACCGACCTGCCGGGCACCAAGATCGTGGTCGGCGACGGCCCTGCCCGCGCCGAGCTGGAGCTCAAATATCCCGAGGCCAAATTCCTCGGGGCCCGGTTCGGCGAGGAGCTGGCGCGGTGTTTCCGCGACGCCGACGTCTTCGTCTTCCCCAGCTGGACCGACACCTTCGGCCTGGTGATCCTGGAGGCCATGGCCACGGGCACGCCGGTGGCCGCCTATCCGGCACACGGGCCGATCGACATCATCCCGGGCTCGAACGCCGGCGCCATCGACGAGGACCTGCGCACGGCCTGTCTGGAGGCGCTGAAGTGCGACCGCAAGGCTGTGCGCGCCTATGCCGAAAAGTTCAGCTGGCGCGCGTCGGCCGAGGAGTTCGTGCAGAACCTTCAGCCCTATCCGGAGCCGGAACGCGGACGCTTCTGGCGGCGGCTGCGGCGCATCGCGCGGCTGAGGCGGAAGACAGCGGCCTGAGGGAGCGATTAGGGAACAGGGATGAGGGATGAGGACTGCCTAGCGGCTGCTTCACTCATCCCTCTTCCCTAATCCCTCATCCCTGACTGCCTACTCCGCCGGCGCCGTCATCACCGTCATCGCCGTCGCGATGGCGCGTTGGGCGGCCAGTTGGTCGGCCGGCAGCGGCACCAGACCGCGGTCCTGCAGATAGCCGCCGCGGCCGGCGGCAGCATCGGACATGAACTCCATCACGAACTGCTCCAGCCCCGGCGTCACGCCGACGTGCTGCTTCTTGACGTAGATGAACATCGAGCGGGAGATCGGATACTCACCCGAGGCGATGGTCTCGAGCGTCGGCATGACGCCGTTGACGCTGTGCGCCTTCACCGTGTCGTTGTTCTGCTCGAGGAAGGAATAGCCGAAGGCGCCGGTCGAGCCGGGGGTGCGGGTCAGGGTCTGGACGATGGCGTTGTCATTCTCGCCGGAATCGACCCAGGCGCCGTCTTCGCGCAGGGTGTGAGCCAGGGTCTCGAACCGGTCCTCGTCGCTCTCGGCCAGGGCCGCCAGCGCAGGTATCGCCCGGGCCGAGGGCGCCATGGCCAGCTCCAGCCAGGAGTCGCGCGTGCCCGAGGTGGGCGGAGGACCGTAGACCAGGATGCGGCTGGAGGGCAGGCCGGGGTTGACCTGGTTCCAGGTGGTGTGCGGATTGGCGATAAAGGTCCCGTTCGGTCCCGGCACTTCCTTGGCGAGGGCCAGGTACAGGTCGTCGCCCGAGAAGCCGTAGTCGGGGGCGTTACGGGCGGTCGCGATGACCAGTCCGTCGAAGCCGATCTGGATCTCGACGATGTCGGTGACGCCGTTGGTCCGGCACAGCTCGAACTCGGACGCCTTCATCCGGCGCGAGGCGTTGGCGATGTCCGGGGTGTTCGGTCCCACGCCCTGACAGAAGGCCTGGATGCCGCCGCCGGTACCCAGCGCTTCGACGCGGGGTGCGGCGCCGCCCGAGGTGCGGGCGAAATTCTCGGCCACGCGGGTGGCGAAGGGGAAGACCGTCGAGGAGCCCGCGGCCCATATGCCCGCACGGGCGGTCTGGTTGCCGGCCGACTGGTCGTTGTTGCAGGCCCCGAGGGCGAGCAGGGCGATCGCCGAGGCGGCGGCGAGCAGGGCGCGGGTCATCGTCAGTCTCCGGAACAAGAGCAGATGGCGCCGCTTGGACCACAGGTTTGTGACGGGGAGGCTGACGGTGATGTGACGGTTCGACGACGGGAGGAAGGGATTAGGGATGAGGGATGAGGAAGGACAGGCGATGGCTGCGGCCCCCGTGTCAGCCAGCCCGGTCGCCCTAATCCTTGGTCCTACCATCATCCCTCATCCCTAGATGTGGATCGCATGCCCCAGCGCCCGCAGGGACGCCTCATGGAAGGCCTCGCCCATGGTCGGGTGGACGTGGATGGTTCCGGAGACGTCCTCCAGCACCGCGCCCATCTCCAGCATCTGGGCGAAGCTGTTGGACAGTTCGGAGACGTGCTGGCCGACGGCCTGGACGCCGAGCAGGCGGTGATCGGTCTTCGACGCCAGCACCCGGACGAAGCCGCCATCGTCGCCGGCCTCCAGCGCCAGGGCGCGGCCGATGGCCATCAGGGGGAAGACGGCGGTGAGGACGTCGTCGCGGCCCTCGACATCGAGCGGCGTCAGGCCGGCGGAGACGATTTCGGGCTCGGTGAAACAGACGGCGGCGATGGTGACCGGGTCGAAGCGCTTGTTGTGACCCGCGATGATCTCGGCGACGACCTCGCCCTGGGCGCTGCCCTTGTGGGCCAGCATGGGTTCGCCGGTCAGGTCGCCGACGGCCCAGACGTTCTTCATCGAGGTCGCGCAGCGGTCGTCGATCTTGACGAACGGGCCGGCCATGGCGACGCCCATATTCTCCAGACCCCAGCCCTGGGTGCGCGGGCGGCGGCCGACGGTGACGAGAACCTTGTTGGCCTTGAGCGTGAGGGCGGCGCCGTCCCTCGTGGTGACGTTGAGCTGGCCCTTTTCGAACGACCCGGCTTTCGCGCCGAGGTGCAGTTCGACGCCGTGTTTCTCCAGCCATTTGGCGACCGGATCGGTCAGGGCCTTGTCATAGAGCGGCAGCAGGCGGTCGGCCATTTCGACGATGGCGACCTCGGCCCCCAGCTTGCGGAAGGCGATGCCGAGTTCGAGGCCGATATAGCCGCCGCCGACCACGACCAGCTTGCCGGGCACCTTGTCCAGCGACAGGGCCTCGGTCGAGGAGATGACGTCGCCGCCGAATTTGAGGAAGGGCAGTTCGACCGGCTCGGAGCCGGTGGCGAGGATGACGTGTTCGGCGCTGATGGTGATGTCGCCGTCGGCCGTCTTCACCGTGCAGGTCTTGGCGTCGGTGAAGTTCGCCCAGCCCTTGATGACCTTGACCTTCGACTTCTTCAGCAGGGCGGCGACGCCGGCGTTCAGCTTGCGGACGATGCCGTCCTTCCAGGCCGTGGTCTGGGCCAGGTCGATGGCGGGTTTGGAGGCCGTGATGCCGAGCGTGCCGCCGGCAGCGGCCTTGCTGACCGTCTCGAACTTCGAGGCCGCGTGGATGATGGCCTTGGACGGAATGCAGCCGACGTTCAGGCAGGTCCCGCCGAGGCCGTCGCCGCCGTCGACGAGGACAGTGTCGAGGCCCAGCTGGCCGCAGCGGATGCCCGCGACATAGCCGCCGGTGCCGGCGCCGATGATGAGGACTTTGGTTTTGATCGTCTCAGCCATGGGTCTCAGCTCATCCAGAGGGTCGCGGGATGCTCCAGCAGGCCCTTGATGCGCTGGACGAAGACCGCCGCGTCGTGGCCGTCGACGATGCGGTGGTCGAAGCTGGAGGACAGGTTCATCATCTTGCGCACGACCATCTGGCCGTCCTTGACCACGACCCGTTCGGCGATCTTGTTGGGGCCGACGATGGCGACCTCGGGGTGGTTGATGATCGGGGTGTGGATGACCCCGCCCAGCGTGCCCAGCGAGGTGATGGTGATGGTCGAGCCGGTCAGCTCGTCGCGTTTGGCCGAGCCGTCCTTGGCCGCGCCCGAGACGCGGGCGATCTCCAGCGCCGTGTCCCAAGGGTCGAGGGATTCGGCGTGGCGGACCACGGGGACCATCAGGCCGTTGGGCGTCTGGGCGGCGATGCCGATGTGGACGGCGGCGTGGGTGGTCAGGACGCCGGCCTCGTCGTCGTAGTGCGAGTTGATGGTCGGTTGGTCGCGCAGGGCCACGACCATGGCGCGGGCGATGAAGGGCAGGACGTTCAGCTTGGGCTGGTCCTTGCGCTTCTTCGCATTGAGATGGGCGCGGAGCTCCTCGAGGGCGGTGACGTCGATCTCTTCCACATAGGTGATGTGGGGGATGCGGCGGACGCTCTCGGCCATCTTCTCCGCGATCTTGCGGCGGACGCCGATGATGCGGGTCTCGGTGGTTCCTTCGGCTTTCGCATAGGTCGAACCGGCCGATGATCCGGGGGCGGACGGTGTGCGGCCGCCGGAGGCGACCCAGGCGTCGAGGTCGCCGTGCTCGATGCGGCCGGCGGGGCCGGAGCCGGGGACGAACTGGAGCTCGATCCCGAGATCGCGGGCGCGGTTGCGGACGGCGGGCGAGGCGAGCGGACGTTCGTTGCGGGCGGAGAGGGTGCGGGCGGCTGGCGCCCCTCCACCATCCTTAGCCTTCGGCTTCGGATGGTCCCCCTCCCCGCGGAGCGGGGAGGAGATGGGGGCGACGGCTTTCGTCTGTCCCCCTGTCAGGGGGACCGAAGCCTGCGGAGCAGGGTTCGAGGGGGGCGGCGCCTCACCCTGATTGCCCTTGCCCTCGACGTTGAAGCTGACCAGCGGGCCGCCGACGGCGAGTTGCTGGCCGGCTTCGCCATGGAGGGCGACGACGGCACCGGCGACGGGCGAGGTCAGTTCGACGGTGGCCTTGTCGGTCATGACCTCGGCGAGGAGCTGGTCCTCGGAGACGACGTCGCCGACCTTGACGTGCCAGCCGACCAGTTCAGCCTCGGCCGTGCCTTCGCCGACGTCCGGCAGTTTGAAGACGAAATTGCCGCCGGCTGCGACAGGCGCGGGGGCGGCCTCGACCTTCGGAGTTTCGGCTTTCGGCGACGGAGCGGGTTCAGCCTTGGCGGGCGCCGGAGCGGCGTCGGCGGACGCATTGCCCGCCCCCTCGACCTCGAACTCCACCAGCGGTGAGCCGACCGCCAGCTGCTGGCCAGGTTCGCCGTGGGCGGCCAGCACCTTGCCGGCGACTGGCGAGGTCAGTTCGACCGTGGCCTTGTCGGTCATGATGTCGGCGATGATCTGGTCCTCGGCGACCATGTCCCCGACCTTGACGTGCCAGGCGACCAGTTCGGCCTCGGCGGTGCCTTCGCCCACGTCGGGCAGTTTGAAGACGTAGCGGCCCATCCTAGCGCCCTCCGGTCATGACGGCCTTCAGGGCCGTGGCGACCCGTTCGGGTCCCGGGAAATATTCCCACTCGAAGGCGTGCGGATAGGGGGTGTCCCAGCCGGTTACCCGCGCGATCGGCGCCTCCAGATGATAGAAGCAGCGCTCCTGCACGAGTGCGCTCAGTTCGCCGCCGAAGCCCGAAGTTTTCGGGGCCTCGTGGACGATGACGCAGCGGCCGGTCTTCTTGACGCTGGCCTCGATGGTCTCGATGTCCAGCGGCACGAGGGTGCGCAGGTCGATGACCTCGGCGTCGACCCCGGCGTGTTCGGCCCCGGCCAGTGAGACCCAGACCATGGTGCCGTAGGCGAGGATGGTGACGTCCGAACCCTCGCGCATGACGCGGGCCTTGCCGATCGGTTCGACATATTTGCCGGTCGGGACCTGTGCCAGCTCCTGGGCCTTCCACGGGCTGACCGGCTTCTGGTGCCAGCCGTCGAAGGGGCCGTTGTAGAGGCGTTTGGGCTCGAAGAAGATGACGGGGTCGTCGTCCTCGATCGCCGCGGTTAGCAGCCCCTTGGCGTCATAGGGGTTGGACGGGATGACGACCTTGAGGCCCGCGATGTGGGTGAACAGGCTCTCGGGCGACTGGCTGTGCGTCTGGCCGCCGAAGATGCCGCCGCCGTAGGGGCTGCGAACCGTGATCGGACTGGTGAACTGGCCGCCCGAGCGATAGCGCAGCTTGGCCGCTTCCGAGACGATCTGGTCATAGGCCGGATAGATGTAGTCGGCGAACTGGATCTCGACGACGGGGCGCAGGCCGTAGGCGCCCATGCCGATGGCGGCGGCGACGATGCCGCATTCGCTGATCGGGGCGTCGAAGCTGCGGGTCAGGCCGTGCTTCTTCTGCAGGTGGTCGGTGACGCGGAAGACGCCGCCGAAATAGCCGGCGTCCTCACCGAAGCTGAGGACGTTGGGGTCCTCGCCCATCTTGATGTCGAGGGCCGAGTTCAGCGCCTGGATCATGTTCATGGGCTGGATGGCCGGCCCGGCGGCGACCGCGGGCGCGGGCGAGCCGACGGTGTCGCCGTCAGGCTCCAGACCATCGGTGCGGTTGGCTTCGGTGAAGGTGGTTTGCTCGCTCATGATCAGACTCCCACCTCGCGCCGCTGTTCGGTGATGCGCCAGTCCTCGGTGGCGTAGACTTCCTCGAACATGGTCTTCACCGAGGGGCGGGACTGGCCCAGGGTGCCGATGGCCTCGGACTCCTTGCCGGCGGCGCGGACCTGTTCGACAGCCTCGGCCTCGGCGGCCGTCTGCTGCTCGTCGGACCATTCGCCCAGGGCGATCAGATGCTGCTTCAGGCGCATGACCGGGTCGCCGAGCGGCCATTTCTCATGCTCGTCGGCGGGACGGTAGCGGCTGGGATCGTCGGAGGTCGAGTGCGGGGCGCCGCGATAGGTGAACAGTTCGATGACCGTCGCGCCCTGGTTGGAACGGGCGCGCTCCTCGGCCCACTGGGTCGCGGCCCAGACGGCGAGGAAGTCATTGCCGTCGACACGCAGGGCCGGGAGGCCGTAGCCGATGGCCTTGGAGGCGAAGGTGGTCTCCAGCCCGCCGGCGATGCCCTGGAAGGAGCTGATGGCCCACTGGTTGTTGACGATGTTGAGGATCACCGGCGCGCGGTAGACGGCGGCGAACGTCAGGGCGTTGTGGAAGTCGCCCTCGGCGGTGGCGCCGTCGCCGATCCAGGTGATGGCGATCTTGTCGTCGCCCTTGTAGGCGCTGGCCATGGCCCAGCCGACGGCCTGGGGCACCTGGGTGCCGAGGTTCCCCGAGATGGTGAAGAAGCCGAAGTCCTTCGCCGAATACATGATCGGCAGCTGGCGGCCTTTGATCGGATCCGAGGCGTTGGAATAGATCTGGTTCATCATGGTCGCGAGCGGATAGCCGCGCGCGATCAGAAGGCCCTGCTGGCGGTAGGTGGGGAAGCCCATGTCCTCGCGCGACAGGATCATGCCCTGGGCGACGGCAATGGCCTCTTCCCCCGTGCATTTCATGTAGAAGCTGGTCTTGCCCTGGCGGTGGGCGCGATGCATCCGGTCGTCGAAGGCGCGGGTCAGGATCATGGCCTTGAGGCCGCGGCGCAGGGTCTCCGGATCCAGTTTCGGGTTCCACGGGCCGACGGCCTTGCCGTCGTCGTCCAGCACGCGGACCAGCCGGAAGGCATGGTCGCGCATGTCGAAGGGCTTCGTCGAGACCTCGGGACGCTCCACCACGCCGGCGGGGTCCAGCTTCAGATGACTGAAGTCTGTCGGGTCTCCGGGCCGGCCCGAAGGCTCGGGCACACGCAGCGAAAGGGCCTGGGTATTGGGCTTCTTCATTCCGTCCTGCCGTTCGGTTGGTCCGACCGCGTTTCCTCGGCTGCGATTTAGCACGCTCTCCCAGGCAAGGCTCGCCTGAATTTGACCTTGCACTGTGCCGATCGGAGGTATTTTATTGCGCCATAACTCGATCAGGAGAAACGCCTTGGCTGACGATCTGGATCCCGTCGACGCCCGAATTCTGGACATCCTGCAGCAGGACGCCGGATTGTCGGTGGCCGAGGTGGCGGATCGGGTCGGTTTGTCAGCCTCGCCGTGCTGGAGGCGCATCAAGAGACTGGAGGATACGGGCTTCATCCGCAAGCGGGTGACGCTGCTCGACGCCACCAAACTGGGGCTGGATTTCGAGGTCTATGCGATCGTCAAGTTGAGCCTGCCCTCGACCGAGAACCTCGACGCCTTCGAGGCCGCCGTCTCGGCCTGGCCCGAGGTGGTGCAGTGCGCCACCATCACCGGGCGCGAGGACTATGTGCTGCGCATCATCACCTCGGACATGCACGCCTTCGACCAGTTCCTGCGTCACAAGCTGCTCAGCCTCGGTATCGTCTCGGACTGCGAGAGCCATATCGTCACCCGCGGGGTGAAGAATGTGACCGCCCTGCCGCTGGGCATCATCACGCCGCACGTCAGCTGAGCCACATTACCAATCCTTGAGTTGGCGGAAGCCTCCGCGCCGGGGATAGTCGGGGCGACCCTTGGGGGAGGCTCGTCATGCGTATCGCGACAATCGTCATTCTGTCCGGCCTGCTCGCCGTTCCTGCCGCCGCCGCTACGGCGTGGCAGGAGCCGACGGCGACCGCTGCGTCGGAGTCCGACGTCCAGGCCTTCCGCCGGCTTCGCGCCGAGGCCGTGGCGGCGGCCGGGGCCGAGGACCTGACCACCGCGGCGGCGCGTCTGGCCGAGGCCGATGCGCGCATTCCCAACCACCCTGGCCTGATCCTGCTGCGTGCCCGCGTCGCAACGGCGGCGGGCCAGCCCGAGGAGGCAGTGGCCCAGATCCGGCGCTATGCCCGGGGTGGGCTGACCTTCAACCTGGCTAACGACCGGACCCTGTCCACCCTGTCGGCCGCGCCGGGCATCGCCGAGGCGTCGGCGGCGCTGGACGCCAACCGCGCGCCGGTCGGCGAAGGCCAGCTGACTCCTTTCGCCTGGATCGAAGGCGCTGTGATCGCCGAGAGCATCGTCCGGGACGAGCGGCGTGGGCGTTGGCTGGTGTCGCAGGTGCGCGGGCGGACGATCGTGGCGCTGGCGGATGACGGGACGGTTTCGAACTTTCTGGTGCCGATGTTGGCCGGTGACCCCGGCGGCGTGCTGGGCATGGCGATCGACGCCGAGGCGGGCCTTCTGTGGGCCGCGACCTCGCCCCTGCCCCCGGCCGTTCACGGACTGGCCGCCGATGCCGCCCGCCCGGCGCCGGGCCTGCTGAAGATCGATCTGGTCACGGGCGCCCTGCTGGACTACATCGCCGCGCCGCCGGGCGCGCCCGAACGCGGGTTGGGGGATATCGTCCGGGCGCCGGACGGGACGGTCCATGTCGCCGATTCGGCGACCGGCGAACTGCTGATTCTCCGACCCGGGGCGGAGGCGCTGGAGGTTCTTCTGGCTGCCGGGACGCTGGGCTCGCCGCAGGGGATGGTGGTGACGCCGGACGGGACGGCCCTGATCGTCGCCGACTATTCCTCGGGCCTGTGGCGCGTCGACCGGGCGACCGGGGCGGCCCGGCGGCTTTCCGCCCCGGCGGACGCCAGCCTGATCGGGGTGGACGGCCTGACCACCGATGGCCGCGCGATCTATGGCTTCCAGAACGGCGTGGCCCCGCAGCGGGTGCTGAAGCTGACGCCGGATGCGGACTGGACCGCGATCGGTGCGGTCGAGGTTCTGGCCGCCAATCTGACGATGATCGACGAACCCACGACAGGGCTGGTCCGGAACGGCGAACTGGTGTTCGTTTCCCGTTCGCAGTGGAGCGATTTCGGCGGGGACGGGGCACAGACGACGCCCGCGCCCGCGCCGGCGATCATCGCAAGGCTGCCGCTGGACTGAACGGAGCCTGACATGATCGAGATGGTGATCGACGCCCGCCGAAAGGACCTCGGCGGCTTCGAGGTTGGACGCATCCTGCCCTTCCACGCCCGCCGCATGGTCGGCCCCTTCATCTTCCTCGACCAGATGGGGCCGGCCGAATTCGCGCCGGGTTCAGAGGCGATCAATGTGCGGCCGCACCCGCACATCGGCCTGTCGACCCTGACCTATCTGTTCGAGGGCGAGATCATGCACCGGGACAACACCGGTGCGACCCAGGCGATTCGTCCGGGCGAGGTCAACTGGATGACGGCCGGCAAGGGCATCGTCCATTCCGAGCGCACCGACCCGCTGAAGCGCTCGACCGGCGGCCCCATGCACGGCATGCAGGCCTGGATCGCCCTGCCGGAGGAATCCGAAGAGACCGATCCGCGCTTCCATCACCATGGCGAGGCGGATCAGCCGGCCTATGAGAACGGCGGCCTGTTCGCGCGGCTGGTGGCCGGCGAAGCCTATGGGGCAAGGGCGACCGTGCCGGTGTCGTCGCCGCTGTTCTACGTTCACTGGGAACTGGCCGAGGGGGTGCGCACCGCGCCGCCGCCGGGCAAGGGAGCCGGTGGCTATTCGGAGCGCGCGCTGTATGTCGCCAGGGGCGAGATAGAGGTCGGCGACCGGACCTTCCACGAAGGCCAGATGATCATTCTGGAGCCGACGGCCGAACCGACCATCAAGGCGGTGAAGGCCTCCAGTGTCATGGTGCTGGGCGGCGAGCCCGTCGGGCCGCGGATCATCTGGTGGAATTTCGTCCATTCGAAGCAGGAGCGGATCGATCAGGCCAAGGCCGACTGGAAGGCCGGGCGCATGGCGCTGCCGAGCGAGGACGACTCGGAATTCATCCCCCTGCCCGACGTGCCCGCGACGCCCGAGCCGGCCCCGGCGGCGAAGCCGGAACCGACGCATCCGGTCTGACACCGCCGCCGCGCGGGTCTTGAATCGCAACCCATGGACCCGATCTAGCGGGACATGACTGCTTTCTCCGTGCTCGACCTGTCTCCCGTCGTCGAAGGCGGCGACGTCCGGCGCGCGCTGCTGGAAACCACCGCCCTCGCCCAGGCCGCCGACCGGCTGGGGTTCAAGCGGTTCTGGCTGGCCGAGCACCACAATATGCCGGGCATCGCCAGCGCGGCCACCGCCGTGGTGATCGGACAGGTGGCGGGCGCGACGGAACGGATCCGCGTCGGCTCGGGCGGGGTCATGCTGCCCAACCATGCGCCACTGGTGATCGCCGAACAGTTCGGGACTCTGGAGGCCCTCTACCCCGGCCGCATCGATCTCGGTCTGGGGCGGGCGCCCGGCACGGATGGCGAGACGGCCCGCGCGCTGCGCCGCTATTTCGAGGCCGCCGACCAGTTCCCGCGCGATGTGATGGAGCTGCAGGCCTTCCTCGGCGATCCGGTCGACGGCCAGCGCGTCACGGCCTGGCCGGGGGCGGGATCGAAGACGCCGATCTGGCTGCTCGGCTCCAGCCTGTTCAGCGCCGAACTGGCGGGCCATCTGGGCCTGCCCTACGCCTTCGCCAGCCATTTTGCGCCTGAGCTGCTGATGCAGGCTCTGCAGACCTATCGCGCCGGGTTCCGGCCGTCGGCGGTGCTGGAGAAGCCCTACGCCATGGCCGCGATCAATGTCTTCGCGGCGGAGGACGATGCAGCGGCCCTGCGGCTTTCAACGTCCATGCAACAGGCCTTTGCGGCCGTGGTCACCGGCAAGCCGGGGCGGGTGAAGCCGCCGGTGAACGACATCACGACCGTGCTCGACGCGCGCCAGCTGGCGGCGGTGCAGAGCCGGCTGACCTATGCGGCCATCGGTGGACGCGAGACCGTGCGAACGAAGCTCGTGGAGTTCATCGGCCAGACCGGCGTCGACGAGGTCATGGTCACCGGCATGGTGTTCGATATCGACGACCGCATCCGTAGCCTGGAGATTACCGCCGAGGCGGTGGCCGGGCTTTGATCTCCCGCTCATCCCCGCGAAAGCGGGGATGAGCGGATTTCTAGAGCCGGGCCAGAAACTCGAGCAGCAGGCGGTTCACCTCGTCCGGCCGTTCCTGCTGGATCCAGTGGCCGGCGCCGGGGACGACGACCTGCATTCGCAGGTCCGGCGCACGGTCCTTCAGCCCCGCCTCGTGCTGGCCGGCGTAGTGACGCACGGGATCACGCTCTCCGACCACGAAGGCGGCCGGCACGGTGATGCGGGCGTCCTGCAGATGGGCCGTCAGCGACCAGTTGCGGTCGAGGTTGCGGTACCAGTCGAGCGGCCCCCGGAAGCCGCCGGCCGAGAAGGCGGCGACATATTCGGCGAAATGGGCCTCGCTCATCCACGGCGGCAGGGTCGCGTCGTCCGGGACGGTGGAGATGAAGGTCTCGCCCTCCGGGATGAAGCCGTTGGACTGGTGATCATCCGGGGTCGCGCCGTCATAGCAGTAGAAGGCCTTGCGCAGGGCCGTGGCCGGATCGATGTCGAAGACCGTGTGGGCGTCGTCGGTCTGGAAGCGGCTGATGTAGAGGTCGCCGATGCCGAGCCGTTTCGAGATCGCCGCCATGGCCGCGGTCGGCGGGCCTTTCGGACGACGCGGCTGGAACGGGACGGACAGGCCGAAGACGGCGCGGAACACGTCCGGCCGGGTCAGGGCGCAGTGCCAGGCCACCGGCGCGCCCCAGTCATGGCCGACGACGACGCAGGATGTCTCGCCCAAGGCCCGGACCAGATCGACCATGTCGCCGACGAGATGCAGGATCGAATAAGCATCGCGGTCTTCCGGTTTGTCGGTCCCGCCGTAGCCGCGCATGTCGGGGGCGACGGCATGGAAGCCGGCGGCGGCCAGCGCCTCGACCTGGGCGCGCCAGCTGATGCCGAGCTCGGGGAAGCCGTGGATCAGCAGGACGAGAGGGCCGGAGCCGGCCTCGAGGATCTGCTGGCGAAGGCCGTCGGTCTGGATGTGGCGGGTCTGCATCCGGGCAACGGACCACCGGTGGGCCCGGGCTGCAAGGCCGCTAGAGCGTCACGCCCGTGGTGCGCATGATCTCGGCGCGGAGTTCGGGCATGCCGTCGCCCTTCTCGGCCGAGGTGACGATGACCGCCGGATAGGCGGCCCCGCGTTTGGAGACGCCCTTCAGGGTCGCCTCCTGGACCTTCTCGGCCTCGCCCTTTTTCAGCTTGTCGGCCTTGGTCAGGATGATCTGATAGCTGACGGCGGCGAGGTCGAGGGCGTCGAGGGCCTCGTCATCGACCTTCTTCAGGCCATGACGGGCGTCGATCAGCAGATAGACCCGCTTCAGCGTGACCCGGCCGCGCAGATAGTCGCGGCCGAGGTCCTGGAATTTCTTCACCGTCGATTTGGAGGCCTTGGCCCAGCCGTAGCCGGGCAGGTCGACCAGCCGCATCTTGCCGTCGAGGTCGAAGAAATTGACCTCGCGCGTCCGGCCCGGCTCGTTCGAGGCCCGGGCCAGTTTGTGCATGCCGACCAGGCCGTTGATCAGGCTGGACTTGCCGACGTTCGAACGGCCGGCGAAGGCGACCTCGGGCAGGTCGGGATCGGGCAGCTGCTCGATCTTGGCGCACCCCATGACGAAGGTCGCGGGGCGCGCGAACAGGATGCGCCCCTGCTCCAGTTCCTCGGGTGTGAAATCGTCCAACTCAGGCCTTCGCCTTCTTCATCCGCTCGATGAAGGTGTCGATCGGGTTCTCGGCCTTGAGGCGGTGCATGATCACATACTGCTGGAAGATGGTCAGGATGTTCGACCAGCCCCAGTAGATCAGCAGGCCTGCGGGGAAGCCGGCCATGATGAAGGTGAAGATCACCGGCATGAAGGCGAAGATCTTGCGCTGCATCGGATCGGGCGCCGGCGGGCTCATGGCCATCTGCAGCCACATGGTCAGGCCGTAGACGATGGCGAGGACGCTGAGGCCGAGGGTGAAGCCGCCGCTCGTCCCGCTGGCGAGGAAGGCGCCGATCAGCGGCGTCGAACCCGGATCCCAGGGGATCAGGCCGAACAGGTTCAGGATGTTGGTCGGATCGGGCGCCGACAGATCCTGCAGCCAGCCGAAGAAGGGCTGGTGGCGCATCTCGATGGTCACCGACAGCATCTTGTAGACGGCGTAGAAGACCGGAATCTGCAGCAGCAGCGGCAGACAGCCCGCCAGCGGATTGATCTTCTCCTTCTGATACAGCGCCATCAGCTCTTTCTGCTGGGCCGGCGGATCGTCGGGATATTTCTTCTTGATCTCCTCCATCTTCGGCGCGAGCACCCGCATCTTGGACATGCTCTCGTAGCTCTTGTTGGCCAGCGGGAACATGAACAGGCGGACGGTCAGGGTCAGGCCGAGGATGGCCAGGCCGAAATTGCCGAACCAGCCGTAGAACATCTCGATCAGCAGGAAGATCGGTCGGGTCAGGAAGAACAGGAAGCCCCAGTCGATCGCATAGACGAAGCGCGGCAGGTCCAGCGCGTTCTCGTATCCGGACAGGATCTGGTTACGCTTGGCCCCCGCGAACAGGCGCTGGGTCTCGGTCACCTGACGGCCCGGCGCGATGGTGCGGGCCTGGCCCTGCAGATTGACCTCGTGGACCATCAGGCCGTTCACGTCGCGGACGCGGAACTCGGCGTCGAGGCGCTCGGTCTGGTCCGGGATCAGGGCGGCCATCCAGTATTTGTCGGTGATCCCCATCCAGCCGCCGGTGGTCTCGAAGGTCTGCACCGGCTTCTTGACCCAGGCGCCGTACTTCAGCTGTTCGGTGGAATAGTCGCCCGGGGCTCCGAAGGTGCCGATCGCCCCCTCGTGAAGGATCTGGTTGTTGCCCAGCCCCGGCGGCAAGCCCTGGCGCTCGACGCGGCCGAAGGGGGCGATGGTGATCGGCTGGGCGCTGAAGTTGGCGACCGTGTCGGTGACCGTGAACAGATACTGGTCGTCCAGCGCGATGCGGCGGGTGAAGCGCAGGCCCGCGCCGTTGTCCCAGGTCAGGGTCACGGGCGTGGTCGGGGTCAGGGTCGCGCCTTCGGTCAGGCGCCAGATGGTGTTGGCGCCCGGAACGCCCCCGGGGACATTGGTTCCGTTCCAGCCGAACAGGGCCTGGTAGGCGTGCTCCATGCCCTGCGGGCGGAACAGTTCGACCGGCGGCGAGCCGTCTTCCAGCGTCTCGCGGTAGCGGGTCAGGAACAGGTCGTCGATCCGGGCGCCCTTCAGCGACAGCGACCCGGTCAGGGTCGGCGTCTGGATGGGCACGCGCGGAATGCTTTCCTGGGCCAGCGCCGTCCGGCGGTCGCTGATGAAGGCGGCGGGCGCCGCGCTCGTGACGCCGACCGGCGCAATGCCCGTGCCCTGTTCAGCCGCGGCCTGCTGGGCGGCCTTACGCTTCGCGGCCTGGGGCTCCATGACGAAGAAACTGTAGGCCAGCAGCATGATGCCGGCGATCACGACGAAAAGGATCGTGTTACGGCTGTTGTCGTGTGGAGGCATGGAGATCAGGAATCCTGGCCGGCGGGCGCGGGTTGGGAAGGCGCGGACTTGAGCGCCGGTCGCGGGGTCGCGAGCCTTGTAAGCGCCGATTTCACATCGTCAAGCAAACGGTCCCAGGGACGGTCCGCCGTGCCCATGCGGGCGATGAAGACATAGTCGCTGCCGGGTACCGCCAACAGGGGCGCAACGGCCCGGGCGGCTTCTCTCAGGCGGCGTTTGGCGCGGTTGCGGATGACGGCGTTGCCGACCTTGCGCGTGGCGGTGAAGCCCAGCCGCACGGTAGCGATGCCGTCCTGCCGGTCCAGCCGCTGAACGACCACCGCGCCGCGGGCCTCTGAAACGCCCTTCGCGGCCGCCAGAAACTGGGGCCGCGAAGTCAGGCGTTCGATTTTGAAAGGGTCGCTCATGCGCCCGAACCCGGGCGCCGGACGATCAGGCCGTCAGGCGCTTGCGGCCCTTGGCGCGACGCCGCGCAACAATCTTCTGTCCGTTCTTGGTGGCCATCCGCGAACGGAAGCCGTGACGGCGCTTGCGCACGAGTCGCGACGGCTGATAGGTCCGCTTCACGTTCGGCTCCTGGGACTGAAAACAAAAAGGCGGCGGAAAGCGTCCGTCGCGGGAAGGGCGGGCGTATAAGCGGCAGGGCCCGCGGTGTCAACGCCGACGGCCCCTCTGCGGAGAGACAATGGACCGGATCAAACGCTTTCTGCCCCTGATATTGCTGGCCGGCGTCATCGCCCTGATCTTCGCCATGGGCTGGAACCGCTATCTGTCGCTCGACACCCTGCGCGACCACGGCCAGTCCTTCCGGGACTTCACCGCCGACAACTATCTGGTCAGCCTGCTGATCCTGATGGCCCTGTTCGCGGTGCTGACGGCCAGCGTGGTGCCGGGCGTCTTCTTTCTTACCATCACGGCCGGCTATCTGTTCGGGCCCTGGGTGGGCGGAATATCGACCTCCATCGCGGCGACCGGGGGAGCCCTGGTCGTCTATGCCGTCGCCCGTGGCGCGCTCGGCGGGGCGCTGCGCCGCAAGGCCGCCCGTGACATGGGCCTGCTGAAGACGATCTGCGACGCCATCGACCGGGACACCTTCTGGTATGTGCTCGCCTCCCGCCTCGCTGTGGTCGTGCCCTTCCACATGATCAATGTGGCGGCGGGCATCGTAGCGGTGCGTCTGGCGCCCTATACCGTAGCCACCGTGATCGGCCTGTTGCCGGCCCACATCATCTATTGCTGGATCGGCGCCCGGTTGAACGAGCTGCTGCGAACCAACCCCAACCCTGACTTTCAGGCGCTGTTCGGCCAGTTCTGGGCCCCGATGGCCGGGGTCTTCGTCCTGGCGGTGGTGCTGCCGTTCGCGCTCAAACGCCTTCAGGCCGCACTCGCCGGGAGGATCGCGACATGAGCCGGGGCGCGTCTGGCCCAAGCATTGCGTATGGCGGGGCATGAGCCGGCTTCAGCCCCTTCTTGGCGCCCTTCGCAGGGGACTGCGCCTGCCCGCCGACTGGCGCGAGCGGCTGAAGTTCCACGCCCCCGACGCCCTGGCCTGGCGGCTGCTCCTGCTAACCTTCATCTTCACCGTGGTGGTCGAGATCCTGATCATCGTCCCCAGTGCGGCCAGCTTCCATGAGCGCTGGCTGCTGGATCGGCTGCAGTCGGCGGAACTGGCCTCGGTCGGTGTCGAGGCCCTGCCCTATTCGGCCGTCGAGGACGACGCCGCCGAACAGCTGCTGGCCATCGGGGGGGTGCAGGCGGTGGTCGTCGGCGACCAGGGCGTGCGCCGTCTTCTCCTGCAGGCTCCCAACCTGCCCCGGACGCCGGACCTGATCGACCTGCGCCAAAGCCGCCCGGTGACCCGGATCGCCGATCCCTGGCGCACCCTGTTCGGCCACCCCGACCGGTCGATCCGCGTTCAGGCCCGACCGCGCTACCGCTCTGGCGACTTCATCGAGATTCTGGCCCCGGCCGAGCCCCTGAAGGCCGAACTGGGCGCCTTCCTGGTCAACAGCCTGCTGACGTCGTTGATGATCTCGCTGGTCGCCGGGGGGCTGCTCTACGGCGGTCTGGCCTTTCTGGTGCTGCAGCCGCTGCGGCGGGTCACCCGCTCGATCGAGCATTTCGCCCTCGACCCCGAAGCCGAGGGCGATCCGCCCAGCGATCGGCACGACGAGATCGGCCGGGTGGAGCGCGAGCTGGCGCGGATGCAGGAGGAGGTTCGGGTCTCGCTGCGGTCCCGCGCCCGACTGGTCGCGCTGGGCGAGGCGGTGGCCAAGATCAATCACGACCTGCGCAACATGCTGACCTCGGCCCAGATGGCCTCTGAGAGACTGGCCGATTCGCCCGACCCCGAGGTGGCCCGTGTCCTGCCGCGGCTGGAGCGGGCCCTGGGCCGCGCCGCCGCCCTGTCGCGCAATGTGCTGGAGTACGGCAAGAGCGAGGAGCCGCCGCCGCAGCGCGTCCGCATCCCGCTGGCGCCGGCCATCACCGCGGCCGCCGAGGACGCCGGACTGACGGCGGAGGGCGTCCGCCTGGTCAGGTCCATTCCGGCGCGACTGAGCATCCAGGCCGATGGCGACCAGTTGCACCGCGTGCTGGTCAATCTGATGCGCAATGCCCGTCAGGCCATCGAGAGCGACCCCACCCGCCGGACGGGCAGCAAGGGCGTGGTCCGCGTCACCGCCTCGACCGAGGACGGAGATTGCATCATTCACATCGCCGACGACGGCCCCGGCATTCCGCCGAGACTGTCTGAAAGCCTGTTCGAGCCCTTCGTCAGCGGCCGGGCGTCGGAGGGGGCCGGTCTGGGACTGGCCATTTCGCGCGAACTGGCCGCGAACCACGGCGGCGCCCTGACCCTGGTCGAGACCGGGCCGATGGGCACCACCTTCGCCCTGCGGCTGCCACACTGAAGGGACCAAATCGCCCGACCGGCGTTATCGCTGGCGGAACCGGACCAAGGCGCTCAGCGTCACCATATGCTTTTCTGTTCAGGAGGCCCTGCATGACCCGTTTCACCCTCGCTGCCGCGACCGCCCTGCTGCTGGCCGCCGGCCCGGTCATCGCCCAGACGACCCCGCCCCAGGCGCCGACCCAGAGGACGACGCCTCAGCAGACCCCCGCCCAGGCGCCGGTCTCCAACCCGGCTCCGGGTTCCCAGGAATGGCTGCGGCTGCGTGGCGAAAGCTACAGCGCCGCGCCCGAGGTGGAGCAGGACCCGGCCGAGGTCGCCGAGACGATCCGTCTGAACGCCGCCATCGCCGCCCGCAACGCGGCCGCCGAACGCCGCGAGATCGAGGGGACGGCGGCGTGGCAGGCCGAGGACGCCCGCTGGCGCGCCGAAACCGCCCGGCTGGAAACCCAGCGCGCCCAATGGGAAGCCGACGCCGCGGCTGCCGAGGCCGCCCGCCTCCGCTACGAGCGCGAACGCGCAGCCTGGGCCGCCGAGGTCGCCGCCTGCCAACGCTCGCCCCGGTCCTGCGTGAGCCGTTCGCCGGGATACTGACGCGCCGGTCTGAAACCCCGAAGCCAGCCGGGTCGTAGTTCGGTACGCGCCGTTGCGCCCCGCCCACGGTCGTGAGACCGTCCGGTCGAGTGGCTCCGGCCCCGGGGGGTGACCATGACCGACATCGCCGGCGAGCCCGAGAGCGAACCACCGAAGCGCCGCGCGGACCGTCCGTTGTCAGGGGGCCGCACCGATACCTGGCGGCATCCCGCCTGGGTCCGGGTGGCGCACTGGCTGAACGTCGTCGCCGTCGTCGTCCTGATCATGAGCGGGCTCAACATCCTGCTGGCGCACCCGCACCTCTACTGGGGCATCCGCTCGACCTTCGCCGACCCCTGGGTCAGCATTCCCCCGATCCCGAACTGGCTGCTGATCCCCCAGGGGCGCAATCTGGCGGAGGCGCGGAACTACCATTTCCTGTTCGCCTGGATCTTCGTCCTGAACGGCCTGCTCTATCTGCTGATGGGGCTGATCACCCGCCGTTTCGGCCGCCGGCTGTGGCCGACCGGCGCGGACCTCAAGGGCATCGGGCCCTCGGTGGCGGAGCACGCGCGCTTCCACTTCCCGACCGACGATCACGCCCGGACCTACAACGTCATCCAGAAGCTGACCTATCTGGCCATGATCCTGATCATCCTGCCGATGATGCTGATCACCGGCCTGTCGATGTCGCCCGGCTTCAACGCCATCGGCGGGATACTGCTGGATCTGATGGGCGGGCGGCAGTCGGCGCGGACGCTGCATTTCATCTCGGCGGCGCTGATCGTCGGCTTCATCGTCATCCACGTCGGTCTGGTGATCTGGACCGGCCTGTTCAACAACATGCGGTCGATGATTACCGGCTGGTTCGTCATCGAGCCGCCGGGGTCGACGGCGGGGCCGAAGCTCCGGCCTAGGCCGCCGGCCGATGCGGGAGATGCGTCATGAACCGTCGCCGCTGGCTGACCGGAGCCTTTGCAACCGCTGCGACCGCCATGCTCGCCGCCTGCGGTCAGGCCGGGACCAGCCTGGCCGAACAGGCGCGGCGGATGGGCGAGGGCCTGACGCGGCGGACGCAACGCCTGCTGATCCCCCGCGACGCCCTGGCGCCGACCTACAGCCGCGCGGATATCTCGCCCGACTTCAGGGCCAACGGCTCCATCAGCCCCGCCGCCGCCGACTACAAGGCGCTCAGGGACAATGACTTCGCCGACTATCGGCTGGTCATCGACGGTCTGGTCGAACGGCCCCTGTCGCTGGGTCTGGCGGAGCTGCGCACGCGCCCGGCGCAGAGCCAGATCACCAAACACGACTGCGTCGAGGGCTGGACCTCGATCGGCGAATGGACCGGGGTGCGGCTTGAGACCCTGCTCGACGAGGCGGGGCTGAAGCCGGAGGCGCGCTACATCGTCTTCCACTGTTTCGACGCCCTGACCCAGACCGAAGACGGGGAGCGCTACTATGAGAGCATCGACCTGATCGATGCGCGTCATCCGCAGACGATCCTGGCCTGGGCGATGAACGGCGAGACCCTGCCGGTCCCCCATGGCGCGCCGCTGCGGCTGAGGGTCGAGCGGCAGCTGGGCTACAAGCACGCCAAATACATCAAGCGGATCGAGGTGGTCGAAAGCTTCGCCCACATCGGCGGCGGCAAGGGCGGCTACTGGGAAGACCGGGGGTACGAGTGGTACGCGGGCATCTGACCCGACGGGGGCTGGGGCTGGCGGCGGGGGCGGCGCTGATCGCCCCGGCAGTTCCGGCAAGGGCTCGGTCGATCAGCGTCTTCGCCACGACCCGTCATGGCCTTGTCAGCGCGCGCGCCGAGGGCGGGGTGCTGGCGTTCAAGGGCGTGCCCTACGGCGCGGACACAGGCCCGCGGCGGTTCCAGCCGCCAGTCCCGCCGGCCCCGTGGAGCGAGCCGCATTTGGGCAGGGATTTCGGCCCCGCGTCGCCCCAGCGCGGTAACGAGCCGAACCAGTCCGAGGACTGCCTGCGTCTCAATGTCTGGACGCCGAAGCTGGACGCCGGGCGGCGGCCGGTGATCGTCTATATCCACGGCGGCGCCTATGCGACGGGATCAGGCTCCAGCCCCCTGACCAACGGCGCCCGGCTGGCGGCGCGGGGCGATTTGGTCGTGGTGACCGTCAACCACCGTCTGGGGCCGTTGGGATATGCCTCGCTGGCGCGGCTGGCGCCGGGGTTCGAGGACTCGGGCAATCTGGGGCAGCTGGATCTGGTGCTGGCGCTGCAGTGGGTGCGGGACAATATCGCGGCCTTCGGCGGCGATCCCGGCTGCGTCACCGTGGTCGGCCAGTCGGGCGGCGGGGCCAAGATCGCGACCCTGATGGCCATGCCCGCGGCGGCGGGCCTGTTCCACCGGGCCGTGACCATGAGCGGCCAGCAGGTCACGGCGTCGGGGCCGCTGAACGCCACCCGCCGGGCCGAGGTCTGGCTGGAGGCGCTGGGCCTGACGCCGGACCGGATCGACGAGGTCCGCACGATGCCGGTCGAACGGCTGATCGAGGCGGCGGGGGCGACCGACCCCATCCTCGGCGGCTCGCTGTATTTCGGACCGGTGCTGGATGGACGCAGCCTGACGCGGCACCCTTTCTGGCCCGACGCACCGGCGCAGTCCGCCCGTGTCCCGATGATGATCGGCAATACCCGGGAAGAGACCCTGGCCTTTCTCGGCGGCGACCCGGCCAATGCGGGGCTGACCTGGGAGAGCCTGCCCGCGCGGCTGACGCCGTCGCAGATGCGGATCGACGTGGCGCCGGAGGAGGTGGTGGCCTGGTATCGCGCCAATCACCCGGCGATGAGCCCCGACCAGGTCCTGATCCGCGCCACCACCGCGGCCCGCAGTTGGCGCGCCGCCGTGATCGAGGCCGAGATGCGGGCTGCGCAAGGCTCGCCCGCCTATGTCTTTCAGCTGGACTGGGCCAGCCGACTGCCCAACGGCCGGACCGGCGCCTACCACACCTCGGACATTCCCCTGATGCTGGACAATGTCGCCGCCGAGGGGTCGGGGGCGGTCGGGCCGGAGGCGCAGGCCATGTCCGACCGGATGAGCGACACGCTGCTGGCCTTCGCCCGGACCGGCGATCCGAACCACGTCGGCCTGCCGCGCTGGACGCCCTATTCGCTGGAGCGGCGGGAGACCATGGTCATGGACCTGCCGCCCCGGATGGAGAACGATCCGCGCGGGGATGAGCGGCGGTTCTTCGGGCGGATTCCGTATATCCAGCCGGGGACGTGAGGATCGTGTCGGGAGAGTGGAAAGCTATGTGGGCCAGGTATGTACCGGCTGTGGCGCTTGCTGGCGGGCTGATCGCGCCGTCGGCGTTTGCCCAGGAGCTCGCCAACCCCAGTTGGGCGGCGATGCCGGACGGGGAGGCGATGGCGGAAGCCTATCCAGTATTCGCCTATATGGCCGAATTGGATGGCGACGTGATCCTGCAATGCGGAATCGCCGCCGACAGCACCCTGTCGCTTTGCCGCGCCGTGGAGGCCAGGCCGGCGGGACTTGGCTTTGATCGGGCCGGACTGTCAGTGGCCTCGCTGTTCAGAGCGAATCCCGCCCGGGTTGATGGTGAGACCGTCCCGTCCCAGGTCCGGTTCGCGGTCCGTTTCCGTATGCCGGCGCTGGAGTGGGCTCCGCCGTGGACGGGGCCCGAGCCGACGCCCGAGCATCTCGCCGCCGCCCGCGCCGTCGTGGAGGAAAGGGCAGCCTGGGATATGCGGGGCCCCGAGTCCTTTGCGACCATGGACCTCGACGTTGATGTGGACCGCGAAGCCAGGGTTCGGGCGATCGTTCTCGCGGTGAAGGCCGAGTTCCTCGAGCAGGAGATCGAGGCGGGGGCTCTGTGGACCGCCCGCCTGTTTACTCCCGAACAGATCGCCGAAGCCTCGGCGACCGGAGAGGATCCGCCGCCGCCGCCGGACGATCTCAGCGCTTCAGCCGGCGACGCCTGGGACAGGATGGGCATAAGTTCGAGCCAGCGTCTGAGACAGCTCTATTGCGCCGAGTTTGACTGTCCCACACTCCCGTTGCCGAGCCCGCACGCAGCTGCGGACCAGTAGCGGGCTGACGGCAAGATCGCAGTGCGTGAGGTGAGGCTGCCTCAGGCCTCCGCGCCCTCGGCCCGCTTCTTCATCATGGCGTCGAAACTGCCCCAGACGCCCTCGGCCCCGTGCCAGGAGCCGGTGGTGGCGGCCTTGGAGTATTCGGTGGCGCGTGCCTCGAAGAAGTTGGCGTGTTCGACGCCCGACAGCAGGGACTGCAGCCAGGGCAGCGGGTTTTCCTTGACGCCGTAGACCTCGGGCAGATGCAGCTGGCGCAGACGCCAGTCGGCGATGAAGCGGATGTATTGTTTGATGTCCTCGGGCGTCATGCCGTTCACCGGGCCCATCTCGAAAGCCAGGTCGATGAAGCGGTCCTCCATCTCGACCACGGTCTTGCAGCAGTCGACGATGTCGGCGGCGACCTGGGGCGTGACCGCCCCCGTCTCCTTGTTGAAGGCGTGATAGAGCTTGATGATGCCTTCGCAGTGCAGGCTCTCGTCACGGACCGACCAGCTGACGATCTGGCCCATGCCCTTCATCTTGTTCTGACGGGGGAAATTCATCAGCATCGCGAAGCTGGCGAACAGCTGAAGGCCCTCGGAGAAGCCGCCGAACATGGCCAGCGTCCGGGCGACGTCGGCGTTGGTCTCGACCCCGAACTTGCCCATGAAGTCATGCTTGTCGCGCATGGCCTCGTATTCCATGAAGGCGCCGAACTCGCTCTCGGGCATGCCGATGGTCTCGAGCAGCAGGGCATAGGCCGCGATGTGGATGGTCTCCATGTTGGCGAAGGACGCCAGCATCATCTTGACCTCGGTCGGTTTGAACACCCGACCGTATTTTTCCATGTAGTTGTCCTGGACCTCGATGTCGGCCTGGGTGAAGAAGCGGAAAATCTGGGTCAGCAGGTTCCGCTCTGACGGCGTCAGATTGACCGCCCAGTCCTTCATGTCCTCGCCCAGCGGCACCTCTTCGGGCATCCAGTGGACCTGCTGCTGCTTCTTCCACATGTCGAACGCCCAGGGGTAGCGGAACGGCTTGTAGGCCGCCGACGGGGTCAGAAGGCCGGGCGTGGTGGGCTTGATCGAAACGTGCGCGTTCATCGGGTACGGGGCTCTGAAGCGAATCCGGGATTGAGGATTCACCATGCGGGCGGACGGCCCCGGCGCCAAGCCGAAATGCGGCTATATTGCGATCACTTTTTGCGCGACCGCTAGATGTGGTAGGTTACGGGCAGGTCTCTGGGGATGCGGCTGGGGACAAGCCCAAGCCCTCCCTATGCCGGCGCCGACAGGTCCTGGGCGCGGATGGACGGGCGAGGCGGTAGCCTGACCGGCGCAGGAGGAGGCATCCATGACCTACACCGTCTATGGCGCCATGGGGTCGGGCTCGGTCCCGGTCGAGGCGGCCCTGACCCTGATCGGCGCGCCGTACACTGTGGTCGAGGCCGTCACCTGGGAGGGCGACTCCGAGCGCGACAAGGTCGCCCCGGTCAATCCGATGCGGCAGATCCCGGCCCTGATCACCCCCGAAGGCGAGACCATCACCGAGAGCGCCGCCATCCTGATCTGGCTGGCCGAACAGCATCCCGAGGCAGCGCTGGCGCCGGAGGCCTGCGATCCACGGCGGGCGCAGTTCCTGCGCTGGATGACCTTTGTCCCGGCGGCCGTCTATTCGATGTTCTGGGTGCGGGACGAGCCGTCGCGGCTGGCGGGCGACGATCCCGCCGCCCAGGAGACGGTCAAGGTCCGCACCGCGGAACGCATCGCCGACTGCTGGGCGGCGATGGAAAGCCAGATCGAGCCGGGGCGTTTCCTTCTTGGCGCAGAACTGACGGTTCTGGACCTCTATGTCTCTGTCGCCAGCCGCTGGACGCCGTATCGCAAGCGGTTCCATGAGGTTGCGCCGCGCATGGGCGAGGCCATGCGGCGAGTCGACGCCCTGCCCGAGCTGACGGCCTTCTGGGCGGGGCGGTTTCCACTGGTGGGTCGATACGGGAGTTAGGTCAGGCCAATTCCGCTCATCCCCGCGACAGCGGGGACCCAGTTCTGTCCAGCTTGACGCCGGTTTTACGGGACCGGGGAACTGAGGTCAGGCCAACCGCTGGATCGCCCAAAGCACTGGGTCCCCGCTGTCGCGGGGATGAGCGGATGAAAGAGATCAGGCCGCCTCAGCCTCGAGCGTCACGCGGGCGGCCGGGAGGTCGCCGGACAGGGCCCGGTTCACCATCGACAGCAGGCCAGCCTGGTTGATGGGCTTGGCCATATGGGCGTTCATGCCGGCGGCGAGGCAGCGGGCGACGTCCTCGGGCATGGCGTCGGCGGTCATGGCCACGATGGACAGTGGCTCGCCCGTGCCGGGGATGGACCGGATACGACGCGTGGCCTCCAGCCCGTCCATGTTCGGCATACGCACATCCATCAGCACGAGATCGAACGGCTGTTCGGCCACCGCGTCGAGGGCCTGTTGGCCGTCGCAAACCTCGACCACCTCGCAGCCGAAGGCCTCCAGCATGATGCGGGCGACCTCGCGGTTGACCGGGTGATCGTCGACGACCAGCACGCAGGGAGCCCGGCCGGACTCCTCGGCCGGCGCCGCCGCCGGGGCCGCGACCTCCTCCACCAGCCGGACATCCTCGACGACGTCGGCGGCGCGGTCGAACGGCAGCTTCAGAATGAAGGTCGAGCCCTCCCCCACGCGGCTGTCGACGTCGATCTGGCCGCCCATCCGGCGAACCTGTCGGGCCGCCAGGGCCAGGCCGAGGCCCGCGCCCGAATGATTGCGGCGGATCGAGGCGTCGCCCTGGGCGAAGGCCTCGAACAGCTCGGGCAGGAATGACGGCTCGATGCCGCAGCCGGTGTCCGAGACCCGGATGCAGACGCCGTCGCCGGCGCGGTCCAGCCGGACCACGACCTCGCCCTGTTCCGTGAATTTGACCGCATTGGCGATGAGGGGATGCAGGGCCTGCCGAAGGACGCGCCTGTCGGCGATGAAGCGGGCCTGGACCGGCAGGCGGTCGTCGATCCGCAGTTTCAGGCCCCGCGCCTGGGCGGCGGCGAGGCTGGCGGTTGCGGTCTCGCGCGCCACCGCCACCAGATCGAGGGCCTCGGTCGTCAGCGCATCGTCGCCGCGGGCGAAGTCCAGAATGTCCTCGACCAGCATCAGGAGACCGTCGCTGGACTCCCGGATCAGGCGCGCCTGACGCACGGCATCGGCGTCCAGGCCGGGGCGGCTGGCCAGAACATCGGCGAAGCCGGCGACGCCGTTCAGGGGCGTCCGCATCTCGTGGCTCATCATGGCCAGGAAGCGGGACCGGGCCGCCGCCGCGTCTTCGGCCTTCCGCCGGGCCTCCTGGGCCGCAAGGGTGCGCGCGCGAAGGCGGGTCTCCAGCCGGCGACGTTCGGTCATCACCGTCGAGATCGGCAGGACGGTGGCGACCATGGCCAGCAGATAGAGATTGTAGATGCCCAGCCGGCGCAGCATGGGCGAAACCCCTTCCAGACCAGGAACCTCGGCCAGCCGGGTCAGATGCACGGGACCGTGCCCGGTCAGGGTCGCCGCCCCGGTGATACCGGCCAGCAAAATCAGCGCCGCCGCGGTCTTTGTCGGCGACAACCGCAGGCAGATCAGCAGCATCGGCGGGAAGGTCAGATAGGCGACAGAGAGGTCTTTCTGCCAGAAGACGACCGTCGTCACGACCAGCATCAGCGCGAACAGACCGACCGCTTCCGGCGTCCCCGCGCGCGTCATGCCCTTGAAGCGATGGGCTCGCGCCACGAGCAACAGCACCGGCGTGACCAGCAGGAGGCCCAGCAGTTCAATGATGAAGAAGGAATAGATGCCGAACACGGCGGCGGTGTTGAGTCCGGCTCCGGTGAGCGCCAACACCAGACCGAAGCCGATGGCGGCGGTTACAGCCACCGCAGGCACGGCGGAGTAGGCGGCGAAGGTCAGCAGGCGCTTCGGGCGGCGCATGTCGAGCGCGGCGCCGCAGACCCGTCGGGCCAGGAAGGCGCACAGGAAGGCCTCGCCCATGTTCAAGAGCGCGTTCAGCCAGAGGAGCATGCCCACGTCGCCGCGGATGACATTGCTGAACAGGTTGATGGTGAGACAGGCGGTCATCACGGCCACGGCGGGCCGGCGATGCAGTTGCAGCAGGGCCGCGGCCAGAATGCCGTTCGACAGCCAGACAGCAATCGCGTCGAAAGTCGCCACACTCCAGTGGCCGATCAGCTGCGAAGCGGCGAACAGCAGCACATAGACCCAGGCCGGCGGGCCGGCGACCCGGCCTGCTTCATGCCTGAAAAGACGCCAATGACCCCGCAACCGGTTTCCTCCGGCCCATACCCGATTTGGGGAGCGTTACAGTGAAGGCGTAAACAAATCGGACGACCAAACGTCTGTTTCGCGAGTCAGACGTTTCGGGCCTGAAAGGCTTCGCGCGGCCGGAACCTGCGCCAGACCCCCCAGATCAGCAGCGCCGTCGCGACGCCGAGCGCGTCGGCGAGAAGATCGCCCCAGCTGGGATCCCGGCCAACGTAGCCCTGAATCACCTCAACAGCGGCCCCGAGAGCGATGGCCAGCAGCGCCGCCCATGTCCGCGGCAGGCGCCGGAACAGCACGCCGAGGCTCCAGAGGATCAGGCCGAAGGCGATGAAATGCGCCGCCTTGTCCCAGATCAGCTTTTCAGACTCGATCGTCCCGCCAGGCGCCAGCATCAGGGCGAGGAGGACCAGCAGCAGGACCGCGCCGATGACGCGAAGGAAGGTACGCATAGGATTCAAGGCTTTCCGGGAAGACCTCGCTTCTATCAGCCCGCGAGCAGGACCCAAACCCCGGTCGCCGCGAAACCCGCCGCGGCCGCCAGACGGATCCAGGCGAGGGGCAGTCGCTGCGCCGCCTTCTCGCCGAGCAGGACGGCGGGACCGTTCACCAGCATCATGCCGAGGGTCGAGCCGGCCACGACCAGCGGCAGGTTCTGGAACTGGGCCGCCAGCATGGCCGTCGCGACCTGGGTCTTGTCGCCCATCTCGATGACGAAGAAGGCGGCCGTCGTGGTCCAGAATACGCCGGCGAAGGTCTTCTCCGTCTTGTCGGGCGTCTCGTCAAACCGGTCGGGGATCAGCGCCCAGAGTGCGAAACCGAGGAAGGCGAGGCCGACGACCCAGCGCACCCAGTCACCGTCCATGAACCGCGCCAGCACCGACCCGGCCAACGCCGCAAAGGCGTGGTTGGCCAGGGTCGCCACGAAAATGCCGAGCAGGATCGGCAGCGGTCGCCGCCACGCCGCCGCCAGCATGATGGCCAGCAGCATGGTCTTGTCGCCGATCTCCGCAATGGAGACGAGGCCGGTCGAGATCAGGAAGGCGTCCAGGGCTTCATCGTTCGCGGGGGTTCGGCGGACAGACCATTGGCATCCGCAGCCGGCCCCCGCGTGGAAGCACCCTGCGAAGCCAGCGGTCTTGCCGTGACGCCTGGGGTCCTATCGCTCGCGCCGCGGGCGCTCGCTGCCTGAGGACATCGCCCTCAAATCGCCGCGCACCGCGTGCGCGGCATAGGGCCCCAAGGATCTTTCCGCGCCATCCTCTCCGGGCGAGAGGAAGTGTGTTGACGCGAACCCCGCTGATCGGTGCGGGCGGCTACTCCCCGATGACGGCGGGGGGTGTATCCGTCCCGGGCTCCGGGGGCAAGACGTCGTCGTGCAGGCCGGACGCCCTGACGGCCTGACGTCGCCCGATCGCATAGGCGGCCAGCCACAGGGCCATGGCCCAGGCCGCGCCGGCGCACCAGCCGGCGAAAACGTCTGAAGCCCAATGGGCCCCCAGATAGACTCGCGTCAGCCCGATGAGGAGCGCCACGGTCATGGCGGCCCCCAGCACAAAGGCCTTCAGATGCGCGCGCGGGAAGGCCCGGGTCAGCATCACGCCCAGCGTCAGATAGAAGACGGTCGACAGCAGGGCGTGGCCCGAGGGGAAGCTGGCGTTCAGGGTCTCGACCGCCTGGAAGGCCGCCGGCGGCCGCTCCCGCTCGAACAGTGCCTTCAGCCCCTCGCTCAGCGCCACGCCGCCCGCGAGACCCAGCACCAGCAGCAGGGCCGAGAGCCGTTTGCGCTGGATCAGCAGGAAGGTGATGGCGATCACGGCGAACAGGCCCAGAACCGATATGCCCCCCAGGGACGTCAGGTCGGCCGCGGCCTCCTGGAGCCACCATGGGCCGCGAGGTTCGCCCGCGACCGGCTGCATCCAGGTCAGCACGGCCTGGTCAAAGGCCTGGCCGTCGGCCTCGGTCATGTCGTCAGCCACCTCGACGAAGGTCATCACCCCCAGGGCCACGACAAACAGAGCCGTCACGGCCGCGATTTCGGTCCGCGCGATGCGCAGCATCCGGCGCAGGAAGATCGGGATCCGGGAGGTTGCCATCGGTCGCAAACGGTCACGCTTGTGGGACGTTCCCACCGCAAATTTATTTCCACAATCCTGTCGGATCGCACACAGGAAGCTGGTCCGGGCGACAATCCCCACGGTGGCTGAATCCGGCAGGTTTGTGGCTAGATCGAATCACTCACACCGAGGGCTGATACGAAAATGTCATCAAGGAAGTTTGCCCTCACTCAAAATTTGAGGGCTTGGCCAGTAACCAATCATGAACCACATTTAGCGCTGTAATGATGTTGACCACACAACATCTGGCGTATCGACAAGCACCCGGGGCGGATTATGGCAGGCAGTGAAGCGTTGAAGACGGTGGAATTTCCGTCGGTTGCCGACAGCGATTTGGCTGCGCGTCCCCATCTGTCTGTGGTGCGCTCACTCCAGCTCGACCGGACCCGCGACGACCTGCTGACCGACTTCGGCAAGAAGACGCTGGAGGATCGCTATCTGCTGCCAGGCGAAAGCTATCAGGACATGTTCGCCCGCGTCGCCACGGCCTATGCCGACGACCACGAGCACGCACAGCGCGTCTATGACTACATGTCGAAGCTCTGGTTCATGCCCTCGACGCCGGTGCTGTCGAACGGCGGCGCGGATCGCGGCCTGCCGATCTCCTGCTTCCTCAACGCGGTGGCGGACAGCCTCGACGGCATCCAGTCGGTCTGGAACGAGAATGTCGCCCTGGCGTCGAACGGCGGCGGCATCGGCACCTACTGGGGCGGCGTCCGGTCGATCGGCGAGAAGGTCAAGGGCGCGGGCCAGACATCCGGCATCATCCCCTTCATCCGGGTGATGGACAGCCTGACGCTGGCGATCAGCCAGGGTTCGCTGCGCCGCGGCTCGGCCGCCGTCTATCTGGACGTCCACCACCCGGAGATCGAGGAATTCCTCGAAATCCGCAAACCGTCGGGCGACTTCAACCGCAAATCCCTGAACCTGCACCACGGCATCAACATCTCGGACGCCTTCATGGAGGCGGTCCGCGACGGAAAGACCTTCGACCTGCTGTCGCCGAAGAACCAGGCGGTGGTGAAAACCGTCGACGCCCGGGCCCTGTGGCAGAAGATCCTCGAGATCCGCCTGCAGACCGGCGAACCCTATCTGATCTTCTCCGACACGGTGAACCGCCAGATGCCGCAGCATCAGCGCGACCTGGGCCTGTCGGTGAAACAGTCCAACCTGTGCGCCGAAATCATGCTGCACACCGGCCGCGACCATCTCGGCGTCGACCGCACCGCCGTCTGCTGCCTGTCCTCGGTCAATGCCGAGATGTTCCTGGAGTGGCGCGAGGAGCCGAAATTCGTCGAGGACGTCATGCGCTTCCTCGACAATGTGCTCGAGGACTTCATCCGCCGCGCCCCGCCGGCCATGGCCGCGGCCGTCTACTCCGCCAAGCGCGAACGCTCGGTCGGCCTCGGCCTGATGGGCTTCCACTCCTTCCTGCAGCAGCAGGGCGTGGCCTTTGAATCCGCCATGGCCAAGTCGTGGAACATGCGGCTGTTCAAACATCTGCGCCGCGAGGCCGACAAGGCCAGCCGGGTGCTCGCCGAAGAGAAGGGCGCCTGCGAGGACGCCGCCGAGCGCGGCGTCATGGAGCGTTTCTCCCACAAGATGGCCATCGCCCCGACCGCCTCGATCTCGATCATCTGCGGCGGCACCAGCGCCGGCATCGAGCCGATCCCGGCCAATATCTACACCCACAAGACCCTGTCGGGTTCGTTCGCGGTCAAGAACCCCTATCTGGAGCGGATTCTGGGCGAGAAGGGCATCGACACCGAGGCGGTGTGGAGCTCCATCCTCGAGCACGAGGGTTCGGTCCAGCATCTCGAGCAGCTGAGCGAAGACGAGAAGGGGATCTTCAAGACCGCCTTCGAACTGGACCAGCGCTGGGTCGTCGAACTGTCGGCCGACCGCGCGCCCGAAATCTGTCAGGCCCAGTCGATCAACCTGTTCATCCCGGGCGACGTGAACAAGTGGGACCTGCACATGCTGCACTGGTCCGCCTGGGAGAAGGGCGTGAAATCGCTCTACTATCTGCGCTCCAAGTCGGTTCAGCGCGCCGCCTTTGCGGGCGCCGAGGACAAGGTCGAGGCCGAGGTGGACCCGAACCAGCCGGACCTCTTCAGCGCCGCCCGCACCGACTATGACGAGTGTCTGGCCTGCCAGTAGGGCCTCCGGGGACGTTAACCACGCTGTGACCCCGGAACCTCGCTTTTCACCTGACGTTGGTCGGGCGGAGCAAAAGTCTGTTGGCGAGCCGCCCCGCATCGTGCAGGGTCACGGTTGTTGACGGATCGGGAGGACCGTTGATGCGTATGACGGTTTTTGCGTTCGGAGTGTTGGCGACTGTGGCCTCTGCGGCCCCGGCGTTCGCCGCTGTCTCCCCTCCCGAAACCCAGGTCGCCCTGTCCAATCCCTGGGTTGTCACCCGCGAACCGCCCTCCACCGTTTCTGACCTGCTGACCCGCATCGACCGCGACGCGCGCTTCGCCGATGCGGGCCGTCCAGCCTTCGGCCCCGACGAAGGCTGGAGCGGCTACGCCCCGCCCTCACGCGAACGAGCCTCGCCCTGGGTCGCTTCGAACCGGGACGTCTGGTTCGAGAACAGCGCCTTTGACGACCGGCTGCGGCTGCGCACCGAAGGTCCGGTGCGCCGGATCGACGGATCGCCCCTGCCGCCTGGACCACTCGACCCCGCGGCCTATGAGGCCGAGCACTATGACCTGACCTACACCCGGGGCTGGACGGAGATCCTGGGCCGCACGGCGTCGGGTCTCGATGTCGCCCTGACGCCCCACGTCGGCGTCGGCGTCGGGTCGCGCGGCGGCACCACCGAGGCCGGGGCGACCCTGCGCATCGGACCCGACCTGGACCAGCTGGTGCCCGAGGGCGAAGAGGCGTTCGGCCAGCGGCCGCGCTGGTATCTGTATGCGGCCGGTTCGGGCCGGGCGGTCGGCTACAACTGGGCCCGCAACCGCGACGGCGAATTCGCCCGCTCGGGTGTCAGCCATGACTCCGGCGTCTTCATGGGCGACGCCTCGCTTGGCGTGGCCATGCGACGGGGCCCTGTGCAGAGCTCGATCGGCCTGGTCTATCGCGAGATCGGCGTCGAGGGCCTGCGCGCCGGCCAGGGCATAGACACGGATGTGTCCGAAGGCGTGATCGCGTTTCAGCTGAGCATCAAGCCCGAGTAGGGATCAGGGATTAGGGATTAGGTGGCTAGAGCCGCAGACCTCGCTTGGCCCTGACGCGCCTCCCTGATCCCTAATCCCTACTCCCCTGTCCTCGCCACGCCCTCGCGGCGGTCATCGGCGCCGCCGTCCCAGGCCCAGCCGTCCGGGCCCTGACGCCAGATTCCGCCGTGCAGGCCCGAGGTTTCGCTGTCGTTGGGGCGCAGGGTCACGCCGCGCGCCGCCAGCCCCTCGCGCAAGGCGTCGGAGAATCGCTCCGTATCCGCGCCGACAGAGGTCCCCCGCGCGACCAGGTTGGGCAGGTTGAACGCCGTCTGGACCGGCAGGCCCCAGTCCAGCACCGCGATCAGGGCCCGGGCGTTATAGGCCAGGATCGACGGGCCGCCCGGCGATCCCAGGGCGCCGACCAGCCGCCCCTCGCGGTCGAGGATGAGAATGGGTGACATCGACGATCGCGGTCGCTTGCCCGCCGCCACGGCATTGGCCGCGGGCGCGCCGTCGGCCCGCAGCGGCGCAAACGAGAAGTCGGTCAGCTCATTGTTGAGGAAGAAACCAGCCGCCATCCGGCCCGAGCCGAACACGCTCTCGATCGTGGTGGTCATGCTGACCGCGTTGCCCTCGGCATCGACGATGACGAAATGCGACGTCCCCGCCGGCTCGTTGGTCGCGTCGGGCCCGACCAGCACGCCCCCGGGCGGCGTCCCCGCCTCGGCCGGCCCCGTCAGGCCCTGCGCCAGGGCCGCGCGCGAGGCCGTATAGCCCGGGTCCAGCAGCCCTTGCACCGGAACGCCCACGAAGCCCGGATCGGCCACATAGCGGTCGCGGTCGGCGTACATCAGCCGCTGAAGCCGGGCGAAGGCGGTCCAGGCCTCGGCGCTGTCCGGACCGAGGGTGATGTCCGGCGTCGCCTCGGCCATGGCCAGGAGCTGCAGCACAGCCACGCCGCTGGACGGCGGCGGCGGCACGCAGATCACATAGATCCGGTAGGGCCGGCACAGGGCGCCCCGCTCGATCGGCTCATAGGCGGCGATGTCCTGTGCCGTCAGCGAGCCGGGCCGCGGCTCCTCAGCCACCGTGGCGGCGATCTCGCGCGCGATCCGGCCGTGGTAGAAGACCTCGGCCCCGCCCGCAGCCAGTTCGGCCACCGTCCGCGCGTAGTCGGGGTTCCGCAGCACGTCGCCGGCGACATAGCGTTCACCGTCCGGTTTCGTGAAATAGGCGTTGGCCCAGCGCGTGCGCGCCTGCCCCCGCGTCGCGGCGATGAAGCCGGCGAGCCGCGGACTCACCACAAAGCCGTCGCGCGCCAGCCGCTCGGCGTCTCCAAACAGGGTGCTCCACGGCAGCCGGCCGTGGGCCTGCTGCGCCAGGGCCAGCATGGCGACGGCCCCGGGTGCGCCGGTCGACCGGCCGCTGAGCACGGCTTCGCCGAACCCCAGGGGCCGGCCGTTTTCATGGAAGAGTTCGGGTGTCGCCGCCGTCGGCGCGGTCTCGCGCCCGTCATAGCTGGTGACCTCGCCCGTGCGGGCGTCGAACGCCATCATGAAGGCCCCGCCGCCGAGTCCCGAGGACTGCGGTTCGACCAGACCGAGCACGGCCTGCACGGCGACCGCCGCATCGACCGCTGAACCGCCCTCGCGCAGGATCTTCAGCCCGGCCTCGACCGCCAGCGGATTGGCCGCCGCCACAAAGGGCCCGCGGGCCTGGGGAGTCTGGACCGCGGCGGGGGCAGGAGAGGCTTCAAGCCCGGACGCCGAAGGGGCCCCGGGCATTCCGCCCGCGCACCCCGCCAGCGCCAGCGTCGCCGCGACGACGACGGCGGCCGTGACGGCGCGCAGGGGCCGGGGCGGGAAGGCGATCATGGCGGACTCACTCGAAGGCGAAAGCGGGAAGGCCCGCCACCTTGGCCCGCCGTCCGCGCGAACGAAACCCCCCGTCCCTCCACGCCTTCCATGCACGACCGGAGAGGATCACCGAAAACCCGCCGCACAGCCCTTGCCCCCCGCCCCGGCCTCCGCTAGATACCCGCCCTCGCCGTTCGCGGCCAAGCGCGCCCGTAGCTCAGCTGGAT
>NZ_DDRM01000037.1:0-1539 GCF_002343105.1 Brevundimonas sp. UBA2416
GCTCTCGAACTGCGCTGCCAGCACGAGGTAGATGAACAGAAGCGCGAGCACGAAAACGATGCCCAGCGCGCCGGCGCTGGCGCGGAACTCCCGGCTGACGCCGTTGAGCTCGGTGGCGTAGCCCGGCGGCAGCACGCGGGCTGCCAGTTGGTCGACATCGGCGAGCGCCTCGCCGAGCGCGTAGCCGGGCGCCAGGTTGGCGGTGATGGTCACCGAGCGCCGCTGGTTGAAGTGATTGAGCTCGCGCGGGCTCACGGCTTCGCGCACAGAGACAAGAGAGGACAACGGGACCATGACGTCGCCCCGTCCGCGCACGAACAGCCGATCAATGTCTTCGGGGGTTGCCCGGCCGACACCCGATGTCTGCACGATGACATCGTATTGTTCGGCGTCGCGCTTGTAGCGCGTGACCACGCGGCCACCGAGCATGGTCTCGACTGTGCGCGCCACGGCCTCGACCGAGACGCCCATGTCGGCGGCGCGTGCGCGGTCGACATCCATGAAGATCTCGGGCTTGTTCAGTTGCAGGTCGATGTCGGGCTGCACGATGCCAGGGTTGCGCCGCATTTCGGCCAGCATCTCCTGTGCATAGCGGCCCATGTTGCCGTAGCTGTCGCTGCTCACGATCACCACGTTGAGCGGCTGCGAGCGAAAGCCCTGCCCCAGGCTGGGTGGCAGGCTGGGAAAGGCACTCACGCCGGGCAGGGACATCACCTGCGGCAACAGCTTCTGCTGCAGGTCGCGCGTGGTGATGGTGCGATCGTCCCAATCGATCGTGCGCAGCACACTGAAGGCCTGGGAGACTTGGCCACCGCCAATGAACATGAAGCGGCGATCGAACTCCGGGTACTGGGCCGCGATGGCATCGAGCGCGTCGAGGTAGCGCGCGGTGTAGTCGAGTGTCGCGCCGTCGGGCGCCCGGATCGGCATGGCAATCACGCCTCGGTCTTCGTACGGGGCAAGTTCGCTCTTGGCGGTGCTGAACAGCCACCAGCTCACGCCGCCAGCCCCCAGCATCACCAGCACCACCAGCCAGCGCACCTTCAGGCTGGCGCGCAGCACCTTGGCGTAGCCGTTGCTCAGGCCCACCAGCGCCCGCTCCATGCCGCGGTCGAAGGCGTTGGGCTTGGGGTTGTGGCGCAGCAGCTTGCTGCACAGCATGGGCGTCAGCGTGAGCGCCACGAAGCCCGAGACGATCACGGCGCCGGCCAGCGTGAGCGCAAATTCGCTGAACAGGCGCCCGGTGCGGCCGGGCGTGAAGGCCAGCGGCGCGAACACCGCGGCCAGCGTGAGCGTCATCGCCACCACGGCAAAGCTGATCTCGCGCACGCCCTTCAGCGCCGCCTGGAAGGGCGTCAGCCCTTCCTCGATGTGGCGGAAGATGTTCTCCAGCACCACGATGGCGTCGTCGACCACCAGGCCGATGGCCAGCACCAGGGCCAGCAGCGTCAGCGTATTGATCGTGAAGCCGGCCAGCGCGATGAGCGCAAAGCTGCCGATCAGGCTGACCGGGATGGTGACCAGCGGGATGAACGAGGC
>NZ_DDRM01000037.1:1762-1986 GCF_002343105.1 Brevundimonas sp. UBA2416
TCGGCCACGGTGGTGTAGACGGCCTTGATCGAGCGGTCGATGAAGACCGACAGGTCGTTGGCCTGCACCACGGTGACCGACGGCGGCAGGTCGCGCTGCAACTGCGGCATCACGGCGCGAACGCCGTCGGCCACCTCCAGCGGGTTGGCGGTGGCGTTGCGGATGATGCCGGTGCTGATGGACGGCACGCCGTTCAGGCGCACGCGCGAGCGTTCGCTGGCAGC
>NZ_DDRM01000037.1:2211-112812 GCF_002343105.1 Brevundimonas sp. UBA2416
TCGCGCTGCCGGCTCTCGATGCGGCCAGCCGGCACCTCGAGGTTCTGCTTGCGCAGCGCGTCCTCGACGTCCTGCACCGTCAGGCGGTAGGCGGCCAGCTTGTCGGGGTCGAGCCAGACGCGCATCGAGAACTTGCGGTCGCCGCCGATCTGCACGTCGGCCACGCCGGGCACGGTCTGCAGGCGCGGCTTGACGACACGGTTGATGAGGTCGGTGAGCTCCAGCGGCGACAGCGTCTCGCTGGTGTAGGCCAGCCAGATGGTGGGCGTGGCATCGGCCTCGACCTTGGCGATCACCGGTTCATCGACGGCGTCGGGCAGGCGACCGCGCACGCGCGCGACGCGGTCGCGCACCTCGGCGGCGGCGGTATCCGGGTCCTTGGTCAGGCGGAAGCGCACCGTGATCTGGCTCTGCTCGGTGCGCGAGATCGAGGTCATGATGTCGACGCCGTCGATGCCGGCGATCGAGTCCTCGAGCGGCTTGGTGACCTGCGATTCGATGACCTCGCTGGAGGCGCCGAGCAGCCGCGTGTTGACGGTGACCAGCGGCTCGTCGATGCGCGGGTACTCGCGGATCGAGAGCTGCTTGAACGACACCAGACCGACCAGGATCAGCAGCAGCGACATCACCGTCGCCAGCACGGGGCGGCGGATCGAGGTTTCGGACAGGCGCATGGGGCGGGCTCCTCGACGTCGGTCTCGGCTTCAGGCGGAAGGCATCGGTCGGCCCGTGCCGGGGCCGGAGCCGGCGCCGCCGGGTGCACTGGCGCCGCGACCTGGCGCCCCGGGTCCGCGCGGGCCGGCACCGGGACGCGAGAGGTCGATCGCACGCACCGGCGTCGTCTCGCCGCGCAGCCGGCCATGGCCGGCGGTGACGACGAGGTCACCGGCCTGCACGCCGTCCAGCAGCTCGACCTTGCCAAGCAGCCGCAGGCCCAGCTTGGCCTCGATGCGGCGCGCCTGCTGCCCGCCCTGCCCGTTGGGCTCGATCTTGAAGACGAATTGCCGGTTGCCCTGCGGCACCAGCGCCTCTTCGGGCACGACGAGCGCACCTTCGCGCACGGCAAAGACGATGCGCGGCCGCGCAAACATGCCGGGGCGCAGCACGGCGTCGGCGTTGTCGACCCGGGCACGCACCAGCAGCGAACGCCCGTTGGCGTCGACCTGCGAGTCCACCGCCTCGACCCGGCCCTTGAAACTGCGCCCGGGCACGGCGTCGACCGGCACATCGACCGGCTGGGCCACCTTCACACGCGCCAGGTAGCGCTCGGGCAGCCGGAAGTCGACCGACATCGACGACATGTCCTCGAGGTTGACGATGTCGGCGCCGTCCTTCAGGTAGTCGCCGACGCTGACCGTCTTGATGCCGGCGGTGGCGTCGAAGGGGGCCAGGATCTTCATGCGCGCCAGCTGGGCGCGCGCCAGGGCCACCTGCGCCTCGGCCACCAGCAGCGCGGCCTCGTTCTGGTCGACGGCGCTCTGCGAGACGAATCCCTGCGCCACCAGTTCACGGCTGCGCTGCAGGTTGGTGCGGGCGATCGCCGCCTGCGCCTCGGCCTGCTGCACCTGGGCGCGCTGCAGCGTGTCGTCGAGCTGCACCAGCAACTGGCCGCGCTTGACGCGCTGGCCATCGGCGAAGTTGATCTGCGCGATGCGGCCGGCCACCTCGGGGCGCAGCATCACGCCCTGGCGAGACCGCAGCGAGCCCACGGCCTGCGCGTCGTCGGTGAGGGTCAGCGCCTCGACCTTGCCCACCTCCACCGGCGCCGGACCGCCCGGTCCGCCGGGCCCTGCCGCACCACCACCGCCACCGGGCCCGCCAGCCTGGCGACCAGGCGCGGCACCCGGCGCCGGGGCGCCGGACCCCGTGCCCATGCTCGCCCCCCCTGCGACGCCGGTCGCACCCGGCGCGGCCACCTTGTTCTGCCAGTACCAGGCGCCGCCGCCAACGACAGCCAGGCCGATTGCAGCGATCACGATGTGGGTCTTCTTCGAAGGCATGCCGGAGGGTGCGGTGGGGGCAAAAGCGGATGAATGTAATGGCTACCCGTGAATCGTGTGCGCGCTTGGTTACCCCGAGGCGGCCGCGACCCCCCGGTTTGCGAGGGCGTCGGCGCGCTCGTTGCCGGGGTCGCCGGCGTGGCCCTTGACCCAGTGCCATTTCACCTCGTGACGGGTGCGGGCGGCGTCGAGGCGTTTCCACAGGTCCTCGTTCTTGACCGGCTTCTTGTCCGCCGTCTTCCAGCCGCGCGCTTTCCACGGGCCGATCCATTTGGTGATGCCGTCCATCACGTAGCGGCTGTCGGTGTGCAGATCGACGCGGCACGGCCGGGTCAGGGCCTCCAGCGCGCTGATCGCGCCCATCAGCTCCATGCGGTTGTTGGTGGTCAGCGGCTCGCCGCCCCAAAGCTCCTTCTCGTGACCCCCTCCGGTCTGCAGGATGGCGCCCCAGCCGCCGGGGCCGGGATTGCCCTTGCAGGCGCCGTCGGTGTGGATGATCACGTGACTCATGCGCGCCTCCTATCAGGTTCGCTTGGCGTCACGCCACTGAAGCGCCTATATGCAGGACCAAGATTTTGGCCGGGCAATGTCGCCCGCGCCGCTGACTGAGATGAAGCGCCATGCAACCCGGTATCTGGCAGATCCTTATCATCGCCGCCCTCGCCCTTCTGCTGTTCGGCGGGCGCGGGAAGCTGTCCGGCCTGATGGGCGATGCCGCCAAGGGCATCCGCGCCTTCCGTGACGGCCTGAAGGACAGCGACGCCGACAAGCCCCGGGATGAACGGGCGGGCACCCTGCCCCGCACCGAGGCCGAAAAAGAAGACCTGAAGTCTTAAGCCCCGTTTCGCGTCGGAGACACTGACGGATGGGTGGACTTGGCCCCGGAATCGGCGGGCTGGAAATCCTTGTGATCGGCCTGCTGGCGCTCATCGTCGTCGGACCGAAAGACCTGCCCTTGCTCCTGCGCAAGGTCGGCAGGGCCGTGGGCAAGGCGCGGGCCATGGCTGGAGAATTCCGCTCCAGCTTCGACGAGATGGCGCGGCAAGCCGAGCTCGACGAGTTGCGCAAGGAGGTCGAGGCCCTGCGTACGGGTCAGGGCCTCGTGCCGCTCGGTGCCGAGGCCGAAGCGACGTTCAAGGACATCAGCAAGGATCTGAACCGGCCACTGGAGAGTTCCGTCTCAGCCGTGCCGGGGCATGACGAATGGCCGGACAATCCGCCGGCAATGACATCCCTTCCGGCACCCGTGGACGCGCCGGCGGCGAAAAGCACACCGAAGACGCCACGCAAGCCACGCGCCAAGGCCGGGGAAGAAACCAAGGCCGAGGCTTCGGTCCCTTCCAGGCCGGCGAAAGGCCCGGCGTCGGCGGGCTCGTCGACAAAGACCACGAAGCGCGTTGCATCGACCCGCAAACCCTCCACCGGCAGGAAGGCGGCTGACCTGTGAACACGCCGGACCGCGACGAGGACGAGATCGAGGCGTCGCGCGCGCCCCTGATGGATCACCTTATCGAGCTTCGCAGCCGGCTGGTGGTCTGCGTCATCGCCTTCGTGCTCGGTTTCATCGGCTGTTTCATCGTCGCCGACCCGATTTATGTCTTCCTCGTCCAGCCGTTCGCGGTCGCCGCCCAGTTCCGCGAAGCGGCAGGCCCGGACGGCAGCGTTTCCCCCTTCGACCTCATTCTCGGGACGGCCGGCCTGGTGCCGGTGCCGCGGGGCGACGGCGAAACCGTGAACCTGATCTTCACCGCGCCTCTGGAATTCCTCATCACCAAGATGAAACTGGCGGCCTTCGGAGCGGTGGTCATCACCTTCCCCGTAATGGCCTGGCAGCTGTACCGCTTCGTCGCGCCGGGTCTCTACCGCAACGAAAAGGGGGCCTTCCTGCCCTTCCTGATCGCGGCCCCTCTGCTGTTCCTGCTGGGCGCGGCGCTGGTCTATTATGTCATGCTGCCCTTCGTCATGCTGTTCTCCCTCGGGCAGCAGATCAGCGGCGGCGGCATCTCGGCAGAGCTCCTGCCGCGGGTATCGGACTATCTGAATCTCGTGATGGCCCTGCTGCTGGCGTTCGGGCTCTGCTTCCAGTTGCCCGTGGTCATGACGCTTCTCGGGATGGCCGGAATCGTTTCGTCGAGTGCGCTCGCGGCCAGCCGGAAATACGCCATCGTGGCCATCGCGGTTGTGGCCGCCTTCGTCACGCCGCCGGACCCACTCAGCCAGATCATGCTCGGCATTCCGCTGGTGCTGCTCTACGAGGTCTCGATCTGGTGCGTGCGACTGATCGAGCTGCGGCGGAAGAAGGCCGATGCGGCCGAGGGCGTGGCCTGATCCGGGCGACGCTTCCGGACGGTTGTGCTAGGAAGATCGCATGGACGCGTCCACCCATTTCCTGAAGCCGCCGGCCGCCCGGGCCGCCGCCCTGCTGGCCCGGCTCAAGCGGGTTCCCGGCGCGCGTTACTGGGCCGCCCTGTGTCTGGTGCTGATCTCGCTCTGGGTGCGGCTGCTGCTCTCGCCGTATCTGGCCAGCGGCTATGGCTACACCTGCTTCTATCCGGGGGTGATCCTGTCCGCCTACTGGCTCGGCGCGAGGCCGGGCCTGATGGCCGCCGGGCTGTCCACGGTGATCGTCTATAATTTCATGGGGCCCGCGCCCTTCTCCTTCCCGACCGATGGCCGGGCCATGGTTTCGCTGGGCTTCTTCCTCGTCTCGTCCCTGCTGCTGATCCATGTGCTAAGCACCATCCGGGCCCGGCTGAACACCCTGACCACCAGACATGCCCAGGTCGAAGCCCTGGCCATGGGTCAGGCCGAACTGTTCCGTGACCACGCCCAGCGCACCACCGACCATCTGCAGCTCATCTCGGCCATCCTGCAGCTCCGGGCCCGTGAGGAAGCCGATCCGTTCGTTTCCCGGGTGCTCACCAACGCCGCCTCGCGCACCCTGGTGATCTCGCGAACGCACCGGGAGTTCACCGGCGGCGGCGACCGCTACATCCCGTTCGAGGCCTTCGCCCGCAAACTGGTCGAGGCCGCCGCGGCCCGGGGCGGCGTGCCGTCCGCCCGCGTCAGCATCGCCGTCGGCGCCAGGGACGTGCCGCTTGAGCAGGCCACCTCGCTGGGACTGGTCCTGCTCGAGTATCTGAACACGCTGAAGGCCCAGCGCGGCGCCGTGGCCCTCGCCGTCACCCTGGACGAAGACGGTCAGGAGCGATCCCTGAACCTCGTCGTGACCGACGGTGAAGGGCCTGCGCCTGCAGACATGCCGCTGTTCGAGGCGATCACCGAACAGCTGGGCGGCCGCTTGCTGATCACCCGGGGCGCCGCGGGCGGTAGCGTGCGCATCACCTTCCCGGTCGAGATCAAGGCTGCGGACCTCTGGAACCCGGTGGCGGTCAGCCTGCACTAGGCGGAACAAGGGCCGAGCGTGGCCGTTTGCACCTGGTTCCCATTCAGGAGTCCGCCCATGACCATCCGCCACACGCTCACCACCGTCGCCGCTTTCGGCGCCATCGCCTTCGCCACCACAGCCTGCACGCCGGCCGCCGACACTTCCGACGCCGACCGCGACACCGACACCACGACCATCATCGAGCGTGAGGTTCCGGCCGCCCCCGTGGTCATCGAGCGTGAAGTCGCCGTCCCGTCGCCGCCCGTCGTCATCGAAAGCGACCGCCGCGATGACAGCACCACCGTCCGCGCCGGCCGTGACGGCATCGAGGTCGAGACGACCAACCGCTAGAACGCAGTCCGTAGAGAAACGCCGGACGGCTTGCCGTCCGGCGTTCGTCTAGAACATCAGGGTGATCGCGTTCCCGAAATTGTGCAGGACAGCCGGGAGCAGGACGCTTCGGGTCCGCAAGACCAGCCACACGCCGATAAAGGATGGGACGGCGGTCAGGGCCATCGTCAACGGATCGAACGAGAACTGACCCTCCGAGAAGCCGAAGGCGTGGGCCAGTCCGAACATGACGCAGGACAACAGCGCGCCCCATCCCCAGTCCACACCCAGGAATCTCCACCGGCCGAGGAAGGCGCGGTCGAGGGCGAAGAGCAGGGTCCCGCGATAGAAGGCTTCCTCCTCCAGCCCCGGCATGGTCAGCTGGAAGGCTATCGTTTCCGCCGTCGCGGGCGAAGACGGAAACGCCACGGCGAGCCCCGCGAAGAAGGCCATATAGACCAGCACGACGGGTATCGCTGATTTCAGACTGCCAGCGGCCTGGACGAGAGTCAGCCCGGATCGCCGCCAGCCGAAGGCCGGCAAGGAGGCGATAATCAGGGTTGCGGCCAGCGCCAGGATCTTGCCCTGCCAGTTCCACGCGCTTTGCGGGAGCAGATCCGGAATGAGGCCGTAGCCGTTGGTCAGCATGGCGTCATTGACGACGGCGAGCGCCACGGCGACCAGCAGCCAGCGCAACGAGAACCCGCGCCGACTCAACAAGCCAAACGCTCCGCCCGCCAGGAGCAGGATCGTCCCCCCGCCCAATGTGGCCACCATGCTGTCCATGCGTCGATCTCCTTCGCTATCGAAGGCGGCTGACTAGAGGGCGCCCGGGGGGCGCGCTTCTCAGGAGTCGGCTAATCGTTCCTCAGAATCGGGCGGGCTTCCGTCGGCTCGTTGGTCGGCGCCAGAGCCCTCTGCCGGAAAACGCTGGGCGGGCAGGACTCGAGATCCTGGAAGACACGGTTGAATGACGCCAGCGACGAGAAGCCGCTGTCCATGGCGACGGTGATCAGCTTGTCGTGGCGGCGTGCGGGATCGGTCAGCCGGCGGCGCGCCTCGATCATCCGATGGCTGTTCAGGAAGGTCCGGGAATGGTCATGGCCGAGCTGCTGGTTGATCAGTCGGCGCACCGTGCGGTCCGGCGCGCCCATCAGGGAAACGAAGCGGTCAAAGGTGAGGTCGGGATCAAGGTGGACCTGGTCGACCTCGACCAGCACTCGCAGCCGCTCCCTCAAACGGTCCGCCTCCGGCGAGGGGGCGGGCGGCGCCGGCCCGCGGTCGATCCCCGACCCGACGGCGTAGGGCAGCGGTCGCGTCAGCAGACCGAACTGCAGATGCAGGAGCCAGCCGGTGAAGGCCAGCAGGGTGGCATTCTGCAGAATGCTGAACCCATGGGGCTGCCAGTCGAAACCCATGACGACGTCGATGATGAGGTCGGCGAAAAGCTGCCCGCCCAGCAAAAGGACGACGAGGACACGGGCCTTGCGGCGTTCGTCTATCAGGTCGCCCGGGCGGTCGTGGATCAGCCGCCACGCCAGATGGGCGACCATGCCGAAGCCGAGGGCGATCAGCAGCCAGGACAGTCCGGCGCCGGCGAGCGCCTCTCCGAACATGCCCCGGTCCACGGCCGCGATAGCGATCCAGGCGACGCCGGTGGCGAGGACCGGACCACGCGGCCGGAACGTTCGGTCGAAGACGGACAGGCAGAACCACCAGAGGAAGACGGCCGCGAAACCGCTCAGCAGCCGCGAGACCTCACCCACCAGACCACTCAGACGAAGGGCTGCATCCGGCGTATTGCCAGCGAGAAAACCGCACAGGCAGACGGCGAGAGGGAGAAAGAACAGGCCTCTTCGCCGTTGCCTCCGAACGACCAGCAACGCGGCCGCCGTCAGCAGCAGGGTCGCGCCGGCGACCCGCACGATGACGTCGATCTCCTCGGGTGTCATTGCGCCAGCCTAGCGGCCGGCCCACGATCGGGACAAGGGAGCCACCACCCCCGGCGGCAAGAAAAAGGCCCCGGACGGCGAACCGTCCGGGGCCATTCTCATTGGGTCAGCCGCCGATCAGCAGCTGTAGTACATGTCGAATTCGACGGGGTGCGGGTGCAGTTGCAGGCGCATCACCTCTTCCATCTTCAGCTCGATGTAGCTGTCGATGAAGTCGTCATCCATGACGCCGCCCTTCTTGAGGAAGGCGCGGTCCTTGTCGAGGCTGTCGAGCGCTTCTTTCAGCGAGCCGCAGACCTCGGGGATCGAGCCGCGCTCTTCCGGCGGCAGATCGTAGAGGTTCTTGTCGGCCGGCGCGCCCGGATCGATGCGGTTCTCGATGCCGTCGAGGCCGGCCATCAGCAGGGCGACGAAGGTCAGGTAGGGGTTGCCCATCGGATCGGGGAAGCGGGCTTCGATACGCTTGGCCTTGGGCGAATTGACCCACGGAATCCGGATCGAGGCCGAGCGGTTGCGGGCCGAATAGGCCAGCTTGACCGGGGCTTCATAGCCGGGGACCAGGCGCTTGTAGGAGTTGGTCGTCGAGTTGGCGAAGGCGTTGATGGCCTTGGCGTGTTTGATGATGCCGCCGATGTACCAGAGGCAGAGGTCCGACAGGCCGGCGTATTTGTCACCCGCGAACAGCGGCTTGCCGTCACGCCAGATCGACTGGTGAACATGCATGCCCGAACCGTTGTCGCCGAAGGTCGGCTTGGCCATGAAGGTGGCCGACTTGCCGTAGGCGGCGGCGACATTGTGGATGACGTATTTGTAGAGCTGCAGACGGTCGGCCATGGTCAGCAGGTCGCTGAACTTCAGGCCCAGTTCGTGCTGGGCCGGGGCGACCTCATGGTGATGCTTCTCGGGCTGCATGCCCAGATCGCGCATCACACCCAGCATTTCGCCGCGCAGGTCCTGGGCGCTGTCGGTCGGGTTGACCGGGAAATAGCCGCCCTTGTGAGTGGGGCGGTGGCCCATATTGCCTTCGGAGTATTCGGCGCCCGTGTTGGCCGGCAACTCGATCGAGTCATAGGTGTAGCCGGTATCGTGCGGAGCGGTGCTCCAGCGCACGTCGTCGAAGATGAAGAACTCGGCTTCCGGGCCGAAGAAGACGGTGTCGCCCACGCCCGAGGACTGCACATAGGCCAGGGCCTTCTTGGCCATCGAGCGGCTGTCGCGGTTGTAGGGCTCGCCGGTGTCGGGGTTCAGCACGTCGCAGAACAGGAACATCGTGGTCTGCTGGTAGAAGGGGTCGATCCAGTAGCCGTTCAGGTCCGGCTTCAGAAGCATGTCGGACTCATTGATCGCCTTCCAGCCGGCGATCGAGGAGCCGTCGAACATGGTCCCCTCTTCGAGGAACTCTTCATCGACCAGGTCGATGTCGAAGGTGACGTGCTGCATCCGCCCCTTGGTGTCGGTGAAACGGAGATCGACGTATTTGACGTCCTTCTCCTTGATATCCTTAAGAATCTTGCCGGCGCTCATGTCTTGTGGATCCTGTCTGGCGGGGGAGGAAGAAAAACGGCCGCGCCTTGCGGAACGGCCGATGGATGGGTTGGCTAGACGGCCTGGGCGCCGGATTCGCCGGTGCGGATGCGGATGACGTCAAGGACGTCGGAGATAAAGATCTTGCCGTCGCCGATCTTGCCGGTGCGCGCGGCGGCCTGGATGGCGTCGACGACCGAATTGACCATGTCGTCGGGAACCACCACCTCGATCTTGATCTTGGGAAGGAAGTCGATGACGTATTCGGCTCCGCGGTAGAGTTCGGAATGACCCTTCTGGCGACCATATCCCTTGGCTTCCAGGACAGTCATGCCCTGCACGCCCGCGTCCTGCAGCGCTTCTTTTACTTCATCCAGCTTGAAGGGCTTGATGACGGCTTCAATCTTTTTCATCGGCGATCCCAGGCGGGCCATATCGTGCCGCACACTTGGACAGCAAAGGGACATTGCATTGCACAATAAGGCAAGCGTTTTTCGTCCGGAGTCGCCATCCGTGAACGGACACAGGCCGGCATGACCCGGCCCGCCCTGCCCGACTGGCGCGCGGCCCTGCCCTGGCCGGGGGTGGATGCGCACAAACACGCGCGCGGACGGCTGGGCGTGGTGTCCGGCAAGGCGAACCAGACGGGCGCGGCGCGGCTGGCGGCGAGAGCGGGCCTGAGGATCGGCGCCGGCGTGGTGCGCATCCTGTGCCCGCCGGATGCGGCGGCCGTGATCGCGCCGGCGATCGAGGCGATAATGCTGACCCCGTTCGGCTCTGAGGAGGCCCTTTCGGAGGCGGCCGCGAACCTGGACGCCGTCGTGATCGGCCCGGCGGCCGGGATCAATGACGCCACCCGGGCCAATGTCCGCGCCCTGGCCGAAACCGGGGTGGCGATGGTGGTGGACGCCGACGGGCTGACGGTGTTCGAGGGTTGGCCCACCGACCTGTTCGAGGTGCTGGACCGCGACGACGTCCTGACGCCGCACGAGGGCGAGTTCCGACGGCTGTTTCCCGGTCTGCTGGACTTGGGCCGCGAGGCGGCGGCCGCGGAGGCGGCGAAGCGGGCGGGCGCGGTTGTGGTTCTGAAGGGCGCGGCGACGGTAATCGCAGCACCGGACGGGCGGCTGGGCGTAAACGACAATGGTACGCCCTGGCTGGCAACGGCGGGCAGCGGCGATGTGCTGGCGGGGATGATCGCCGGGCTGATGGCCCAGCGTATGGACAGCTTCGACGCGGCGCGTGCCGCCGTCTGGATGCATGCGGAGGTCGCGCGGGGTTTCGGGCCCGGGCTGACCGCGGAGGATCTGCCGGACCGGATTCCGGCGGTGCTGGCGGCGCTTTATTCACAGGCCGGCTGACCGCGACCCCTCGCAAGGTTCAAATTGTCGCCGAAGCGGCCTATTCCGACGCAACCCCGCCGGAGCTCTGTCTTGTTGATTGTCCTGTCCCCGGCCAAACGGCTGGATTTCACCGAACCTGATCCCGCCCTGCCCGCCACAGAGCGGCGCTTCCTTGAGGACACCGCGTCCCTGGCGCGAACGGCGCGGGGCCGCACGGTGGCCGAACTCCGCCGGCTGATGAGCCTTTCCGACGATCTGGCGCGGCTGAACCGCGAGCGGTTCCAGGCCTTCGATCCGGACTCGACCGAAGGGGTGCAGGCGGCCTTCGCCTTCGCCGGCGACGTCTATGAGGGGCTGAAGGCGCGGGAGCTCGATGCCGCCGGGCTGGCCTTCGCCCAGGAGCATGTGCGGATCCTGTCGGGCCTGTACGGCCTGCTGCGGCCGCTGGACCGCATCCAGCCCTATCGCCTTGAGATGGGGACGCGGCTGAAAACCCGGCGCGGGTCCAGCCTGTACGACTTCTGGGGCGACCGGATCGCCAGACAACTGAACGCCGATGCCGAAGGTCAGGACCAGCGGGTGCTGGTGAACCTGGCCAGCCAGGAATATTTCGGCGCCGTCGACGCCCGGGCGCTGAACCTGCCTGTGGTCACGCCGCAGTTCCGGGAATCGAAGGACGGCGAGAGCCGGATCATCTCCTTCTTCGCCAAGAAGGCGCGCGGCGGCATGACCCGGTTCGCCATCGATGAGCGGATCGAGAAGGCTGAAGACCTCAAGGCCTTCGACCGCGACGGCTATCGCTTTGACAAGGCGGCCTCGAGCGAGACAGAGTGGATATTCATCAGATCGGGAAATTAATCCCGACTGTCGCCTTCGCAACCGCGAACGGCTAGGCTGGCGACACAAGACGGACGAACGGACGAGACCCCTATGTTCCAATGGCCCAAACGCGGCGACGGCTCAGAGACAGCAAGAGAGCCCTTCCGCGACATAGGCGACCTGAAGGGTCAGGTGGCGGTGATCTCGGGCTCGACCTCGGGCATCGGCCTGGCCTTCGCCCGCGCCATTGCCTCGCGCGGCGGCGATGTGGTGCTGAACGGCCTGGGCGACCCGTCCGAGATCGAACGCACCCGATCGGAGCTTGAGGCCAGCTGCGGCGTGCAGGTGCGCTATCACGCCGCCAACATGCTGCGCGGCGACGAGGTCGCGGACATGGTGGCCTATGGCAAACACCAGCTGGGCCGGGTCGACATCCTGATCAACAACGCCGGCGTCCAGCACGTCGAGGCGGTCGAGAAATTCCCGTCCGACAAATGGGAACAGATCATCGCCATCAACCTGTCCTCGACCTTCTATGCCACCCGCGCCGCCATCCCGATCATGAAGGCCCAGGGCCGCGGCCGGATCATCAACGTCGCCTCGGCCCACGGCCTCGTCGCCAGCCCGTTCAAGTCCGCCTATGTCGCGGCCAAACACGGCGTGATCGGCTTCACCAAGACCGTGGCGCTGGAAGTCGCCCAGGACGGCATCACCTGCAACGCCCTCTGCCCCGGCTTCGTCGAGACGCCCATCGTCGAGAAGCAGATCGCCGACCAGGCCCGCACGCGCGGGATGTCGAAAGAGGCGGTGTTGAAGGACGTCATCCTCGGTTCGCAGCCGACGAAGCGGTTCGTCACGACCGATGAGCTGACCGGGATGATGCTGTATCTGGTCAGCGACCTGGGGGCGTCGGCCAATGGCGCCAGCTTCTCGATCGACGGCGGGTGGACGGCGCAGTAGCGCCTACCCCACAAACCCCGCCGCCCGCCTCAGCCGGTCATTGATCGCCTCGCCGAGCCCCTGCGTCGGGACGGGCGACACCGCGATCCCCGCCGGCTTCTCGCGGTCCGCTTCTCTCAGTCGCCGGAACAGATTGGCCGCCGCCTCGCGCAGGTCGCCGGAGGGGCTCAGGCTCCAGCGGAGGGCGCCGACGCCGGGGCCGAAGCCGAGGAGGATTTCGCCGGGGCGCGCCTCTCTAGCCTCGATCCGCACCGGTGCGTCCGGCGCATAGTGCAACGCCATCCGGCCCGGCGAACGATGCCCCTCCCCGCCCCGGTCCAGCGGGCCGACAACGGCTTCGATTTCCTCGCGGGTGACCGAGCCTGGGCGCAGCAGGGCGACGCGGCCGTCCAGCACGGACACCACCGTGCTCTCCACCCCCACGGCGCAATCGCCGCCGTCGATGGCCGCCGCGGCGAAGGCGCCCGTCTCTTCCACTGCGTCGGCGAAGGTGGTGGGGCTGGGGCGGCCTGAACGGTTGGCGGAGGGGGCGACGACGGGGCGGCCGAAGGCGGCTATGACGGCGCGGGCGCGGGCGTGGCCGGGCACGCGGACGGCGACGCTGTCCAGTCCCGCGCGGGCCAGGTCGCAGACACGGTCGCGATCCCGGACCGGGGCCACGATCGTCAGCGGACCGGGCCAGAAGGCCTCGGCGAGGGCGCGGGCGCGTCCGTCGAACACGGCGATGGTCTCGGCCTGCACGGCGTCTGCGACATGGGCGATCAGGGGATTGAAGCGCGGCCGGCCCTTGGCCTCGAAGATGGCGGCCACGGCGACCGCGTTGCCGGCGTCGGCGGCGAGGCCATAGACGGTCTCGGTCGGAAGGATGACGAGGCCACCGTCGGCGAGAGCGCGGGCGGCCTCGGCGTCGGACACAGTCAGGCGCGGCGCGCCTGGAGCGCCACCCGCACTGTCACCTGCCGTCCGACCAGCCTGTTCCAAGGCCCCGATGTCCCTATGCCGAAATCCGCGCGATTCAGGACGAACGCGCCCGTCAGATGCGCCCGGTCGCCGGTCACGTGCAAGTCCACGGGGAAGGCGAGCGGCCGGGTCACCCCCTTCATCGTCACCACCGCATGGGCGGTATAGCGGTCCCCTCCGGCCGGTTCGAGCGACCTCAGATCGAACCGGATCACCGGATGTCGAGCGGCGTCGAGGAAGGCCGGGCCGGTGGCGCGCTCCGAGATCGCGGCCGGCGACATGGTCAGTGAGGCCGACCGGACGACGATCATGGCCCGGGTCCGGTCGGGATCGGCGGGGTCGAAGAGAATGTCGCCGCCCCAGTCCGAAAAGCGGCCGCGGTGCGACCCGCCAAAGGCCTGAACGGTCATTTCGATCCGGGAAGCGTTCCGATCGACGGTCCAGGCGATCTCTCTCGCGCCCGTCAGGGTCAGCAGCGCCAGGGCCGCAAGGGCGAGGACCGCCGGACGCTTCATGGCCGGCGAGGTATCCACGGGATCATCCGGTGCAGGACGTTGTCGCGATCGACGAAATGATGCTTCAGCGCGCCGCCGATATGCAGGGCGATCAGGACATAGAGCGCCTTGGCCCCCAGTTCGTGGATGTCCATCAGCTGTCCCGCCAGTTCGCGCCCGCCGCCGATCGGCAGCGCCGGCCACTCGAAAAGACCAAACCAGATGATGTCGCGACCGGCCGCGGACGAAGCGGCCCAGCCACCCAGCGGCATGCCGATCAGGACGACGTAGAACAACACATGGGTCCCCCGCGCCAGCAGCTTCTGCCAGCGCGGCATGGGTTCCGGCAGGGGAATGGCCGGATTGGCGACGCGCCAGCCGATACGCGCCAGGGTGAGGACAAGAATGCCGAGGCCGACGGACTTGTGAATATTCAGCAGGGTTCGGGCGAATTCCCCCTCGGTCTCGTCGCGGACCATGATCAGCGCCACCTGCACAACCACCAGGGCGGCGATCAACCAGTGCAGGTACAGCGAGACGGACGAATAACGGTTGCGTGGTTCAGCCATGGTCCCTCACCCGTCCGAGGCATCCAGACTGGACCAGCGCGGGCCGGACGCCAAGGGCCGCGCTTGCATACCGTCGGGGCAAGGCGGCATGAACGCGGATCAATCCGCCAGCAAGGCCCGCTCCCTATGACCTACCGCGCCCCCGTCCGTGATCTCGCCTTCACCCTGCAGGCCGTGGCGGGCATCGACCGTGTCGCGGCCACCGGCGCCTTCCCCGACTATGACGCCGACCTTATGGGCGCCGTGCTCGAGGCGGCGGCCCAGTTTTCGGAGGGCGTGCTGGCCCCGCTGAACCGGATCGGCGACCAGAAGGGTTCGACCTGGGCCGATGGCGAGGTCACCTCAGCGCCGGGCTTCGCCGACGCCTATCGGCAGTTCGCCGAGGGCGGCTGGACCGGCCTGTCCGCCCCCGCCCACGCCGGCGGCCAGAACCTGCCCAAGGCGCTTGAGCTGGCAGCCTATGAGACGGTGCACGCGGCCAATATGGCCTTCGGCCTGTGCCCCATGCTGTCGCTGGCGGCGATCGAGGCGCTGGAGGCCCACGGCACGCCGTCGCAGAAGGAGATCTATCTTTCCAGACTGGTCAGCGGCGAGTGGACCGGGGCCATGGTGCTGACCGAGCCGGGCGCGGGGTCGGATCTCGGCGCCCTGACCGCAACGGCGACCCCGAACGGCGACGGGACCTACGCCCTGCACGGCCAGAAGATCTTCATCACCTGGGGCGACCACGACGCCACGGACAACATCGTCCACATGGTGCTGGCCCGACTGCCCGATGCGCCCGCGGGGCCCAAGGGGATCAGCCTGTTCCTCGCCTCCAAATTCCTGCTGAACGAGGACGGCTCGCTCGGCGCCCGCAACGGCTTCCGCGCCGTAGGGGTCGAGCACAAGCTGGGCATCCACGCCTCCCCGACCTGTGTCATGTCCTATGAGGGCGCGACCGCCGAACTGGTTGGCCAGCCCAACCAGGGCCTCGCCCATATGTTCGTGATGATGAACGCCGCCCGCCTCGCCGTCGGGGTCGAGGGCGTCGGCATCGCCGAGCGGGCCTGGCAGCACGCCCTCGCCTACGCCCGCGACCGGCGGCAGGGTCGCTCGGCCTGGACCGGCGAGGCCAACGCCCCGATCGTCGACCATCCCGATGTGCGCCGCATGCTGGCGGTGATGAAGGCCAAGATCGCCGCCGCCCGCGCCATCTGCCTGTCGACCGGCGTGGCCGCTGATCTGGCGAAGCACGCCGCCACGGAAGAGGATCGCCGCCGCTGGAAGGGCCGCGAGGACCTGTTCACCCCCATCGCCAAGGCATGGTCCACCGATGTCGGCTGCGACGTCGCCTCGCTGGGCGTGCAGATCCACGGCGGCATGGGCTTCATCGAGGAGACCGGCGCCGCCCAGTACTATCGCGACGCCCGCATCGCCCCGATCTATGAGGGCACCAACGGCATCCAGGCCATGGATCTGGTCGGCCGCAAGCTGTCGCAGGACGGCGGCCAGTCGGCGCGCGACCTGATCTCCGACATGAAGGCGACCCTGGCCATCCTGCCGCGGCTGTATTCCGGCAAGCCGGTTGAGGCCTTCGCCGAGGGGGTGGCGGCCGTCGAGACGGCCTCAGACTGGCTGATGGAACGCAAGGGAGCCGCCGACGGAGCCGCCGATGTGCTGGCGGCCGCCGATGCCTATCTGAAACTGGTCGGCGACGTCACGGGTGGCTGGATGCTGGCCCTCGGCGCCCTGTACGCCCGCGACCAGCTTGACGGCGGTCAGGGGGACCCGGCCTGGCTGGAAGGCAAGATCACCCTGTACGAAATCTATGCCGCCAATGTGCTGGCCGGCGCAGCGGGCCGCATGACCGCCGTGCTTCAGGGCGGAGCGCTGCTGGAGCGGATGGGCGCGGACGTACTGGCGGGCTGAGGCCCGTCAGATGTGGATCACCCGCCCGTAGGCGTCCAGCGCCGACTCGTGCATGGCCTCGGACATGGTTGGGTGGGGGTAGACGATGCCGTGGATGTCCTCTTCCGTCGCCTCCATGGCGATGGCGGTGACATAGCCCTGGATCATCTCGGTGACCTCGGCGCCGATCATGTGGGCGCCGATCAGGGCACCCGTCTTCGCGTCGAAGATCGTCTTGACGAAACCGTCGGTGTCGCCCGAGGCGATGGCCTTGCCGTTCACCTTGAAGGGGAAGCGGCCGATTTTCACATCCAGTTTCGCCTCGCGCGCGCCCTGTTCCGTGATCCCGACCGAGGCAACCTGCGGCTGGGCATAGGTGCAGCCGGCGATCGGCGAGTGGACGTTCGGCGTCCTGAAGCCGGCGATATGTTCGGCGGCGTGGATGCCTTCGTGGCTGGCCTTGTGCGCCAGCCAGGGCGCGCCAGCGCAGTCGCCGATGGCGTAGAGGCCTTTGACGTTCGTCTGGCAGTGGCCGTCGATGGTGATGTGGCCGCGGTCCATATTGACGCCCAGCGCCTCCAGACCGATGCCGTCGGTATTGGCGGTGATGCCGACCGCCGAGATGCAGACCTCGGCCTCCAGCGTCTCGGCCTTGCCGCCAGCCTCGATGGCGACCTGCACGCCCTTGCCGCCCTTGGACACCTTGGTGACCTTGCAGCCGACGCGGAACTTCATGCCGCGCTTCTCGAACGACTTCCGGGCCGCCCTGGAGACCTCCTCGTCCTCGACCGGCATGATGCGGTCGACGGCCTCGACCACGGTCACCTCCGCGCCGAGGGCGCGGTAGAAGCTGCCGAACTCGATGCCAATGGCGCCCGAGCCGATGACGATGATGGAGGCGGGCATGGCCTTCGGCGCCATCGCCTCGCGATAGGCCCAGATCCGGTCGCCGTCGGCCTCGAGACCGATCTGCGGAATGGCCTTGGCGCGGGCGCCGACGGCCAGCATGACCGCCTTGGCCTCAACCGTGCGCGAACCGCCGGCCTTCAGAGCAATGACGACCTTCGGCGCCGCGGCGCCCTTCTCCAGCCTGGCCGAGCCCTCGATGACCTCGATCTTGTTCTTCTTCATCAGGTAGCCGACGCCCGAGTTCAGCTGTTTCGCCACGGCGCGCGAGCGGGCGATGATGGCGGCGAAGTCGAAGCCGACCTTGTCCGCCGACAGGCCGTAGTCCTTCAGGTGCGACAGGCTCTCGTACTTTTCGCCGGACTTCAGCAGGGCCTTGGTCGGGATACAGCCCCAGTTGAGGCAGATGCCGCCCAGGTTCTCGCGCTCGACGATCGCGACCTTCTGGCCGAGCTGGCTGGCGCGGATGGCCGCGACATAGCCGCCGGGGCCCGAACCGATGACGATGAGGTCGAATTCAGCCACGGGTTCGTCCTTAAGCCAGCATCGTCACAGGATCTTCGATCATCGCCTTGAAGACCTGCAGGAATTTCGCGCCGATGGCGCCGTCGACCACGCGATGATCGCAGGTCAGGGTGACGGTCATCACGGTGGCGACCGCCAGCTGGCCATTGACCACGACGGGGCGCTGCTCCCCGGCGCCGACGCTCATGATCGCGCCCTGGGGCTCGTTGATGATCGAAGCGAACGACTGGATGCCGAACATGCCCAGGTTGGAGACCGAGAAGGTGCCGCCTTGGAACTCCTCGGGCTTCAGCTTGCGGTCGCGGGCGCGTTTGGCGAGATCCTTGGACTCCGTCGCGATCTGCGACAGGGTCTTGGTCTCTGCCTTGCGGATGATCGGGGTGATCAGGCCGCCATCGATCGCCACCGCCATCGCCACATCGGCGTGATGGTGCAAGGCGATGCCCTCTGGCGAATAGCTGGCGTTGGCCTCGGGCACGGCCTTCAATGCCATGGCGCTGGCCTTGATGACGAAGTCATTGACCGAGACCTTGACCCCGTCCTTTTCGAGCAGGGCGTTGACCTTCACCCGGGCGGCCAGCAGGCCGTCGATGCGGCAGTCGATGGTCAGCGGGAAATGCGGCACGTCGCGGAAGCTGTCGGTCAGACGCCGGGCGATGGCCTTGCGCATGCCGTCCAGCGGAACGAGATCGTAGCTGCCGTCGGGGATGCCCATCTGGGCCAGGGACTGGACCTTGCGGGGTTCGCCGGTCGCGGCCGGGGCCGAAGCGGCGGCGGGTTTCGCCGCGCCAGTCGGAGCGCCCTCGAGGTCGCGTTTGACGATCCGGCCATGCGGGCCGGTGCCCTTGACCGCGGACAGGTCGATATTGCCTTGGGCCGCGAGACGGCGCGCCAGGGGTGAAGCGAAGACGCGGCTACCGTCGGCCTTCGCCGGAACGGGCGCCGCTTTCGGGGCCGCGGCAGGCGCGGTGGCGGGCCTGGGAGCCTCCGCCGGCGTGGCGGCGGCCTTCGGAGACGGAGCGGTCGCCCCTCCCTCGTCCTTAAGCCGCGCGATCGGTGTATTGACCTTCACGCCCTCTGTGCCTTCCGCCACGAGGATGTCGGTGACCTCGCCCTCGTCGACGGCCTCCACCTCCATGGTCGCCTTGTCGGTCTCGATCTCGGCGATGACGTCGCCGGCCTTGACCGTGTCGCCGACCTTGACGTGCCATTTGGCCAGCACGCCCTCTTCCATCGTGGGCGACAGGGCGGGCATCAGGATGTCGGTCATTGCGCGCTCCCCGTCGGTTCCTCGACCACGGTCGCCACGCCCGGACCGTTCAGCACGTCGGAGATGCCGGCGAGAATCTTGTTATAGGCCTGCTTCTCGTCATGGCCGTGCCGGACGTTGTAGCCGTGGGCCATGTGTTTGGCGGCCATGGCCAGCACCTGACCGAACTGGCGCGGGTCGTTGAAGGCCGGCTTGATGGCCATGACCGGCTCGCCCTTCGACCACCAGATGCGCAGGATCTCGACCGCCTCGGCGTCGGCGGCGACGCTGGCGGGGGTCTTCAACTGGAACTCGGAGGCCTCGCTCATGCCATCACCGCCCGAACGGCCTTGACGATCTTGTCCACGCCCGGAAGCGACAGGACTTCGAGATTGGCGGCGTAGGGCAGCGGCACGTCTTCCTGGTGCACCCGCATCGGCGGCGCGTCGAGGTAGTCGAAGGCGTGTTCGATCACCCGGGCCACGACCTCGGCGCCGACGCCCATCGGACCCCAGCCTTCCTCCGCCGAGACCAGACGGCTGGTCTTCTTGACGCTCTCAACGATGGTCTCGTGGTCCAACGGCCGCAGGGTGCGCAGGTCGACGACCTCGCAGGAGATGCCCTCCCCGGCCAGCTGTTCGGCGGCCTGAAGCGCAAAGCCGACCATGCGGCTGTGGGCGGTGATGGTGACGTCCGTGCCCTCGCGGCGGACCTTGGCCTTGCCGATGGGCAGGACGTAGTCGCCTTCGGGCACATCAAACTCCAGCCCGTACATCATCTCATGCTCGAGGAAGACGACGGGGTTGGGGTCGCGGATGGCGGCCTTCATCAGGCCCTTGGCGTCGGCGGCGTCATAGGGCGCAATGACCTTGAGGCCGGGCACGTTGGCGTACCAGGCCGAATAGTCCTGGCTGTGCTGGGCGCCGACGCGGCTCGCGGCGCCGTTGGGACCGCGGAAGACGATGCTGGCGCGGATCTGGCCGCCCGACATGTAAAGCGTCTTGGCCGCCGAGTTGATGATGTGGTCGATGGCCTGCATGGCGAAGTTGAAGGTCATGAACTCGACGATCGGCTTCAGACCCGCCATGGCGGCGCCGACGCCCAGGCCGGCGAAGCCGTGCTCGGTGATCGGGGTGTCGACGACGCGCTTGTCGCCGAACTCCTGCAGTAGTTCGCGGCTGACCTTGTAGGCGCCCTGGTACTGGGCGACTTCCTCGCCGATCAGGAAGACCTTCTCGTCGCGGCGCATCTCTTCGGCCATGGCGTCGCGCAGGGCGTCGCGGATGGTCGTCTTGACCAGTTTGGCGTCGGCGGGGATTTCGGGATCGCGCAGTTCAGCCTTCGGGGCCGCCGCCGCGGCAGGCGGAGCGGCCGCTTCCGGTTCGGCGACGGCCTCGGGAGCGTCAGCCTTCGGCGCGGGGGCGGCGGCGCCGGCCTCGCCGGCCAGACGGGCGATCGGCGTGTTGACCTTCACGTTCTCGGAACCTTCGGCCACGAGAATTTCCAGCACCTCGCCCTCATCGACGGCCTCGACCTCCATGGTCGCCTTGTCCGTTTCGATCTCGGCTATGACTTCGCCGGCGGAGACCTTGTCACCCGCCTTGATGTGCCATTTGGTCAGCGTGCCCTCTTCCATAGTGGGCGACAGCGCCGGCATGAGAATGTCGGTCACGCTGAGGCCTCCACATAGACGTCGGTATAGAGCTCGGACGGGTCCGGCTCCGGGCTTTCCTGGGCGAACTGGACGGCCTCGGCGACGATGGTCTTGATCTCGGCATCGATGGCCTTGAGGTCGTCCTCGGTCGCGCCGGCCTGGTCGAGCAGCATCTTCACATGGTCGATCGGGTCGCGGGTCTTCTTGACCTCATCGACCTCTTCCTTGGCCCGGTATTTGGCCGGATCCGACATCGAGTGGCCGCGGTAGCGATAGGTCTTCATCTCGAGGATGTAGGGCCCGCCGCCTTCACGGGCGCGCTTGACGGCGCGGGCCGTCGCCTCGCGCACCGCCAGCACGTCCATGCCGTCGACCTGTTCGCCCGGAATGCCGAAGCTGGAGCCCCGCTCGCTCAGTTGCGTCGTGGACGAGGAGCGTTCGATGCTCGTGCCCATGGCGTATTGGTTGTTCTCGATGATGTAGATGGCCGGCAGCTTCCACAGCTGGGCCATGTTGAAGCTCTCATAAACCTGGCCCTGGTTGGCCGCGCCGTCGCCGAAATAGATGAAGGCCACGCTGTCGTCGCCGCGATAGCGTCCCGCAAAGGCCAGGCCCGTGCCGAGGGCGACCTGGGCCCCCACGATGCCGTGGCCGCCGTAGAAGCCGGTGGCCGTGTCGAACATATGCATCGACCCGCCCTTGCCCTTGGACGAACCGCCAATACGGCCGGTCAGTTCGGCCATGACCTCTTTCGGGTCCATGCCCGCGCACAGCATATGGCCGTGGTCGCGGTAGCCGGTGATGATCTTGTCGTGACCCTGTTTGACGCTCTCCTGAACGCCCACGGCCACGGCCTCCTGGCCGATGTACAGGTGGCAGAAGCCGCCGATCAGGCCCATGCCGTAAAGCTGGCCGGCGCGCTCCTCGAATCGGCGGATCAAAACCATCTCGCGATAGAAGCGCAGCAGGTCCTCTTTGGACGCTCCGGGCGTATTGGGAATCTTCTTCGACGCAGTTTTTGCGGCGGGGGCTTTCGCCATCCGTCATCTCCCGGCTGGGCTCCGGTTTCAGAGCCTCTTGTCGTTACGGAAAGGGGGTTTAGCAGCCTTCGTTCCCGAAAGGCAAAGCCGGCTCAGCCGATGTAACGAAAGTTCACGCCGCCGGCGTAGAGGCGCTGGGGGCGACCGGCGTGGAGACCCGGATGACATAGTCGCGCGGGTCGGCGAAGCCGAGGACGGCGCGGGCGCGCTCTTCCAGCAGATCCCGTGAAAGGCTGTCGGTGCGCAGATAGCGGACCCGGACCTCAAGGTCACGCCGCTGCTCCAGAATACCGGCCAGTTGCGCCTCTCGCCGGACCATCAGGGAGTCCCGCTCGTGGCCGCTCAGCAGGCCACGCTGGCCCGTCAGGGCCTGGACGCCCAGGTAGACGACCAGCAACAGGAGGATGGCGGAAGGGAAATACGGCTTCATGCGTTCGGGCACTGGGGACGCTCCTTCTGAGCGTGGACTCACAATCAATGAATCCTGACCGAAAATGCCTAACGAACCGTAGCTTGACCGTAACCCTTGGCGCCGGGCGCCGACTTTTTTCTGCGCTACCGGTTCAGCAACATGCCGTCGCCGAAATAGGCCCCCTGATCGCCCAGCATCTCCTCGATACGGAGGAGCTGGTTGTACTTGGCCGTGCGGTCCGAGCGGGCCAGCGAGCCGGTCTTGATCTGTCCGCAGTTGGTGGCGACGGCGAGGTCGGCGATGGTCGAATCCTCGGTCTCGCCCGACCGGTGGCTCATCACAGCAGTGTAGCCGGCGCGGTGAGCCATATCCACGGCATCAAGAGTTTCCGACAACGTGCCGATCTGGTTCACTTTCACCAGAATGGAGTTGGCCAGCCCCTCGCCGATGCCGGCGGCGAGACGGGCCGGGTTGGTCACGAACAGATCGTCGCCGACGATCTGGCACCGGTCGCCCAGACGCTCGGTGAGAAGACGCCATCCATCGAAATCATCCTCGGCGCAGCCGTCCTCTATCGAGACGATCGGGAAGCGTTCGCACAGGTCGGCGAGGTAGTTGACCATGGCCTCGGCCTCGAGCGTCTTGCCCTCCCCGGCCATGACGTACTTGCCGTCCTTGAAGAATTCCGTGGCCGCAACGTCGAGGCCGAGGTGGAAATCCTCCCCGGCCAGATAGCCGGCCGCCTGTCCGGCGCGGGTGATGAAGCTCAGCGCCTCCTCGGCCGAGGCCAGGTTGGGGGCGAAACCGCCCTCGTCGCCGACGTTGGTGTTGTGACCGGCGTCCTTCAGCTGCTTGCGCAGGGCATGGAAGATTTCCGAACCCATGCGCAGGGCCTCCGAGAAGCTGTCGGCGCCGGTCGGCAGGATCATGAACTCCTGGATGTCGATCGGATTGTCGGCATGGGCCCCGCCGTTGATGATGTTCATCATCGGCGTCGGCAGGATGCGGGCCGAGACGCCGCCCAGATAGCGGTGCAGCGGCAGGCCGGAGGAGATGGCGCTGGCCTTGGCGCAGGCCAGGGATACGCCGAGTATGGCGTTGGCGCCCAGCCGGCCCTTGTTCTCGGTGCCGTCGAGGGCGATCAGGGCCTCGTCGATGCGGCGCTGGTCCTCGGCGTCCATGCCACTGAGGGCATCGAAGATCTCGCCGTTGACGTTGTCCACGGCCTTGCCGACGCCCTTGCCGCCCCACAGATCCTTGTCGCCGTCGCGCAGTTCGACCGCCTCATGCGCGCCGGTCGAGGCGCCCGAAGGCACGGCCGCGCGGCCGAAGCTGCCGTCATCGAGGATCACATCGACCTCGATCGTCGGATTTCCCCGGCTGTCGAGGATCTGGCGGGCGACGATGTCGGCGATGTCAGTCATGGCGTGGTCCGATGGCTTGGAGAGGTCGGCGCGGTTTAGCGCAGCCCCTGCCGAATCGCCAACACCGACTGGCCTCGACCATTCCGCAGCGAAATCTGCGCCGTGTTGGGCGCGGCCAATGCGCCCGATTTCGCCCTAGCCGCAGTTCTCGAGCTGTATCGCCGGCCCACCGGCCCTGACGCGGAGAACCTTTCCGTCGGCCCCGATGCTGTATCTCAAGCCCCGAAGGGCCAGATCATTGCGGAAACCGTCGTTGACTTCGCCGTCGGTCCAGACGGTGATGTCCTCGGCCGGGGGCGGGGCGGACATGGCCGGAGCGACGATCGCGGAAGCGCCATAGGCCGCCTTGACGGCGGCGCCGTCGTCTCCGGGGCCGAAGCCGCGGTCGGTTTTTGCGGCCGAGGGCGCTTCCAGAATGACCTGCGCCACCATTCCGCTGTTGACCATGGCCTTCACACCCGGGGGGCCGTTGGCGAACTCGACCACCTCGCAGGTGGCTTCAACCGACGCCGGCGTACGCGGACCTCCCCAGACGGACGCCGCATACACGCCGACACGCAGCGGTCCGATGCCCTCAGCAGTAAGGGTGTCGCCGGGAGCGAGCGCCGCCGCTGCCGGCTCACCGCCTCCGTCAGCGGGCGCCGCGGCGTCGCTCGGCGCCTGACAGGCTGCAAGCGCGAACATCAGGACTGAGCTCACCACAATGGAACGGGTCATTGGTCGCTTCCTCTTCAGCGGAAGACAATGAAAGCACGCCCTGTCACTTTGGGAAACACTGTTATGGGAAGCCGTCGACCCGATCGGTCAAAGGCGGCTCCGCCTCAGAGACAACCCTCAACATACTGGATACTCGGTCCGCCCGCGGCCACGTGCTCCGCCGTCCCGTCCGTACCGATGTGGTAGGCGATGCCCCGGGCCGCGGGGTTCTGGACATAGCCGGCGGCGCCGCCGACGTTCCAGGTGGTGATGTATTCAGCCGGGGCGGCGGCGTATTTGTGCGGCGAGACATAGGCCAGCGGCCCGTAGGCGGCCTTGATCGCCGTGGCCGTGTCGCCGACGCCGAAGCCGCGATCGGTCTTGAGCGTGGATCCGCGCTGCAGCCAGATGCTGGTCAGGACGCCCTGCTCGACCATCACGGTCAGGCCTTCCGGGGCGCGGGCGGGATGGAAGGTGTCGCAGGCTTCCGGCTCCGGGCCGCCGACCGCGCCGGGATTGGAATCAGGCCCGAGGGCAGCCTCAACCTCCGCCCGGGTCATGCCGATGCGCAGCGGTCCGAAGCCCTGGGCTGTCAGGACGTCGGCGGCGGGCGGAGCCTCGACCGGCGGCGCGGGCTCGGGGGCCGGGGCCGGCTCGGGGTCAGGCGCGCCGCAGGCAGCGAGCGCGAGGACGGCGGTTGTCAGCAACAGACGGCGGATCATGACGCAGCTCCATTCGGTGGGAGCTACAACGCACGAAAACGGCGCGCGGTGAACCGCGCGCCGTCATTCAATCATCGAACGGGCCTGGAAAGACCTAGTCTTCCTTGGGCGTCAGGACCTGGCGGCCGCGATAGGTGCCGGTCTTCAGGTCGATGTGGTGCGAGCGGCGCAGCTCGCCCGTGTCCTTGTCCTCGACGTGCGGGTTGGAGCCCAGCGAGTCGTGCGAGCGGCGCATGTTGCGACGCGAGGGCGATACTTTGCGCTTCGGAACGGCCATGTCCGTCTCAATCTTCTCAAGGGTGGCGCCGGCGGAGGCGCGAAAACAACAGCGGCGGCCCGAAAGAGCCGCCTGCGAGGGCGGGCTTATGCCTCAACCCGGCCCGGAGTTCAAGCGGGAGCTTGTCCCGCGACCTTCGACGCCCGATCCGCCCGCGACAGGGCGTAGAACAGGCTGTCCTTCCACTCGCCGCCGACGTTCCAGGTGTTGTTGCCCGAGCCGGTCAACACAAAGCCCAGCCGCTCCAGCAAGCGAATCGAGGCGGCGTTTTCCGGATCGACATCGGCCGTGAGCGCTTCGATATCATGGGCGGCGAAGACATGGTCAATGGCCGCCGCCGCCGCCTCCGCCCCAAACCCACGGCCCCAGGTGTCCGGGTGCAGGATGTAGCCAATCTCGGGCATGACGTAGAAGCCGGCCTTGCCGATGACCCGGCCGTCCAGCTCGATCACGAAGTCCGGATGGTCGGGACCGTTGGCGATCATGGCGTCCATCCAGAGACGGGTCTGCTCCAGGGTCTCGTGCGGCGGCGTCGACCACCATCGGGTGGCGCGTGGGTCCGACAGGACGGCGTGCATGGCCTCCAGATCGTCCGGCCGGGCCGAGCGCAGGATCAGGCGAGGGGTGAGGATCTCCACGGTCTCAGTCCAGCTCGCGTTCCATGACGACGAAATACAGGTCGTCCCGCTTCGGCAGGCCGAAGCGCGGATTGCCATAGGGGAACGGCAGGGTGTCGCCCGTCAGCCGATAGCCGAGACGCTGATACCAGGCGATCAGGGTCTCGCGCTGCGGAAAGACCGAGATGCGCACCCGCGTCGCGCCGTAGCGCTCGGCCATCGCCCGATGGGCGGCATCGACCAGCCGACGGCCGAGGCCGCCGCCCTGCAGAGTCGGGCTGATGGACAGCATGCCGAAATAGCCGGTCCCCTCGCCCCGGTCGGCGATCAGGACGCAGCCGACCAGATCATCGCCGCGCCATGCGGTCAGCAGGTCCTGTTTCGGATCGGCGAGGATGTCCGCGAGGTCGTCGGGGTCCGTGCGCTGGCCATCCAGCAGGTCCGCCTCCGTGGTCCAGCCCGCGCGCGAGGCCTCGCCGCGATAGGCGCTCTCGATCAGCCCGTGCAGGGCCGGAATGTCGGCCGTCCCGGCGTCGCGGATCGTGATCTCATTCATGGGCCAGCATTTCGCTGACCGCCTCGCCGATCGCAAGGGAGCTGGTAAGGCCGGGGCTTTCGATGCCGAACAGGGCGACCAGACCGTCGAGGCCGTGGACGTCGCTTCCGTGCAGCTGGAAATCCGGCTGCGGCTCACCCGGGCCGTGCAGCTTGGGCCGGATGCCGGCGTAGTCGGGGGTCAGGGCGCCCTCGGGCAGGCCGGGCCAGAAACGGCGGATGTAGCCCTCGAATTCCGCGGCCTTGGCGGCGTCGACCGCATAGTCCTCGGTTTCGACATAGACGAGGTCGGGGCCGAACACGGCCTGACCGCCGAGGTCCTTGCGGTAGTGGGTGCCCAGCGCGCCGGGGATGGGCGGCGGATAGATCAGCCGCTCGAACGGCGCCTTGCCGGTCAGCCGGAAATAGACGCCCTTGCCGAAATGGCCGGCCGGGATGCGGTCGGCGGGATAGCCGTCGATGCGCGCCGCCACGACCTGGGCCCCAAGCCCGGGCGCCGTGACCAGCAGCCGGGTGGTCAGGGTCGCCCCGCCCTCCCCGCCCGCGGTAATCCTGAAACCCCCGCCGGGCAGCGGCTCGGCCCGTTCGAACGGGGTGGAGACGACCACAGAGCCGCCCGCCTCGCCGATCTCGCCCTCGAGAGCCAGCATATAGCCGTGGCTGTCAAAGACGCCGCTCTCGGGCGACAGGATGGCGGCGTGGGCGTTCAGACCGGGCTCCAGCGCACGGGCCTGGGCGCCGGTCAGATGTTCGAGCCCCTCGACGCCGTTGGCCGTCGCCTGCTGGAAGATGCCCTCGATCCGCTCCACCTCGGCCTCGTCCGTGGCCACGACCAGCTTGCCGCATTTGCGGTGGTCGACCTTGTGGCTGTCGAGGAAGGCGTAGAGCGCCCGCCGCCCCTCGACGCAGAACTGGGCCTTCAGCGAGCCGGTCGGATAGTAGAGGCCGCCGTGGATGACCTCGGAATTGCGCGAGGACACGCCCTGACCGATGTGCGGTTCCTTCTCCAGGACCAGGACCGACAGGCCCCGCTTCGCCAGCGCCCGGCCGCAGGCGAGACCGACCGCGCCGGCGCCGACCACCGTCGCGTCGAAGTCGAAGCTCATGTTTTCGGGCCGTATAGCGCCGCCGCCCGGGCCTCGAAACAGCTCATCAGCTTGCTGACCGCGCGGTCGAAATTGGCGTGCAGCATGCCGTCCAGCAGCCGGGACCTGAAGGCGAAGTCGATCATGAACTCGACCCGCGTCCCGGCCGGATCGGGGAAGAATTCCCAGCGGTTCTTCAGATGCCGGAAGGGGCCGCGGATCAGGCCGACCTCGACCATGTCGCGGTTCCGGTCATGCCGGACCCAGGTCGAGAACCGCTCCCTGAGGAAGGAGAAGCCGACGGCCGCCTCGGCGTCGACCAGGCTGACGCCGGGGGCCTCCTCGCGCGGGCTCCAGGTCCGCATGGCGGTCACCCACGGCACGAACTCGGGGTAGGCGCGGACATCAGCGACCAGCTCGGCGAGTTGGTCCGGCGTGTACGGCAGGATTTTGGTGACGCGGTGGACGGCCAAGCGCGGCTCAGCGTCCGGACTGCGCCAAACGCGCTGCCCTCAGACGCGCGAAATCGTCGCCGGCGTGGTGCGAGCTGCGGGTCAGGGGCGAGGACGAGACCATCAGGAAGCCCTTGGCCCGGGCGATGGCCTCATAGGCCTTGAACTCGTCCGGCGTGACGAAACGGTCGATGGCGGCGTGCTTGCGGGTCGGCTGAAGGTACTGGCCGATGGTGATGAAATCGACGCCGGCGGAACGCATGTCGTCCATCACCTGCATGACCTCTTCGCGGGTCTCGCCCAGGCCGACCATGATGCCGGACTTGGTGAACTGGTTGGGGTCGCGCTCCTTGACCATCTGCAGCAGGCGCAGGCTGTGGAAGTAGCGGGCTCCGGGCCGGATCTTCAGATACAGCCGCGGCACGGTCTCGAGGTTGTGGTTGAAGACGTCCGGCGTCGCGTCGATCATGACCTCGGCCGCCCCGTCCTTGCGCAGGAAGTCGGGCGTCAGGATCTCGATGGTGGTGTTCGGCGCGTGCAGGCGGATCTGGCGCACCACCTCGGCGAAATGGGCGGCGCCGCCGTCGGAGACGTCGTCCCGGTCCACGCTGGTGATGACCACGTGGTTCAGGCCCAGCTGGGCCACGGCCAGTCCGACCTTGGCCGGTTCTTCAGGGTCCAGCGGCTGGGGCAGGCCGGTCTTGACGTTGCAGAAGGCGCAGGCCCGCGTGCAGGTGTCGCCCATGATCATCAGGGTGGCGTGCTTCTGGCTCCAGCACTCACCGATGTTCGGGCAGGCCGCCTCCTCGCAGACGGTGACGAGGCCCTTGTCCTTCACGATGGCTTTGGTGGCGTTGTACTGGCCCGATCCGGGCGCCTTGACGCGCAGCCAGTCGGGCTTCTTCAGCACCGCCGTCTCGGGGCGGTTCTGCTTCTCGGGGTGACGCAACTCGGCCGGCGTCTTTGTCAGGGTGTTGATCAGCGTGACCATCGCCGGGGAACAGGGCTCCTTGCCAGAGCGGCTATGTCGGTCTTTCGGCCGTCAAAGGCAAGGTGGCGAGGCGCGGCTCAGGGATTCAACACCGCGTCGTTGCGCATCCGCACGCCGAGGCCGAACAGGGTCTCGGCCGTCGGATAGAGGACGGTGTTCTCGAGGTCCTTCTGGGTCATCTCGGGCAGGCGACGGGTCAGGATGTCGTCGAGAACATCGAGCCGGCGGCGCTCGTCGGCCGAGAGCTTGGTCGAGCGCGACAGTTCGCTGACCGCCGTCACGGTCCACGGGTACCAGAGGAAGGTCGACCGCTCGAGGGTGAAGTCGGGCTGGCCGAACAGGTAGGATTCGCTGTCCTGAAGCTGGCAATTCATATCCAGCGGTCGCTTCTGGATGGAGGCGAACTGGCCGTCGCCCTCGCGCAGTCGTCCCAGATAGCCGGTGCGAAGCTCGGCGAAGGCGGCGTCATAGGGCCGCAGACCCAGCGACCGGTCGACGTGCGCCAGGACGTACATGACCTGGGACGTCAGGCCGAGGCAGTCGCCGTCCGTCCGCCGCACATAGGGGTTGGGCCACCAGCCCTTGGCGCCCTCCTGGCCCTCGGTGGCGTTCAGCATGAGCCAGCGGGCGCCGCGACGGATGTCGTTGTCATAGGTCCAGCGGGCGTCGCCCCGAACCAGGTCGGCGTCCCGCGCGGCGAGGAAGGCCATCATGCTGACGACGGTGGAATAGGTGCGCTGGTGTTCCCGCTCGGCGGTCGGCGACAGGGGGCCCCAGCCGCCGTCCGCATGCTGCCGGCCGGCCAGTTCGGCCAGATCCTTGAACAGCCGATCGCGGGCCGGGCCCTCCTCGGCCGGCGTCCAGACCGGCTGGTGCGGGTCCGGATGCAGGGCCAGGGCCTCGGCCGTCGCAACCCAGCCGATGATCTCTGTGACCGTGGTCTTCGCCCCGTCCTGGTAACCCCAGCCGTTCGGCTGCCGGATGGATTCGATATAGGCGAGGCTCCGCCGGACCCGCTCGACGGTCTGGGGCCGGCCTTCGGCGCTGGACGGGGCCTGCAGCACGCCGGACAGCACCTGGGCCGTGGTCCAGCCCTGCGGCCCCATGGAGGCATTGTCCGTGGCGAACCAGTAGCCGCCGTAGTTGGCTCCGGCACTGACGTAGTTCTGATCGACCATGGCGAGCAGTTCAGCGAGCCGTTCGGACTGCATGGGGCCCAGGTCGCTGGCGGGGCGCAGGCTGAGACTGATGAACAGAACGAAGGGCGCGAGCACGCCGGCGCCGATCAGGAACGGCAGCTTGAACCGCGGCCGTTTCCGCAGCCAGAGAAAATACAGCAGGGCGCAGCCGCAGAAATAACCGGCGCCGAGACCGAGAACCATCAGGGCTCCGGCGAAGGTGCTGAAGCTCTCGAAGGCGATGAGGCCGAACGTTTCCTGCAGGGCGGTCCGCAGGGCGGCGATGTGCGGCAGCAGGACTGACAGGTTGGCCGTCAACACCCCCAGGGCGCCGGTCCAGGCAATGGATTTCAGGAACCAGGGCGGCAGGCCGGGCGCCGGCCCGGCCGCATAGGCAGCCGGAAGTTCCGTCACCATCGGCGGCGGCGTCTTCCCGACCTTCGGCGGCGGCTTCTCCTCCGTCACGCGATTCCCCTGCCCTCTCCGGGGTACAGGCGTAGAGAGAACAGGGGCCGAATTCCAGAGGTCGGGCGGCCGGGGTCAGATTCGATCAGCCGGACGAACAGCGCCGTCCGGTTCACGCAACGTAACGCACCTTTTCAACGTCGGGCGTCCGCCCTAGTCTGATAACCGGAGAGAAAAGGGCGCGGGACAACCGCATCCGCACGGAGGATGGACTTGCGCGTAGCCCTCGATACCAAGGACGGCGAACAGACGATTTTCGACGGGCTGATCGCCGCGCGCGACAAGTTCGGCGACAAGGAAATCCTCGAGGACCTCGATCGCAAGCCGCTCACCTACACCGGCCTGATCCGCGCCGCCTTTGTACTGGGGCGCAAGATCGCGGCAATGACGGAGCCGGCGGAACGGGTCGGCATCCTGCTGCCGTCCAGCGCGGGCGTCGTGGTGACTTACTACGGCCTTCACGCCCACGGCCGCGTCCCGGTGATGCTCAACTTCACCTCGGGCCAGAACAACATCAAGGCGGCGATCAAGGCCGCCGGGGTGAAGAAGGTGCTGTGCGCCAAGCGGTTCGTGAATCAGGCCAAGCTCGAGGATCTGCTGGAGGACCTGGCCAAGGTCGCCGAAATCGTCTGGCTGGACGACGTCCGCAAGACCATCGGCCTGCCCGACAAGCTCTACGGTCTGATGGCCGGGATGATGCCCAAACAGTTCCGGGTGAAGACCGACCCGGCCTCGCCGGGCGTGGTCCTGTTCACCTCCGGCAGTTTCGGCGCGCCCAAGGGCGTGGTGCTCAGCCAGTGGAACCTCGTCGCCAACTGCCGTCAGGTGGCCCAGCACATCGACCTGAAGCCCGAATGGGTGATGTTCAACCCGCTGCCGACCTTCCACTGCTTCGGCCTGACGGGCGGGGTCCTGCTGCCGATCCTGCACGGGATGAAGGCGTTCCAGTATCCGTCGCCGCTGCACGCCAAGCAGATCGTCGAATTGCTGCCGGACGTGAAGGCCTCGATCCTGTTCGCGACCGACACCTTCCTGAACCAGTACGCCCGCGTCGCCGCGCCCGACGATTTCGCCACCCTGCAGTTCGTCGTCGCCGGCGCCGAGCGGGTGCGGCCGGAGACCCATCACCTGTTCAACACCCGCTTCCACGGCCTGAAGCTGCTGGAGGGCTATGGCGCGACCGAGGCGGCGCCCGTGGTGGCGGTGAACCACCCCGACCACAACCGCCCAGGCACGGTCGGCCAGATGATGCCCGGCATGGAATGGCGCATCGACCCGGTCGACGGGATTCCGGACGGCGGACGGCTGTTCCTGCGCGGGCCCAATGTCATGCGCGGCTATCTGTCGGCCGACGACCCCGAGAGCGTCGATCCGCTGCCCGGGGGCTGGCATGACACGGGCGACATCGTCGATATCGACAAGGACGGCTATGTCTCGATCCTGGGGCGGATCAAGCGGTTCGCCAAGATCGGCGGCGAGATGGTGTCCCTGACCGCTGTCGAGGGTCTGGCCAGCGCGGTCTGGCCTGACGCGCGGCACGCCGTCGTCTCAATCCCCGACGCCCGCAAGGGCGAGAAGCTGGTGCTGGTCACCGATCGCCGGGACGCGGACGTGGCCCGTCTGGCGGAATGGGCCCGCAGCCACGGCGCGCCCGAGCTGGCGGTGCCCAAGAAGATCATGCGCGTCGCCGAGGTGCCCGTGCTGGGCACCGGCAAGACCGACTATGTCCGCATCCAGCAGATGGCCGAACTGGAAAAGGCCGCCTGACGGCGGACTCTTGACTGCAACAGTAACAGTTTCAATATGACGAGCGGTCCGAGCCGGGCCGGTGACGGAAGGAACTGACCATGAGCCTGTTTTCCAAACTCGACCCCCACGCGGACAAGGCGCTGGCGGGCCTGCGCATCGTCTCCGGCCTGATGTTCATGCAGCACGGGACGCAGAAGATCTTCGGTTTCCCGGCCCCGGCGCGTGGACCGTTCGAGCTCTTCAGCCAGATGGGCGTCGGCGGGGTTCTGGAACTGGTCGGCGGCGCGATGATCGTGCTGGGACTGTTCACCCGGCCCGTGGCCTTCGTCATGTCGGGCATGATGGCTGTCGCCTATTTCCAGTTCCACGCCCTCTCCGGCGGGGTCTTCCCGATGGTCAATCAGGGCGAGCTTGCCGCACTGTACTGCTGGGTCTTCCTGTATCTGGCCTTCGCGGGTCCCGGCGCCTGGGCCGTGGACCACGTCCTGAAGCAAAAATCGTAGCCGATCCGGACACCCGTCATCGAGATTGAGCCGCCCTCGATGACGTCGTTGAAGACGCTCATGGCGTCGCCCGGCCCTCGCCGGGCGGCGACGTAGAGCAGCGGCAGGTCGGGACGCTCAGGCGCCGATCCGTGGCCCGATCGGGCAGACACGATCATAGAAGGCGGGGTCCGCCGGCGCCGGCAGTCCCCGCGTCAGGCGGAAGCGGTGTTCGACCACCATGGCCTGCTGTTCGATGTTCAGCCCGCCCCAGTGGCAGTCCATGCCGACGGGGTATTCATAGGACGAGGGCCTGTCGCCCGCGCGGATCTTGCCGGTCAGCAGATTGACCCCCTGCTGCGCCTGCCAGACGTGGGTCAGCTCATGGATCAGAAGAGTCTGAAGCCGGAGCGGCGCGAGGGCGATGTCCGGCGGCAATGTCTGCTTCGGCCAGACGATCCAGTCGCGCCCGAACCAGCGGCCCGGCACGAAGGCCCGGTTGAACGGCCACGACGCGGGCAGGAAGCGAACGGGGTCGAGAGCCAGGGCGTCGCCGAAGGCCTCGGCGGCCAGCGCGCGCTCTCCTTCGGTCAGCGACCGGATCACGTCGGCGGCGGCGGCCCGGCATAGCCGCCGGGCGGGGGGACCCACTCCCAATGCCAGGGCTCGAAGGCGTAGGGGACGAAGCCGAACCGGCCGGCGTTCCGGACCAGCCAGCGATAGGTCGCGCCCCGGCTCATGTGCAGGCGGCTGGACGCCGAGGTGTTGTCGACGCCGAGGCCGACGACCTGGCCGACGTAGAGATCGATGGCCGTTCCGGTCCGGTGGGGCGAACAGACAGCGCGCCGCACGCCGTCGCAGTTGCCGGAGGCCGCGCACCGGGCGGCATCGGCTTCCGGGTCACGGAAGCCGGAGAATATCTGCAGAAGTTCCGGGTCGGCGGCGATCTCGGGAACCTCGGCACGGGCGGCGGCGACCATCCGGCGATAGGCCTCCAGCACGTCGCGGCGCAGCAGGCGGGTCAGGCGGTCGGCGTGTTCCTCGGACTCAACCAGATAGCCCAGCTGGTACAGCGGCGGCGGGTCCGGACAGGGCTCCTCGCGGACCCGGGCCATGATGAAGGGCCGCCGCTCCTGCCATACGCCGCGGAAGGTCTGGAAGGTGGCCGGATCGAAGATACCGGTGGACGGCAACTGATGGGCGGTCTGAAAGTCGGCCAGCCGGCGGGCGAACACCGGCGAGTTGGCGGCACAGGACGTACCAAGCTCCTGCTGGATCAGCGGGACATAGGTCTCCCAGCCCCATTCGGCCGAACCGAACGGCGCCCATTCCAGCGATTGCAGCGAGATGCCATTGGCCAGGGCTGGCCCGCCCCAGTCCTCGATCTGGCGATCGCAGAACTCGGCCTGCGCCCGCGCCGGCCCCGCGACCAGCAAGGTCGCGAAGGCGCTGATCAGCAGCAGGAGCAGGCGCAACCACATGGTGGAAGCTGAGCCTGTCTCTGTGTCCACCGCAAGGCCCTTCACGCCGTGCCTGAACCAGCCCTGCGACGGCTCGCGCGGCGCGCGCAAAGGCGGCATGGTTGGAGACGGCCGACTCAGGGCCGGACCGCCGGACGCACCCATGACCGACGCCACCCAAGCTCCGACCGCGACGCCCGCCCCGCGCCGCAGCAACGGCGTGCTGGCCGCCTTTTCGGCCGCCTGCCTGCCCTATGCCGCGCTCGGCCTGCCGGTCTATGTGACCCTGCCGGAATTCTACGCCAGCCACGTCGGCGTCGACCTGGCCGTGGTCGGGCTGATCTTCCTGGTCATCCGCATGGCCGACATTGTCATCGACCCGGCGCTGGGCATGGTCATCGACCGGACCAACAGCCGTTTCGGCCGCTACCGTCTGTGGATGGGACTGGCGGCGCCAGTGCTGATGCTGGCGGTCGGCATGCTGTTCATGGCCCAACCGGGCGCCGGAGCCGCGTATCTGACCGTCTGGCTGGTGGTGCTGTCGCTCGGCTTCTCGGTCAGCCTGCTGTCCCAGATCAGCTGGGCCTCGGCCCTGTCCTCCGACTACAACCAGCGTTCGCGCATCTACGGCTGGTGGCAGACCGCCAACATCATCGGCGTGCTGGCGGTGCTGATGGTGCCCGTCCTGGTGCAGAACATGGGCTGGGGCGACTACGCCCGGGCGGTGCAGTGGCAGGGGTGGTTCATCATCATCGCCCTGCCCCTCTCGCTGGCCGTGACCTTCGCCTTCACGCCGGAACCGCCGCCCGGACCCGCGACCGCCGCCGAGACCCGGTTCGGCTATCTGGCCCTGTTCAAGCGACCGGTGATCCAGCGCCTGCTGGGCGCCGATCTGGCGCTGGGCGTCGCGCGCGGCGTGGTCGGGGCCCTGTTCTTCTACTTCTTCGAGGCTGCGCGCGGGTTCGAGCGCGCCGAGACCTCGATCCTCCTGCTGGTCTATTTCGTCTTCGGCCTGTTCGGGGCCCCGGCGTGGAGCTGGTTGGCGGTGCGGCTGGGCAAGCACCGGGCGCTGATCTGGGCCTGCGTCTATTTCGCCGTAACCCTGATGTTCGCCGCCTTCCTGGCCCCTGCGCTGGTCGGGCCGGCGCAGGCCGGGCTGGAGGCCATGACCGGCAAGCCGGCGCCGTACGCCGACCTGCTGATGGCCGGGGCGATGGTGGCGCTGGTCGGGCTCGCCTTTGCATCCGGCGACCTGCTCTTGCGAGCCATGATGGCCGACGTCAGCGATCAGGTGCGGCTGGATGACGGCGCCGACCGAACCGGCCTGCTGTTCTCGATCCTGACCGCCACCAGCAAGCTCGGCTACGCCGTCTCGGTCCTGACCTTCGCCGGCCTGCAGATGGCCGGGTTCGATCCGGGGCTGGGCGTTGAAAACTCCGGCCCGGCGCTGATGTGGCTGCAGATCATGTTCGCCGGCCTGCCGGCCCTGTGCCTGCTGCTCGCGGCCGTGGCCCTGCACCGATATCCGCTGGACCAGGCGCGCCACGCCGAAATCCGCGCCGAGCTGGAAGCGCGCGGAACGACGCCTCAAGGGCAATCATGAGCAACGCCCCACAACGCCCCATCGACCGCCTGATCGGCATCATGGCCCGGCTGCGCGACCCGGTCAGCGGCTGTCCGTGGGACGTGGAGCAGACCTTCGCCACCATCGCCCCCTATACGCTGGAGGAGGCCTATGAGGTCGCCGACGCTATCGAGCGCGGCGACATGGACGAGCTGAAGTCCGAACTCGGCGACCTGCTGTTCCAGACCGTCTTCCACGCCCGCATGGCCGAGGAACAGGGGCTGTTCGCCTTCGACGACGTGGCGAACGCCATCGCCGACAAGCTGGAGCGCCGCCATCCGCACGTCTTCGGCGACGAGGCGGCGCGGCCGGACGGAACCGCCCAGAAAGCCCGCTGGGAGGACATCAAGGCCGCCGAACGTGCCGCGAAGGCCCTGCACGGCGTGCTCGACGACGTCCCCGTCGGTTTGCCCGCCCTCGCCCGCGCCGCCAAGCTGACCAAACGCGCCGCCCGCGTCGGCTTCGACTGGCCCTCGACCGACGAGGTGTTCGACAAGCTGGACGAGGAGGTCGCCGAACTGCGCGTCGAGATCGCCGCCGGCGACCTCGACAAGGCGCGCGACGAGGTCGGCGACCTGCTGTTCGTGGTCGCCAATCTGGCGCGGAAACTGGGTGTCGAGCCGGAAGACGCCCTGCGAGGCGCGAATGCCAAATTCGTGCGGCGGTTCGGGTTTATCGAGGCGGAATTAGCGAGGGACGGACGGGGGCCGGAGCAGTCCGATCTGGCCGAAATGGACGGGCTGTGGAATGCGGCGAAAACGGCGGAGCGCGCCTGACGCCCCCTATTGCGCCACCTTGTCCCGGTTCATCCGCAGCCGCACCACCAGACCCTGCTCCGCCCAGTCCTTTTCGATGTCGCCGTCCAGCTGACGGGCCATGGCGCGCTCCACCATCCGGCTGCCATAGCCGCCTGGCCCCTCGGGCGGTTTCACCGGCGGCCCACCCTGTTCGGTCCAGGCAATCACGAGCTCGGATTCATGCGCCGAACAGGAGACGTCGAGCGTTCCGCTTTCGGCAGAGAGCGCGCCGTACTTGAGCGAATTGGTCGCCAGTTCATGGACGATCAGGGCGAGGGCATTCGCCGCCTGCTCGCCTACACCCATACGCGGCACCGATACCCGGATGCGGCCGCTGAACGCGCCGAGATCATCATAGGGCGCGAGCAGGACCGACAGCAGGTCGCCGAGCAGGGCGGCCTTGCCTTCCTCGCCCGGCAGGGGGCGGACCAGATCGTGGGCGCGGCCGAGGGCCGTCAGACGCTGGGTCAGCTCGCGCGCCATGTCTGTCGTGGTCTCGACCGAGCGCGAGGTGATGGCGGTCAGGCCCGAGGCGACGGCCAGCAGGTTCTTGACCCGGTGGCTCATCTCGCCGGCGAGCAATTCGTGGCCTTCCTCGGCCTGTTTGCGGCCAGTGACGTCAATGAAGATGCCGAACATCTTGCGGCTGACCATACCGAGGTCGTCGCCCTGGCCCCGGGCGGAAATCCAGCGAACGTCGCCGTCGACAAGAATGCGGAAGTCGATCTCATAGGGGCCCACCACTGCGCGAGTGGCAGCGAAGGCGGCCCGCACCCGGTCGCGGTCCGCCGGGTGAATATGGCAGGAGAGGTCCTCGAAGGTGACGCACGGCAGAACGGGGATGCCCCAAAGCCCGAACGCAGCCTCGTCCATGGAGAAGCTGTCGTCGTCGACATTCCACGACCACAGGGCGACCCCGGCGGCCTCGAGCCCCCGCCGCAGGTCGCCGACCTCCCAATGGGATGTCCCGGCTTTCGTCTCAGACATTTCTGTTGGTCCACGCTCAACCCGGTCTCGCGAAAACACGCGACCATTCGTGAACGCACGAACCTAGCACATGGGGACGGGCAAACGCGCCGGCTCTTATCCGGCCGCGGAAAACTGCCGCTCGAACCGCCCCAGCGCCGCCGGGTGCAGGCGCACCGTCACATGCGTCCGGCCCTCGTCGTCCGTCTCGCGTCCGGTGACCCGTCCGTTCTCGTACAGCCAAGCCAGCGCCTCGCCCTGCGACGGGGCCAGCACCAGTTCGGTCTCGGGGTCGTCGTCGATCAGGCCGGCGATGGTCTCGCGCAGGGGTTCGATCCCCTCCCCGGTCCAGGCCGAGACAGCGACCGCCTTGCCGTCGCGGGACAGGCGTTCGGCCTGGCCCAGCACGGCCTCGCGGGCGTCTTCGTCCAGCAGGTCGATCTTGTTCCAGACCTCCAGCACCCGGCGCGTCTTTCCCTCGGGCGTCTCGATCTGTTTCAGCACCGCCTCGACATCCTTCGACTGTGCCTCGCTGTCGGGTGACGCGATGTCGCGGACGTGCAGGATCAGGTCGGCCTCGCCCACCTCCTCCAGCGTGGCGCGGAAGCTCTCGACCAGTTCGTGCGGCAGGTCGGAGATGAAGCCGACGGTGTCGGCGACAATGGCCGGCCGGCCCTGCGGCAGACGGATGGTGCGCTGGGTGGTGTCGAGGGTAGCGAACAGCAGATCCTTGGCCACCACGTCCGAACCGGTCAGCCGGTTGAACAGGGTCGACTTGCCGGCGTTGGTGTAGCCGACCAGGGCGATGGTCGGAAACGGGACCTTCTGGCGTTGCTTGCGATGCAGGCCGCGGGTGCGGCGCACCTCGTCCAGTTCGACCTTCAGCTTGACGATGCGGTCGGCGATCAGGCGTCGGTCGAGTTCGATCTGGGTCTCGCCGGGGCCGCCGGTCGAGCCGGTGCCGCCGCGTTGCCGCTCGAGGTGGGTCCAGGTGCGCACCAGCCGCGACTTCTCATAGTCGAGCCGCGCCAGCTCGACCTGCAGCCGGCCTTCCTTGGTCCGCGCGCGACGGCCGAAGATTTCCAGGATCAGGCCGGTGCGGTCGATGACCTTGCAGTCCCAGGCCTTTTCCAGATTGCGCTGCTGCACCGGCGACAGGGCGTCATCGATAACCACGGCCTCGGCCTCGGCGGCGCGCACCAGGGCGGCCAGCTCCTCGACCTTGCCCGAGCCGAACAGGGTCGCGGGCGTGACCTTGCGGATGCGCACGATCTCCTCGCCGCGGACGTCGAGGTCGAGCGCGCGGGCGAGGCCGACAGCCTCTTCCAGCCGCTCGAGCGACTGGCGCGAGCTCTCGCTGGCGCCCGCGTCGGACCGTTCGGGATGGATGACGACGGCCCGGATCAGGGGGACGGCGTGGTCAATATGCTTGGTGGTCAGGTCTCGGGCTTTCTTTACGCCGTCATCCTCGGGCTTGACCCGAGGATCGGATGTTGTGGTGCTGATCGACAGATAGGAAGTCGACGGCCGTTGGGCCATCCCTGACGCAAAGCCGCACCACGTCTGGCCCTCGGGTCAAGCCCGAGGGGGACGGCCGAAGGGTCGGACCGCTCAGTCCTCGTCGGCGTCTGGCTCATAAAGCTGCACCGGCGCGGACGGCATGATGGTCGAGATGGCGTGTTTGTAGACCAGCTGCGACTGGCCATCGCGGCGCAGCAACACACAGAAGTTGTCGAACCAGGTCACGATGCCCTGCAGCTTGACCCCGTTGACCAGGAAGATGGTCAGCGGCGTCTTGGTCTTGCGGACGCTGTTGAGGAAGGTGTCCTGAAGGTTCTTGGACTTGTCTTGCGACATGGCAGGTTCAGCCTGTTCTTGCTTGTTCTCCGGCCGAGGGAGCGGCGCGGGGCTGGATCGGATGTCCGGCCCCTCACCTTAGCCACCGCCCGCACAGGGCCGCAACGCCTAGATGGCGTCGCGGTTCGCCTGATCAAGGTACAGGGCGCGCAACCGGGTCGCGATCGGGCCGGGCTTGCCGTTGCCGATCTTCACCCCGTCGATGGAGGTCGCCGGCATCACGAAGCCGCTTGCCGAGGTGTAGAAGGCCTCCTTCGCACGCTTGGCCTCGTCTACGCTGAAGGCCCGCTCTTCCAGCTCAAGTCCCTCATCGGCGATGAGCGCTATGACGGCGGCGCGGGTGATGCCCTGCAGGATATTGGCCTGGGTGTCCCGCGTCCTCAGCTTGCCGTTCTCGTCCACGATCCAGGCGTTGGTGGAAGAGCCCTCGGTGACCAGACCCATCTCGTCGACCAGCCAGGCCTCGGCGGCGCCGCGCTCCTTGGCCGCCTGTTTGGCGAGGACATTGGCCAGCAGACCGACCGTCTTGATGTCGCAGCGCCCCCAACGGATGTCCGGATGGGTGACGACCGCGACGCCCTTCTTCGCCGCCGCATTGCCTTTCGACCGCGGCAGCGAACGGGCCGTGATCACGACGCTGGGCGGCGTGCCTTCGGGCGGGAACGGATGGTCGCGACGGGCCGTGCCGCGGGTCACCTGGATATAGACCAGCCCCTCGCGCACCCGGTTGCGCCGCACCGTCTCGTTCAGCACCCGGCCCAGGGCCTCGCGCGTCATGGGGATGTCGATGCGCAGCTCGTTCAGACTGCGATGCAGCCGGGTCATGTGGCCGTCGAAATCGGCCAGCCGGCCGTCGAATACGGACCAGACTTCATAGACGCCGTCGGCGAACTGGAAGCCCCGATCCTCGACATGGATCACGGCCTGACCGTGAGGCTGGTACTGGCCGTTTACATAGGCGACGCGGCTCATGCCTCGACCGCCTCTTCGATCTCATCCTCGCCGCCACGAGACGGCGAAACGCCCAGCGACTTGAGCTTGCGGTGCAGGGCCGACCGCTCCATGCCGATGAAGGCCGCGGTTCGCGAGATATTGCCGCCGAAACGCATGATCTGCGCCGCCAGATACTCCCGTTCGAACACCTCCCGGGCTTCACGCAGCGGCAGGGCGATGATGCGCTCGCCGCCAAGGGTGCCGGTGGAATTGGCGTTGGTCGCCTCCTGCGGCAGCATGTCGGCGCTGATCGGCTCGGACGGATCGCCCGTGGCCAGGATCAGCAGCCGCTCAACGTTGTTGCGCAGCTGACGGACATTGCCCGGCCAGGGATGGACCTGAAGCACGGCGATAGCATCGTCGCCGAGCCGTCGCTTCGGCAAGCCCTGCGAGGCGGACAGGGTGTCGATGAAATAGTCGATCAGCTCCTGGATGTCCTCGCGCCGCTCCGACAGGGCCGGCACGCGGATCGGCACGACGTTGAGCCGATGGAACAGGTCCTCGCGGAAGCGGCCCTCGGCGATCTCGACCTTCAGGTCTCGCGAGGTCGAGGTGACCACGCGGATGTCGACCTGGACGTCCTGCTCGCCGCCCACGCGGCGGAAGCGCTGCTCAACCAGCACCCGCAGCACCCGGCTCTGGCTCTCGCGCGGCATGTCGCCGACATCGTCGAGATAGAGGGTGCCGTTATGGGCGCGTTCGAAGACGCCGATCTTGCGCGGGCGACCGTCGTGGCCCTCCTCACCGAACAGTTCGATGTCCAGACGCTCGGGCGTCATGCCGGCTGCGGCGATGGCGACGAATTCGCCCTTCGACCGGGCGCTGGCCTCGTGGATTTGACGCGCCACCAGCTCCTTGCCCGAGCCGGGCGGGCCTGAGATCAGGACGCGGCTATTGGCCGGCGCCACCTTGGCGACCGTGCTGCGCAGGGCCTGGGCGGCGGCGGAACGGCCGATGAAGCCGCTGGGCGCCGCGACCTGGGCCCGAAGCCGCTTGTTCTCGCGCTTCAGCGACGACGCTTCGAGTGCTCGCTGAACAACAACGACCAACCGGTCGGACTTGAACGGCTTTTCAATGAAGTCGTATGCCCCGCGCTGGAGCGCCGTCACCGCCGTTTCGATATTGCCGTGGCCCGAGATCATCACCACCGGCAGGTCGGGATCCAGTTCCTTGATCACGTCCAGCAGTTCCAGGCCGTCAAGCCCACCGCCCTGCATCCAGATGTCGAGCAGGGCCAACGACGGCCGCCGGGCGCGGATCGCGGCCAGGGCCTCGTCGGAGTTGGCCGCCACGCGCACGGCGTGGCCCTCGTCCTCGAGCAGGCCGGAGACCAGCTCGCGGATGTCGGCCTCATCGTCGACGACCAGAATATCGGCTCCCGTGGATCGCATATCGCCTCGCTATTCGGCGGCCGGAGCCGTGCGGGACCGGGAGGCTTTCGCATCCTTCGTCCCGGCGGCGCCGGTCGGTTTCGGTTGGGATTTCAGGGGGAAGATCAGGCAGACGCGAGCGCCGGCCAGGGTCTCTGCGTCGGCCAGCTTCAGCTCGCCGCCGTGCTCCTCGCAGATGCGTTTGACGATGGCCAGGCCGAGGCCCGTGCCCTTCTCGCGCGTGGTCACATAGGGCTCGGTCAGCCGGTCACGGTCCTTGGCGGGCAGGCCCATGCCGTCGTCCTCGATGATGAAGACCACGGACTCGTCCTCGACCAGCAGCCGCGCCGAAATTCCCGGCCGGTCGCCGTCGCCGTCGCGCGGGGCGATGGCGCGCCGCGCGGCCACGGCCTCGCCGGCGTTCTTGAGGATGTTGGTCAGGGCCTGGCCGACCATTGGCCGGTCGGCGTGCAGCACCACACTGGGCAGAGGGTCGATCAGCTCGACACCGACCGCGGCCGCCGCCACCCGCTGGGCGAACACTGCCTCGCGCAGCAGCTCGGCCGGATCACAGGCGGTGAACCGCGGAGCAGGCATCCGGGCGAAGGACGAGAACTCATCCACCATCCGGCCGATGTCGCCGACCTGCCGGATGATGGTCTCGGTGCAGCGGTCGAACACCTCGACGTCGTCCCCGACCTGGCTGCGATAGCGCCGCCGCAGTCGTTCGGCCGAAAGCTGGATGGGGGTCAGGGGGTTCTTGATCTCGTGGGCGATGCGCCGCGCGACGTCGCGCCAGGCGGCGTTGCGCTGGGCCGTGACCAGCCGGGTGATGTCGTCGAAGGTCAGGACCATCTCGCCGCCGACGCCGCCCTCGATGCGCACGCGCAGGCGGCGGGTTTCGCCCTCGAGGCTGACGTCGATCTCTTCCTCGATATGGGCCTCGGCGCGGGCGGCCAGTTCGCTGAGTTCGGGCGAAACCTCGCCCAGGGGCCGGCCGATGATGGCCGGGTCGCGAATGGCCAGAAGCTCGACCGCGCTGTCGTTGATCGCTGAGACGCGGCGGCGCCGGTCGAGGCCGATGACGCCGGCCGAGACGCCCGACAGCACGGTCTCGATGAACCGGCTGCGACCCGTGGCCTCCTCGCTGGCGGCCCTGAGCGCGGCCTGCTGCGCCTCCAGGTCGCCGGTCATCCGATTGAAGGCGGCGGAGAGAGTCTTGATTTCGCCCGGTCCGTCCGCGTCATCGACACGCGCGGTCAGGTCGCCCCCCGCGACCTTGTCGGCCGCTTCGACGAGACGTCCAATGGGCGCGGAGATAGCGCTCGCCGCCCCCATGCCCAGCCAGATAGCCCCGACGAGCACCAGAAGCGCGGTCTCGAAATAGCCAAGGGCGAAGGCGGCCTGGATACGGGAGCGGCTCTGCTTGGCCTCGCGGAAAGCCACGATGGATTCCTCGCCGTTCCGCATCTGGGCGATGAGGCCCGGCTTGAGCGGACGCACCAGATAGAGGTAGGCCTCACCATAGACCGGCAGGGCCATCAGCGACCGCACGGCATCAGGGTTCTCCGACACGTGCTGGGGCGGCTCCCCACCCTCGGCCGCAGCCTCCAGAACCGCACGCGGCGGCGCCAGATAGGGCGGAGCGTCGGGCATTTCGCCACTGGCCAGCACCGCGCCGTCCGGTCCGAGAATGTAGATGGCGGGATAGCCGAAAAGTTCGGCAATCTGGGTAAGGGCATCCGAAAACTGGATCCGGTTCGCAAACAGGGGCCGAACCGAGCCCAACTGCTCCGCGATCACGGCAAGGTCGCCGTCCATCTCGTTCGAGACGTCATCCAGATAGGCGTCGCCGATCAGGGCGCTGTTCTTGACAGCCGACTCCACATTGTCGCTGAACCACTGATCCACGCCGCGATTGACCAGCACCCCGAAGACAAGCGCGATCAGCACCGCCGGGATCAGGGCCACCATCGAGAACAGGGTCACAAACCGGAGGTGCAGCCGGGCGCCGGCGTCGGTGCGCCGTCGGAACAGCATCAGGGCCCGGCGGCCAACCACGGCGGCCAGTCCGCCGATCAGCAGCAGATTGACAGCGAGGATGGCCAGAACGGCCTGGCTGGCCGCTGCCCGCGCGCCCTCGCCGCTGGCCCCCGGCGCAACCGCCACCAGCCAGATGGCGGCGGCGGTGACCAGGAAGGCGACGGCGTAGACGATAAGGAAGCTATTGCGGCGACGTTCCTCGGACCAACCGGAGAACCAGCGCACCGCGCCGCGTCGATCGGCGGGCGGAGCGGGCTCAGTCTCGGCGGCGGGCGTATCCGTCATGCCACAGCAGTCTTGACCACCTGTGGCGGAATATCAACACCCGGGTTGCCGGAATGCGTCACTTCCAGCCAGAGCGCGGTCAGGGCCTGTTCGACGGCTTCAGGGGTGTCCAGCCGGCACAGCCGCGCCTTGGCCGCCCTGCGCTCCAGTGGATCATCGGGCCAGGGCGCCTGTTCGACGTACCAGCCCAGATGTTTGCGGAACATCTTCAGCCCCAGCGGCAAGCCGTAGAAAGCGACGGAAGCGCGCAGGTGTTCGATGACGATGCCCAGCCGCTCGTCCCGGTCGGGCTCCAGTAGCACCGTCCCGTCAGCCAGCGCCCGCTCCATATGCGCCGCCAGCCAGGGTCGGCCGTAGACGCCGCGGCCAAGCATCAGGGCATCGGCGCCCGACTGCCTCAGGGCCTCGCGCGCATCGTCGGCGGTCAGGATGTCGCCGTTGACGATGACCGGAATGCCGACCGCCGCCTTGACCTCGCCGACCGCGGTCCAGTCGGCCACGCCGGTGTAGAACTGCTGCCGGGTCCGTCCATGCACCGTGACGGCCCGGACGCCGATCTCCTCGGCCCGCTTCGCCAGCAGGGGCGCATTGCGATGAGCGTCGTCCCAGCCCAGCCGCATCTTGACTGTCACGGGCCGCGAGGTGGCCTCGACCGCCGCCTGCATCAGCCGGCAGGCCAGGTCGGGCGTCCGCATCAGGGCCGAGCCGCAGGCGGAACCGGTGACCTCCTTGGCCGGACAGCCGAAATTCAGATCCACGATGTCGGCGCCGGCCTGTTCCGCCATGCGCGCGCCCTCGGCCATGGCGGCGGGATCCCGACCGACCAGCTGGATGACGGTCAACGGCAGGCCCTCGCCCACCGCTGCCCGGCGCACGACGTCGGGACGCGCCCGCGCCAGTTCGGCAGCCGCAACCATCTCGGTCGCGACATAGGCCGCGCCCAGCCGCGAGGCGAGCCGCCGGAACGGCAGGTCGGTGATGCCGGTCATGGGGGCGGTCAGCACCCGGCCGGGCACCCAGACGTCGCCGATTTGCAGGCCGCTGTGCATGGGCGGGCAGATAGGGGGTTTCCCGCCCCGGGTCCAACCCGGACTCAGGCCTGGAAGACGGCCATCGCGGCCCGCGCGGCCAGAAAGACCAGAACGCCGCTCGCGATCATGAAGACGGCGAACCGGACGACGATCACATTGATCAGCACCTGAATCAGGCTGTGGATCACCCGCAACGCCACATAGGCCCAGGCCAGCCAGAGGTTCAGGCCTTCGCCCTGTCCGATCAGGGCCAGCGTCAGGGCCGTGGCGTAGAACAGCGTCGGCTGCTCCATCAGGTGGTTGTAGTTGTCGGCCTTCCATCGCACCCGCGGCGGCAGGCCGCCGAGCATGACGTCGCGCGGCTGGGTCGGGTCCAGCTTCGTCCGTGCCCGGATCATGGCGGGCAGGCGCGTGGCGTAGAGCCAGGCCCACATCACCATCGACCAGAGCACCAGGGCGATGACGGGCTGCAGGATCGAATGAGTCATGCCAAGTCCTCCCATGAACAGGCTGTCCTCGCCGCAGTCCGTTGTCAAACAGGATGGACTCAACGCATGGAGCCCTCGTCAGCGCCGCGTCGGGTGAGTAGAAGCGGCGCCATGAGTTTCTCCGCCATCATCGTCGCCGCCGGAACGGGTTCCCGGGCAGGCGAAGCCAAGCAGTGGCGCAAACTGGGTGGCCGGCCGGTGCTGCGCTGGTCCGCAGAGGCCCTTCTGGCCGCCGGGGCGTCTGAGCTGGCGGTGGTCGTCGCCCCCGGCGCCGAAGCCCTGGCCGGGGAGGCGCTGGCGGGGCTGGAAGGCTGGTTCACAGTCGAGGGCGGCGACACGCGCGCGGCCTCGGTCCAGGCCGGTCTTGGCGCTCTGGCCGCGGGAGCCGACGCCCGGGTTCTGATCCATGACGCGGCGCGGCCCTTCCTCGATGCCGCGACCATCCACCGGGTGCTCAGGTCGCTCGACGACCATGAAGCCGCCCTCCCCGTCCTTCCGGTGGCCGACAGTCTGCGTCGGGGCGCGGACGGGATCATGGGCGCGTCCGTTGATCGGGCCGACCTCTGGCGGGCCCAGACACCCCAGGGCTTCCGACTGGACGCCATCCGCCGCGCCTACGCCGCCTGGCCGGACAGGTCACCTCCGACGGACGACGTCGAAGTCGTCCGTGCCGCCGGAGGCGTCGTCGCCATGGTGGCCGGCGACGCCCGCCTGATGAAACTGACCTACCCTGAGGATTTCGCCATGGCCGAAGCGCTCATCCCCCGCCAGACGCGCGTCGGTCAGGGCTTTGACGCCCATCGCTGGGGACCGGGAACCTCGGTCTGGCTGTGTGGTGTCGAGATTCCGCACGACCAGACGCTGATCGGCCATTCGGACGCCGACGCCGGTCTGCACGCCCTGACCGACGCCATCCTGGGGGCCATGGGCGACGGCGATATCGGCGACCATTTCCCGCCCACCGATCCGCAGTGGAAGGGCGCCGCGTCCGACCGCTTCCTGATCCACGCCGTCGAGCGCCTGACCGCGCGCGGCGGGCGGCTGGTCAATGTCGACGTCACCCTGATCTGCGAACGGCCCAAGGTGAAGCCGCACCGTCAGGCCATGCGCGAGCGGCTGGCCGACCTGCTGTCGCTTCCGCTGGACGCGGTCAGCGTCAAGGCGACCACGACCGAGGCCATGGGTTTCACCGGCCGCGGCGAAGGGCTGGCTGCCCAGGCCATCGCGACGATCGAGCTTACTGGCTCCTGAGCGCCTGAAGCTCGGGCGTGTCGAACATGCTGCGCTGGAGCGACCCGAACAGATTGACGTAGTCGTCGGTCCACGGTCGCACCGCGGTCCGGGCCGGCGTATTCCAGCGGTCGTCGGCCATGAAGTCCCTGAGGCCCTCCGGCGTCGGCGACAGGATCAGGGCCTCGGTCGAGGCCTCGGCCATCTGTGGCGTGTCGTCCCGCTCATAGTAGAGCTGGTGAAGGCTCGGCCGACCGAGCGCCTGGGCCGCGGCGACGGCCGGCAGGGTGATATCGAGGTTTCGGTTCGACAGGTGCAGCAGGACCACGCCGTTCGGCTTCAGCAGCGCCAGATAGCCGTCGATCGCCTCAACCGTCAGCAGATGGGTCGGCACGGCATCGGACGAGAAGGCGTCGATGATCAGCAGGTCGTAGGAACCCGGGGTCTCCTTCGCCAGGGTCAGTCGCGCATCTCCCAGGACCGTGTTGATCGGGCCCGAAGCGCAATCGGAGATGTAGCTGAACCACTGCGGATCGCGGGACAGCCGGTCGACCATGGGGTCGATCTCGAAGAAGGTCATCGAGTCTTCGGTGCGCTTGTAGGTGGCCATGGCGCCGGTGCCCTGACCGACCACGCCGATCCTCGCCGGACCGCGCCGCCCGACCATGGTCGCCGCTTGGCCGATCGGGGTGGTCGCCGCATAGTAGAGGGTCGGCACGCAGTCGAAGCGATCGTTGCGGGCCTGGGCTCCGTGCAGGGTGGTGCCGTGCATCATCACATGGACATCGCCGCCGAGCCGGGGATCGGGCGAATTCGCCACCCGCATCACACCGAAGAAGCTGCGCTCGGAGTAGCTCCAGTCATAGCCGCGCGCGATCCACTGGGACGACAGGGTGATCATCAGCAGGATGGCCGTGAACAACAGCGCCCGGTCCCGCAGCAGGAAGGCGCAGATGGCCGCGGGCATCAGCATGACCATGGCCAGCTGGTCCATGCCGAGCGGGAAATTGGCGTAGAACCAGCCGCGCGCGCCGTCGTTGGCGTTCAACCAGATCGACAACAGCACCGGCGACGCCGCAACAGCCGCGGCGGCGATCAGGGTTCCGGTGTGCGTACCGGTCAGCCCGCGCTTGCCCCACGGTCGGGCCAGACCGACGAGCACCAGCACCAGCGGATACTCCCACACCATGTTGAAGATCACCGGCGCCAGCAGGGCCGTGAAGGCGCCGCCGACGACGCCGCCCAGCGACATCAGCAGATAGAATTCCGTCAGCCGGTCCGGCTGCGGTCGCCGTGACGCGAGCAGCTGGTGGCACATCAGTGCGGCGAAGAAGAAGGCGATCAGATGCAGGCCAAACGCCATCGACCAGTTGGCCGAGCGGAAGGCCACGATCAGCACCACGATCGCGCCGGTCGCCCCCTGGATGATCAGGGTGACATTCAGCGGGATCCATGGCCGGTTCTGGAAGGCGATGACGAAGGTCAGCAGATAGAGCGCCAGCGGCAGCACCCACAGGAACGGCGCCGAGGCGACGTCCGTCGAAAGGTGAGACGTCACGCCCAGCATCAGGCTGGACGGCGCCGCAGCCAACAGCACCAGTATGCCTCTCTCACGCCATGACATCGGCGCGCTGGTCTGGAGCTGCGCGGGCTCGGATGTCTGGTCCAGCCGCCGACGCCATACGGTGAGGGCCAGAGCCACCACCATCAGCACGAACACGGCATAGCCGCCGCTCCAGCCGAACCAGCCGCGCTGTCCGGACAGGGTCGCCAGCGGCTCGATCAGGATCGGATAGGACAGCAGGGCCAGAAAACTGCCGAGGTTGGAGGCGGCGTACAGAACATAGGGGTTCTGGCCGTCCGCATGACCGGCGCGAACCCGGGCGTACCAGGCCTGCAGCAACGGCGCCGTCGCCGACAGCACGGCGAACGGCGCGCCCACCGACAGGGTCAGGGTTGCCAGCAGCCACATGATCGGCGCCGACGGGTCGGGATCGCCCAGCAGGCCGTTGACGCTCAAGGGCAGGAACAGGGCCGCGACCAGCAGCAGGGCGAGATGGATCCCAACCTGGGTCTTGATCGACCCGACCTTCTGCAACAGGTGGGCATAGCCGTAGCCGGCCAGCAGGGCCGTCTGGAAGAAGACCATGGCGGTGTTCCACACCGCGGGCGATCCGCCCAGCATGGGCAGGACCAGTTTGGTCACCATCGGCTGGACCACGAAGACCAGGGCGGCCGATGTGAAGATCGCCACGGCGAACAGGATCGGTGTCAAGCGGTCCGGGGCGATGCCCGTTTCGACGCTCGAGTCCCCGGTGGTGTCGCTCATGCCCGCCCCGTATGCTGGCGCCGTCCCCGGGCGCGTTCCGCCACCCTGAACCGACTCGCCGCCCTTTCGGAAGGCCTCGAACGCATGTTTCCCGACGACATCCAGACCCTGGCCCGTCACGTGATCGAGACGGCCGTCGCTCGAGGCCTGACCATCGCCACGGCCGAGAGCTGCACCGGCGGACTGGTCGCGGGGGCCCTGACGGCGATCGCGGGTTCGTCGGCCGTCGTCGAGCGCGGTTTCGTCACCTACAGCAACGCCGCCAAGACCGAGCTTCTGGGGGTGCCTGCAGAGCTGATCAAAGCCGAGGGCGCCGTCTCGGAGCAAGTCGCCAGCGCGATGGCGGACGGCGCATTGACCCGCTCTCCGGCCCGGGTCTGCGTCTCGGTGACGGGCGTCGCCGGACCGGGAGGCGGCTCAGCGGACAAGCCTGTGGGGCTGGTGCATTTCGGAGCGGTTGGACCGGGCGGGGCCATCCATTCCGAACACCGCTTCGGCGATATCGGACGCGAAGAGGTCCGGCTGGCCAGCGTCCGCGTGGCCCTCGGCCTGCTGCTGGACCGGATCAGCGCATGATCATTGACGCGCGCGGCCACCGCTGCCCGACCCCCAGCCTGAAACTTCAGAAGGCGATGCGCGAGGCCGCGCCCGGCGCGCGGCTGACCCTGCTGGCGACCGACCCCATGGCGCGGATCGACGTTCCGCATCTGATGGCCGGACTGGGCGGGGAAACCGTCTCGATCGACGAGGCGGATGGCGTCCTGACTATCGTGGTCGCGACGCCCGCCGCTCCGAAAGGCTGACCACCGATTCCGGCAGGGGCTCGTCAGGCTCGATTTCGGGCGCGCCCATCGACCGGGCGGCAATCTCCATCTCGGTAGCGAAGGCGCCGCCGTAGAAGATGGCGTTGACGTTCCACGACAGCCAGATCAGCAGCACCACCACCGCGCCGACGGAGCCATAGGTCGCCCCCAGCGGCGCGATCTGTTCGACGTAGATGGCGCAAAGCCACGACGAGATGGTCGACATCACCGTCGCCACCACCCCGCCCGCGATCGCCGGCGCCCAGGCCACCGGCGTGCGGTGGGACATGGCGTAGCGGTACAGCATGGTCAGGCCGATCGCGAGCCCGAGCGCCGGCCATAGCCCCTCCAGCGGCAGGCCACCGCCTGTCGCCGCGGTTTCGCCCGGACCGGCGTGCTCAAGCAGTCGCGAGGTCACCACCGCCCCGGACACGACCGTGAACAGCAGGAAGGCCGCCAGAGCGACGAAGAAGGCCAGCAGATTGAATTTGAAGAAGCCATGCGGCTCCTTCTCGTCATGGATCAGGTTCAGTCCGGCCAGCAGGGCCTTGAACCCCCGGTGCGCGGCGTAGCCGCCGATGACCACGGCGAAGAAGCTCTGGGCCGAGACGGTCCGCGCCGAGGCATTGGCCAGCCGCTCGATCTCGAGGCGGAAGATGGCGCGCGCCGCGGTCGGCATGACGTCTGCGAGGGCCGCCGCCTGTTCGCTGACCTGGCCAATGGACAGCACCGCCTTGTAGAAACCGATCAGGATGGCGATGGCCGGGAAGACGGCCAGCAGGGCGAAGAACGACACGCCGCCGGTGTAGAGCATCACGTCGCGGCCCCAGCTGCGCGAGAACGCCTTGACCGACAGGCGACCCCACAGCATGGGCGTGGCCCAGCGCGCCGCTGTTTGAATGTCCGATTTTGCCTGCAATCCGGTCCCCAAACCCTCCAAGCTCGCACTACTACCGTAATTCGGTCTGCGGGAAACCCGCCGTCGAAAGCGACGATCAACCCGTTGCTTAGGGGCGCCCGCCCTCGCTATGGTCCGCGGCCATGAGACCGCCCCCGGGGCTGGGGACGGCTGGAGATTTCGACCTTGGGTTCCGATCCGCGCATACTGGTCGTCGCCCCCGACGATGACCTGATCGGCCCGCTGTGTCAGGGCCTGGACGCCCTTGGCTGGCGCACCGTGACCGCCCGTTCGCTCGCCGGCGCCATTCAGGTGCTGATCGACTGGCCGCTGGAAACAGTGATTCTCGATGCCCGCCTCCCGGACGCCGTCGAGGGCATCGGCGCCCTGCGACAGACCGTCTCCCCTCGCCGCCTCCCAATTCTGGCGATTGGCGCGGAAGCTGCGGACTGGGACCCGGGACTGGCCGATATCGTCATGTCCGGACCGCCTCACGCAGCCCAGGCAGCCCTGCGGCTCGAAAACCTGGTCCGGTCCGCCATCGCCGAGGAAGAGGTGTCGTTGCGCGAGGCCACCTTCGCCGCGCGAGGCCAGCCGCTGCCGATCGCCGATGTCGACTCGAGCCCGTTGCGCGTGCTGGCCGCAGGCAAGCCCGACCGGCATTTTCTCGCCCTGTCCAACGCCCTGACGGCGCGCGGCTGTGACGTGGTGGCGGCGCCGACGCCCTATACCGCTTTCGACTATCTGCATGAGCGGCCGTTTGACGCCGCCGTCCTGTGGGGGGCCGAGGACCATACGCCGGCCCTGTCCATCGCCTCGGGCATGAAGCGGAACACCCGGCTCTATCACATCCCGGCGGTGCTCTATCTGCGCGGCTCCGGCGAGATCAATCTGTCGGAACTCTACAACCGCGGCTTCGCCGACGTCGCCGCCGCCGACACGCCCGAAGACGAGACGGCTGAGCGGATCACCGCCCTCGCCCGCGCCCATCGCCGCCATGTCGCCATCCGCAAGGCGCTGGAGAGCGCGCGCGGCTCGGGCCTGACCGATCCCACAACCGGCCTGTTCACCCCCGAACTGTTCGCCAGCCATCTGGCCCGCGTAGCCGAGGGGGCCCGTCTGCGGCGCCGCCCGCTGTCGGTCGCGGTGCTGCGCGTCTCTGAGACCGAGTCCGTGGTCGAGGCCCGCAAGGGCGGCTGGCTGGACCGCGCCCTGCCCCAGATCGGGGCCATGGTCTCGCGCCTGATCCGCACAGAGGACACCGCCGCCCGCCTGTCGCCCGACGTCTTCGCCCTGGCCCTGCCGGCGACGCAGGGACCGGCCGGGCGGATCGCCGCCGACCGGATCGCCGCCGTCATCGGTTGCACCGCCTTCGACGCCGGTCCTGATCGGTCGCCCTTCGTGGTCGAGTTCGAGGTCGGCGTGGCCGAGGTAACGGCAGGCGAATCCCCCGCCACTGTGCTGGAGCGCGCCTCAAGGGATGTCCGCACCTCCGTCTGACGGTCATTTGACAAACTATTTTGTCTAATGCAGGTTGAGGTCATGACGGCCCGACCTTCCGCCCTGCTCGACGATTTGGACACCGCGCTGCTGGCGCTGGCGCCCATTCGTCGCCGCATCCTGATGGCCCTCACCGAGCCGGCCTCGGCCGCCGGACTGGCCGAACAGCTGGGACTGCCGCGTCAGAACATCGGCTATCATCTCAATGCGCTCGAGGCCGCCGGGCTTGTCCAGCTGGCGGGAGAACGCCGCAAGCGCGGCTTCACCGAACGCCTGTTTGTCGCGGCGCGGAACTATGTCTTCGATCCCGGCCTGATGCAGGCCCCGCCGGACCCGGACGCGGTCGAGGCCCAGGACCGCCACGCCGCCGATCACCTGATCAAGACCGCGTCGACCATGGTCCGCGATGTCGCCCGCATGCGTCAGGACGCGGCCGCCGAAGGCTCGCGCCTGCTGACCCTGACCGTCGAGGCCGACGTGACCTTCGCCGCGCCTGCTGACTTCGACGCCTTCACCGAAGAGGTCAGCGCCGCCGTGGCTGCCCTCGCCCGCAAATACGCCGCGCCGACCGGCCGGCGCTATCGACTCACTGCCGTCGCCCATCCCGCCGTCGCCAAAACCACTCCCGTCAGGAACTGACCCATGACCGAAGCCGCCCAGCCCATGGAAGACCACGTCCTCGTCGAGGTCACCGTTCCCGCTCCCGCCGACGCGGTCTGGGCCGCCTTGCGCGACCCGCAGAAGATCAAAAACTGGTTCGGCTGGGACGCCGACAGCCTGAAGGATGAGATCGACTTCATCTTCATCACCCACGCCAGCGCCGATGATGAGAAGCGGGTGGTCACATTCGTCGGCGTCAACGACCGCTACGAGGTCGAGGCGACCGGTGATGCGACCAGCGTCGTCCGCGTTGTTCGCTCCGCGCCCGCCGGAGAGTGGTCCGACGTCTTCGACGGCATGATCGAGGGCTGGATTTCCTTCACCTGGCAGTTGGCCTTCGCCTTCGCCCGGCACGAGGGCGAGGCGCGCCGCACCCTGTTCTTCTCTGGCCTGCCCCGCGAGGACCGGCTGGCCCGTTCGCTGCTCGGCCTCGACGCCGCTCCGGCGGCGGGCGAGCCATGGTCCGGACCGCTGGGGCCGCATACGACGGCTTCCGGTCAAATCTGGTTCACTGCGCGCCATCAGACCGGAGTCACCGTGGACGCCTGGGGCGACGGCCTGCTGGTCGTCCTGGACCAGCCGCCGAGCGAGAAGCGCCCGCGCGGCACGACCATGATCACCCTGACAACCTACGGCCTCAGCGAAACCGCTTTCGCCGATCTGCAGAGTCTCTGGCAGGGCTGGTGGGATGAGCGGTTCGAGACCGTCGCGCCGGGCTGCGACTGACGGGAGCCTGGAGAGCGCTGTCGAAGGCCTCCCGTGACGCAGAGATCGCCAGGGGTCGTGATGCGATGTTGGTGTACCGGTATACCTCACAGGCTGCGCTCTGACCGGCTGCCGTTTAACGCAACGGCATGGAAACGCCCGAGGACAAGTTCCGTGAGGTCCGGGCCGCGCTGGCGCACGTGGGATTTCCCGACGAATCCGTCGCCAGATCGCGGATTTGCGACGTGTTGGGCGAGCGAGGGGGGATTCCCACCTATCTGGACAACCACATGCTCGGCGTCCTGAGCCGGGGGACGTCGAACCGCGGCGAAGCGGACATGCTGAAGCTCTATTGCGCAAGGCTGATCGGCTCCGAACCCCGGTTCCTGAGCTGGGAGGAGCGGCAATCGCAGTTGCAGGCTTTCGGGTTCTACACGGAGGTCGACTACCGGGGCATGCTCTATAGCCAGGGCACGAGCGCGCCCTATGAGTGGCGAGGGCAAGCCTGTTTCAAAACCGTCTATGAGATCGCGCTCTACCCTTTGATGCTGGCCGAGGTCCGGCCGCAAAACATTGTGGAACTCGGGGCCGGCGCCGGAGGGTCAGCGGCATGGTTCCGGGATATGTGCATGGCCCTGAATGTGGACGCCACTGTTCACGCGATCGATCTGAACACGGACGATCGGACGCAGCCCGGAATAATCACCTACCGCGGGGATTGCATCGAATGGCTTCAGGAGCGGCGCCGAGACCGAAAACTCGTCGGGGTCCCTCTGCTGGTCATCGAGGATTTTCATGGTGATCTGGAGGAAACGCTCGGGGCGCTCGACGACCTCCTTCGTCCCGGGGATTATCTCGTGATCGAGGACGCCATTCCCAAACAGGCCGCCATGGCGCGGGCCTTGCGGCATCGGCCCTATGTCATCGACTCGCGCTACACGGATTTCTTCGGGGTCAACTCGACAAGCGCGGTCAACGGGATCCTGAAACGGATCTAGTCAGCCCTCAGCGGCCGATACCCGGTGTGCCGGTCGAGAAGACTTCGAAACGCCGCGAACTATTCCCACTCGATTGCATCAACGGGCCCAGAACATTGAATGTTCTGGATTTTTTGTGGCCAGTCGAACACGAAACCGATCAACATGCCGAGAAAATCTGATGATCCTGAAAACATTGGCGAAATTCTAATCAATGAAATTTCCGTGATCTCGAAGTCTTTCGCAGGCGATTGTATCTTTTGACGACAACCAAACCATGTAGCCAACGCTGTAAACGTCAAGATGCTTGATCGTGTTTTGACTGTCACCATTCACAGCGGCCCACATGTGGGAGCCTATTCGGATTCGCGGCAGAACCCGACGAGCAGAGAGGTCGGTGAGTGGCAGTCCCGAAAGGAGCCGCAAGACGATTTCGGAACCCCGGCGACGCACCCGATCCAGGATCTATCTACTCGCAAGGAACCGACGATCCCCTGCAGCTGACAGTCGTTCAGGCCGTGCCCCCAATGGCAACCGCTCCGTGCCGCAAAAAAATCTGGCATTAGAATACCAATCTGTATACCGTATACCATGACTGCGGCCTTACGGGCCGTCAGCGACGACGCTTACCGCGCGAAGACGCGGGAGCGGGAGGGAACCAAGGGCAGATTCAATCTGCTCCCAGGAAAGGACGAGACCTTGACCAATCATCTGATGGCCGGCCTGTTATCGGCCACCGCCTTGACCATGGCAGGCACCGCTACTGCGCAGACAGCGCCGACGCGGACGGAACCGCTTGCAGGCGGTCAAGCGGATGAGACCGCGTCCCTCGATGAGATTATTGTCACCGCTCGTCGGACGTCAGAACGTCTTCAGGACGTGCCGATCGCGGTCAGCGCCTTCAGCGGGGAACAACTGCAGCGCCAAAACATCCTGCAGCCGCAGGATTTGCAGCGGGTTGCTCCGTCCCTCACCGTCACACCCACGGCCCGCGGGATCAGCACGCCCCAGTATGGGATCCGAGGCCAGCGGGCTAGCACGCCCACCATGCTGATCGACCCAGCCGTCGGGGTCTATTTCGCTGAGGTCGGTCAGTCCCGAGCCGGTGGCGGAAACGCCACCATGTATGATCTGGAGTCCGTCCAGGTTCTGCGCGGCCCGCAGGGAGCTCTGTTCGGCCGCAACAATACCGGCGGCGCCGTTCTGATCACTCCCATGGCCCCTGGGGAATCGGCAGAGGGCTATGTCACCGCCCGCATAGGCGACTACAATCTTCGTGATCTCGAAGGGGCCGCGAACCTGCCCTTGGGCGAAACCTTGGACCTGCGCATCGCCGGCCGAACTATCGAACGAGACGGCTATTTCCGCAGCGTAACGACCGGTCAGCGCAGCTACGACATCAACAACCAGAGCCTGCGGGCTTCGTTGCGTTGGACCCCCACCGAGGCGTTCACCTCAACCCTGATCGGAACCTGGCTCGATTCCGATGAGGCCGGATCGATGCTGAAGCCCACCGCTATCAACCCGATTGCGATCACGAATGCGACTCTTCGCGCCTTGCTGCAGGCCGACTTCGATCGCCAGCAGACACTGGGCTTCTACGAGAATGCGCAAGGGTCGGGCGCCGAAAATTTCCGCAATCGGGCTCACAACCGAGTCGTTGGCCTGCAAAACACAAGCACGCTGGATCTGTCCGAGACGCTCACGTTGAAGAACATCATTGGCTGGCGGGATATCGAGGTAGATTACTGCCTGGATGCGTTAGGCACCCTTTCCCATATACAGCGCTACTGCGGCCTGCAGGACACCTCCCAGTTCAGCAACGAACTGCAACTGCAAGGCGATTTCGACAACTTGAACGTAGTCGCCGGGCTGTTCTATTTCCGGGAATCGGGGGACGAGATCAATCGAAACCCCGGCGTGGTTGCGCTATCGACGCTGGCCTCCCCACTGTCTAACTGGGTCGATTCCGAGGCTACTAACGTCAGCTACGCCGCCTTCGTTCACGCTGACTACAGCCTGTCGGAAAACCTGTCTGTCTCGGCCGGTGTGCGCTGGACCCGGGACGAGCGCGAAGTGGTATGGCACAGCCGTCAGGAAGCGGCAGCGACGGGTGCCCTACCACGCCGAATCGTTTGTCGGATGGACGGTCTCGTTACGGTTACTCCGTCGCCGTACACGACCGTGGCCGACGCGGACGCCAACCTGATCACGCCCGATCGCGACCTTTGTAGCTTTCAGGCGCAGGCCGACTTCAGCGAGCCGACCTGGACGCTGTCGGCCACCTACGAAGTCACCCCGCGCAATACGCTCTATGTAGCCCACCGCCGGGGCTACAAGTCCGGCGGGTTCTCGGCGCAGCCGGGCAACGCCGCCGCCGGCAGCCTGAACAATCCCACGACTGTCGCCCAGCGCGAACCTTATCTCCCCGAGATCATCGACGATATCGAGTTCGGCTCAAAAAACGAGTTTCGGATCAACGGCATGCTGTCGCGTTTCAACGTCGCGGCCTATCATGGTTGGTACACCGACATTCAGCGAAACTCGCAGCTCCTGGTGAACAACGTCGTCACCGCGTTGACGCTCAACGCCGCGAGCGCAACCATCTGGGGCATCGAGGCCGACTGGATGCTGAGGGTTCATCCCAGCCTTGAATTCAGCGGCGGTTATTCGCTGACCCAAGCCAGCTACGACGAGTTCTTCAACTCTTACAACACCGGTACGACGGCAGCACCGATCCTGACGCGGGTCGATATCTCCGACGCCCGGTTCGGCTTCACACCGGAACATCAGCTGAACGCCTCGGTGACATGGTCACCGGAGCTGTCACCGAGCATCGGGATCCCCTCGGTCTCGCTGAATTTCTACTACCAGTCGGACTTCGCCACCTCCGATACCGGCAGTTCGAACTGCGGTCCCGACGGCCAGTTCGCAGCCTGTTTGGCCTTCGGCGCGGACGTCGATGCCTACAGTCTTTGGAACCTCAACGCGTCGCTGCGCGATGTCGGGGGGCGACAGGGTCTGGACCTGGGTCTGTTCGTGACGAACTTGCTGGACAACGAACATTACGCCTTTGGCACGCCACAGTTGGGGCGGCCCTTTGGAACATTCTCGCAAGGGGTGGGCGCACCTCGGATGTTTGGGCTGAGCTTGCGATACAGCTGGGGCGAATAGGTCGCGCAAATGGGTCTCAGGGATCCCGTATCCAGCGTTTCGTCGGGCCTGAAAGGCGGGGAGGTTTCGAGGGGATCCCGCACCCAAGCCTGGGGCTCCCGGCTAGCGGCCGGAGCCCGGGTTACCGAGCTTGGAATCGTCCTGCGGCGCGGGCTCGACCTCGGCCTTTTGTTGCTGGGCCTATCGACGTTGCTTTTTTTGCTGTTGAGGGCGACGGGCGATCCCATATCCGCCTTGGCGAGCGACGACGCGACGCCCGAGATGCTGGCGGCGTTGAGGACGCAGTATGGTTTCGACGAGAGCCTACCAATCCAGTACGCCAAGTTCTTGGGTCGATTGCTGCAGGGCGATTTTGGTCAGTCGATGGCGAGCGGTGACTCCGCGCTCTCGATGGTTCTGCAGGCCCTCCCCGCGACCCTGCTGCTCGCGTTTCTGGCCATGGGGGCCACCATTATGGTCGCTGTGCCCCTGGGCGCTTGGTTAGGCTCGGCTCCGGATCGCCCGGCTCAACGCGCTGCGGCGGCCGTTGTCTATGTTCTACAGGGCACCCCGGGGTTCGTCGCCGCATTGGTGCTGGTCCAGGTCTTCGCCATTCAGACCAACTGGCTACCGGCGCTTGGCTTTGCCGGACCCCGCACCTGGGTCCTGCCCGCCCTGTCGCTGAGCCTGTTCCTGGCGCCCAAGTTGGCGCGGGTTGTAGCCGTGAATGTCGATGAGATGATGCGGCAGGACTTCGTCCGCGCCGCGCGCGCCGCCGGGGCCGGACCGGGCGTTGTGCTTTGGCGGCACGTCTTGCCGAACGCGATGTTGGGCGCGGTCGCCCTGATGGGAGCCCAGTTCGCCGCACTCGTTGGCGGCGCGGTGGTGATCGAGACCATCTTCGCGTGGCCGGGACTGGGCCGGCTGCTCGTTCAGTCGACCCTCGCGCTGGACTTTCCCGTCATACAGGCGGCCGCTCTTGTGGTGGCTGGCCTGGTATTCGCGGCCAACGTCATCACAGACTTGGTCTTCGTCATGCTGGATCCCCGGCTGAACATCACGGAGGCCCGGTGATCCGGCGTGCCCTCGGGCCCGTCGGTATCGCCTCGGCAGTTTCGTTCGCGATCGCCGTCGTGGCGGTCGCCATCGTACTGTCAGGCAATCTGAACGCTGATCTAAACTTGGACGACCGTTTGACGGGGCCAAGCGGGCGGGCCTGGTTCGGTTCGGATCAGCTAGGTCGCCCGGTGCTCGCACGTGTGATCGCGGGTGCTCCATGGTCGTTGGGGGTGGCGCTGGCCGCCAATGCGATTTCCCTATGCATTGGCGTCGTGCTTGGACTGCTGGCCGCCGAGTTCGCAGGTGCGCCGCGACGGATCATTCTTCAGGTCGTCAATCTCACTCTTTCGTTCCCGGGGCTTGTGGCGGCGATGGCGGCCGTAGCCGTCCTGGGCCAGAGCGCAATGGCGGTAATCCTGGTGCTGGGTCTATTGGCTTGGCCGCTGTTCGCGCGGGTTGTCTATGCCGAAGCGCTGTCGGCGCGCGAGCGGCCCTATCTGATTGCCGCCCGTATCGGCGGGGTGGGACGAGTGACCCAAGTATATCGCCATATCTTGCCGGTTCTATTGCCCAGCCTCATCGCCATGACCGCCTTTCATTTCGCCGACATGCTGATCGCCGCTAGCGCGTTGTCCTTCCTCGGGGTTGGAGCCCCGCTGGGCTCGCCAGCCTGGGGCGCGATGCTGGCCGAGAGCCGGCCCTATCTTTTTCAGGCCCCCTGGATGCTGATCGGGCCGGCCTTTGCTCTGGCCACCACCGTTCTGCTGTTGAACCTTTGCGGCGACGCGCTCGCTCGGCGGCTGGGCGGGCGACGCAGGACGGAGTTACGCCGATGACGGCGCTGCTGGCCTTGCGGGGGCTCACCATCGAAGCCGGCGACGGTCCGCTGGTACATACAATCGACCTAGAACTCGCTGCCGGACGCATTCTGGGTCTGGTCGGCGAGTCGGGCTCGGGCAAGTCTCTGACTGTGATGAGCATACCCGGCCTGTTGCCATCGGGTTGTCGGGTATCTGCCGGAGAGATCGTCTTCGACGGACGTGACATCGTCGATCTATCCGAGGATCAAATGCGCCCGCTCCGCGGTCGTGATATTGGCGTGGTCTTCCAAGATCCCTTTACCAGTCTCAATCCCGTGCGGCGGGTGGGCAGTCTGCTAGAGGAGGCTTTGCGACGCCATACCGGGGTATCGGCTCGGGTCGCCCGGGATCGAGTCATCGAAGCGCTGGATCAAGTCGGACTGCCCGATCCGGTCGGCAAGGCGCGCGCCTACCCGCACCAGATGTCCGGAGGACAAAGGCAACGGGCGCTGATCGCGCTTGCTCTGGTCAACAACCCGCGCCTGCTGATCGCCGACGAACCGACCACCGCACTCGACGCGACCGTCCAGGTTGAGATTTTGGACGTGCTGCGTCGCTCGGCAGAGCGGGTGAACGGGGCAGTCGTGTTCGTCACGCACGATTTGGGAGCGGCCGCCTACATCTGCGATGAGATCGCGGTGATGCGTGGGGGACGCATTGTTGAACACGGACTGGTTCAAAACATCATCGCCCGGCCCACTCATCCGTACACGAAGGAGCTTCTGGCCTGTTCCCCCAGACTGCCGCCCCGGAAAGACAACAGAGGACAGCCATGACCGCCCCCCTGATCCGGCTTGAGGAGGTTTCTGTCGAATACAAGGGGTTCAAGGCCCTGGATCGCGCGAGTCTCCAGGTCGAGCCCGGTCAAATCGTTGGTATCGTCGGAGAATCAGGGTCGGGGAAAACGACGGCTTTGAATGCGATGATGGGTCTGGCGCCGATTTCGGAAGGCGAAGTTTTTTTCGGCGAGGAGCGCATCACCCATTTGCGCACATCCCAACGTCGACGCGTGTGGCGTGATATGCAGATGATATTTCAGGATCCGTCGACGTCACTGAGTCCTTCTCGCAGCCTCGCCGCTTCGGTCGCCGAACCTCTGATCGCCCACGGGGAAAACGCCGTAGCCGCCCGAAGTCGGGCCGCGGCCTTGTTGGAACTCGTGGGCTTGGACGCCGCCATGGCCGACCGATCACCCCATGCCCTGTCTGGCGGACAGCGCCAACGCGTCGCCATCGCACGTGCCCTCGCGCTCTCGCCCCGCCTGATCGTCGCTGATGAACCGATGTCGGCGCTAGACGTGTCGGTGAAGGCACAAATTGCCGCCCTTTTCAGCGACCTGAGATCCCGACTTGGGACCGCCTTCCTGATCGTCTCCCATGACCTGGCTCTAATGTCCGCCATCGCCGACCGAATAATCGTCATGAAGCGCGGACGGATCGTCGAGCAAGGACCGGCGTCGGCCGTCGTGGAAGCCCCCACACAGGCCTACACGCAACGTCTGCGCGCCGCCTGCCTTGACCCCCAAGAAGTGATCCGCGCTCGCTTCAGTGATACGGAGCACGCGGCATGAAGCTGCCCCTCATCATCCTGATCCTTGTGATGGGGTTGGGGAGTTGCTCGGCTCCTGACGAGCGATCCGATGTCTTGCGAGTTGGCGTGCCGGCGCTGCCGAATTCTTGGGGAGACCCTTACCGGGCCGAAGGCGGTCCGCCGGCCCACACCTGGTCGGCCCTGTTTGACGGTCTGACGAGGCTGGACGAGGCCGGCGTAGTGCAACCGGCCTTGGCCGAGCGCTTCTCAACGACAGACGGTCTGACGTGGATCTTCGATATCCGCCCCGGCCTGCGCTTCTCCAATGGCGCAAAAATGGATGCAGAGGCGGCGGCGGCGACGTTCCGCTGGCTGTCCTCGCCGGCTGGCCGCACGACCCTGATCGGATCGCGCATGCGTGACGTTGTCGGGATCGAAGTCCGGGGCCAGAACACCCTGATACTGACATTGAACAGACCCGATCCGATTTTTCCGCGTCGCCTGACGGCCACCCCTATCGTCGAGCCGGAGGCGTGGCGCACCTTGGGTCCGGTCGGTTTCTCGAAGGCCCCGGTCGGGACGGGCCCGTATCGCCTCGTACGGTTCGATGAGCGCGGTCGCCGGGCAATCATGGAGGCCAATCCCTACGCTTTGCGTACACCCAGGACGCCGCGCCTGGAAATCATCGAACTGCTGGACGAAGCGGTGAGGAACCAAGCCCTGATCTCCGGCCACATCGACCTCGGTCGTGTCGGACTGGACGAAATGGAGCTTCTTGAGGCGCGCGGTTTGACGATCGTAACACCGCCGTCGATGCAGGTTCTGGCGATCGCGCTGATCACGGAGGGGCGCGACACGCCACTAGACGACGTTCGTGTGCGGCGCGCCTTGAACCATGCGGTCGATAAGGATGCGATCTCCCGCACACTTATGGCGGCCCGCGGCATGCCATCCGGACAACCTGCGTCGCGCGTGACGGTGGGCCATGACCCCACCATCGCCGCCTACGCCTATGACCCCGATCTAGCGCGGGCCCTGTTGCGCGAAGCTGGATATCCACAAGGGTTCCCGATGGTGATCGAGGGCGTGATCGGCGCGCTGCCAGCAGACTCCGCGATCTATCAGGCGGTCGCTTGGTACCTGAACCAGGTCGGCGTCCGGGCCGTATTTCGACCCAGTCCCTACGCGACCATGGTGCGGCGAAACCAGACAGGCGACTGGGAGGGCGTGGACGCCTTCGCCAGTCCGTGGACGGCGGCTCCCTACAACGACCTTCGCAAGCCGCTGGAAGCCTATTCCTGTATCAAGCCCCAGCCCTTCTTTTGCGATCAGGCTCTCGCCGCAAGCGTGAGGGCGTCCAATGTGCAGATGGATCCCGAGACGCGGCGCCGTTCCTTGATTTCGCTGTCGCGCGCTTATCACGAAGCAGCGGTTTCCCTGTTTCTCGTCGAACAAATCGACGTGTTTGGTTCCTCGCCACGGGTCCGCAATCTTCGGATAGCCAATCGCGTTCCTGTCTATGAGGAAATAGAACTGCTGCCTTGAAGGCGGTCTCAGGGAAGCCGCCTGCTCGTCGATTAAGCTTCAGTTCGGGGGCCCAATGCAGACGTACGCCCCGATCCAGGCTCCACGATTATTTTGACAGCGGAATATCATTCGCGTTACAGAACATGGCTAGGCGCGAATTCATTCGCGAGGGCAATCTTCAACACAAGGGTTGCCGAACACGCTCAAATCGATGGGCCTGCAAAAGGGCCTCGATGCCGGGGAAAATCACATGCTGATCGATCTTCACGCCCACGCTCCGCTTCCGGGTTATTACAATCAGGATCCTCACTGGGGCCCGTTCTTCGAGAAGCATGACGACGGCCATATTCGCCTTCGCGTTGGCGAGTGGATCCTATCCCTCGGCTCTCCCGAGCGTCGAGCCGCGGTGGCGCGTGGCGAGACCATGGAAGTCGAGGAATTCATGGCAAAATGGAACGACCCGGTCCATCGGCTGAGTGGGATGGACGCTGTTGGCCAGGACGCCCAAGTTCTGTCGGTCCCCTCTCACTGCTACATGTATTGGGCAGATCCGGCGTTCGCGAACCCATTTTCTACTACCGTCAATGATACCCTGGCGGAGTACTGCAGCCGTTCAAACGGCCGGCTTTTCATGTGGGCGACGGCGGCTCTGCAAGATCCTGTGAACGCGGCCAAGGAAATACGTCGCGCCTGCACCGAACTGGGCGCCAAAGGATTGAGCGCCGGCGGATCCAACTTCGGCGGCATGGAATTCGACGACCCGCGCATGGATCCCATCTGGGAGACGCTGTGCGATCTCGATCTTCCAATGTTCGTGCACGGATACAACCAGTCCGTGACCTGGGGTGCGAAGGCAAACACCGACAAGTACGAAACGACCGCCATCGTCGGCATGAACTACGACGAGACCAAATGCTTCTGGTACCTGATCTGCGGAGGCGTGCTGGACCGGTTCCCCAACTTGAAGGTCTACATCACCCACGCGGGCGGGTTTGTTCCTTATCAGCTCGGGCGGCTGGCGCAGACCATCAAGAACCTCGATGTGGTCTACAATAAGAAACCCTTCGAGTCGTACCTCCCCAACTTCTGGTTCGACCCTGAACTACACGAGTTGCCCATGAGACAGGCTTTGGTCGAGGTGATCGGCGCGGACCGGTTGGTCTATGGCACCAACTTCGGAGGCAGTGACGCCATTCGCGGTGACCTGACAACAGGCCTCAGGGTCTCAGCCGAGGATTTAGAGAAGATCCGTTGGAAGAACGCGGTCGATCTCTTGCATATCGATCTGGACAAGATGGGGCGGACCAACAAAGCGATTGCCGCCTGATGAAACTGGCCCGGTGCACCACCGGCGGCCCGTCCTTCTGGGCTGTCGTCGATCCCGCAACTGATGCCGCCCGGCCGATCGCGGGCGGAGTCGCCGACTGGGGGCCCGGTCTCGTTCAAGGGGGCGGCGAGGCGGCGCTCACGTTCGTCGGACCTACGCTTGTCCTGTCGCAACTTCGACTGCTCGCCCCTTGCGATGTCACCAATAAAGTCGTCATCGCGGGGGCGAACTACAGAAAGCATCTGATCGAGTTCGGTGTGGCCGCGCCATCCCAACCGATTGCCTTCCTGAAGGCCTATGGGGCATTGATCGGGGCCGCGGATCCAATCCGATACCCCCCGCTGACCGATGAGCTGGATTATGAGTGCGAACTCGTCGTCATTCTCGGTACGTCCGACATCGACCTGGACGATCCGCTTGCCTCCGTCCTCGGCTACACGGCCGGCAACGACGTCAGCGCGCGCGACCTTCAACGCAGTGGCCCTACCGGGATCGGCATGGACCTTTACGCCGCCAAAAGTCAGGACGGCGCGACGCCGGTGGGACCCTGGATCGTCACACCCGATGAGTTCCCGGCTGGCAGTCCCACCCTACGTCTCTCGACCACAATCAACGGCGAGGTTCGGCAGGACGGCACGACGGCCGACATGACCTGGAACGTTCCGGAGTTGATTAGTTTCATTCACCAGAGGGTGAGCTTCGCCGCCGGCGATCTGCTGTTCACCGGTACACCCGAAGGCGTGGGACAGGCGACCGGCCGCTATCTGCGCCCGGCCGATGTTGTCGAGGTGACGGTCGAGGGGATCGGAACCTTGCGCAACGTGGTCGGGCCCAAGACGGGCTGAGGCGACAGCGGCTTTCGCCAATTTTGCCAAGGGCCGTTTGTTTGCCACGGGCCGTTTGGCGTTAGCCTGACACTTCCCATGTCGCCCGTGGATGTTGGTTCAACGAACCATCAGCATGCCGCCATCAATGGCGATGGTCTGGCCGCTGATAAATCGCGCTTCCTTTGAAGCGAGAAAAGCAAGGACCGGGACGAAATCCTCACTGATGTCGCCCAGTCGCCCCCCAAGGGGAATGGCCCGAGCTTTGAGGCAGTCGTGGGCCACCAGTTCTTCCGCAGTCATCTCCGACCTGGTCCTGTCGTACATCGGCGTCCAGATCGCCGGCGCGATCGCATTGACTCGAATGCCATAAGCTCCCCACTCAGCGGCGACCGTCCGGGTCCAGGCGAGCACCGCGCCCTTCGCCGCGGCGTAGGCGGCCTTGCCCGGATGGCCCTTCACGCCGGCGGCCGAAGCGAAGTTCAGGATAGATCCGCCGCGATCGGCCAGATGTGGGAACACTGCTCTGTTCATGAGAAAGGTGCCTGTCGCATTCACAGCCAAGGCGTGGCTCCAGAGGTCAAGCGACGTTGCGGCCGCCGGGCCACTTGGCGCCGCACCAGCGGCATGGATCAGGACATCAAGCCCTCCAAGAAGTCCGACGGCCTCGGCGACCGTTTCCTCGACCGACTGCTCGAGGGTTACGTCAACGAGAGTAAAACCCGCCGCCCCGGACTCGGCGGCGATCCGCCGTCCGGCGTCTTCCGCGAAATCCATGGACACGACCCGCGCGCCGAGAGCGGGAAAGGCGCGGACCAGCCCCTCGCCCATACCGCTGGCGCCTCCGGTGACAATGATGCGACGGCCGCTGAGCTGACGGTTCGGCATGGCGGATCCCCTCGGGCGAATGCTCAAGCAACGGGCAGGATGGTCTTTTCGCGCGCCATCGCGCGCTGGACAGCCGGACGTGCGATCAGCCGTCGTACATGTTCTGAATAGTTGACCAGATCGACCACCGGATGCTCGTCCGCATGGCCCCACGCGTAGAATACGAGGGCGTAGGCGTCGGCGATCGACATGCGATCTCCCACAAGCCACTCGCGGCCTTCCAGCAGCCCATCAATCTTTTGCAAATTGACGAGAAATCGGGTTCGGCCCTCGCGGCTCAACGACGGGTGGGTCGTCTCGTCCGGCGTCATGCGAAAAGGCGCTCGCGCCATTCGGCGGGTGATGTGGACCGTACTGGCGAACCAGGCGATCAGCGCCATGACCCGGGCGGACTCGACCGGATCGTCAGGCATGAGTTTCGCATCGGGAAAGGCGCGGGCCACCCAAGTCAGGATCGCCACATTCTCGGGAATGATGACGCCGCCAATCGATAGCGCCGGCACCGTGCCCCCGGGGTTGATACGCCTGTAGTCGTCGACGCCTTCGGGCGTATGCAGCCGCACCCGATGCGGATCGAAGACGGCGCCCGCCTCCTCAAGCGCGATATGGGACGCCAGCGAGCATGACGTCGGCGTATAGAAGAAGGTCAGTTCGGAGGTCATACGCTGTCGCGGCGTGCGGCGCGCCAGGCGAGCGCGAAGTGGCCAGTAGCCCAGAGCATCGCAAACATGACCGCCATCATGCCGAACTGCAGCGAATTGCTGCCGCCTCCGACCAGTTGGCTAACCACCCCCACTATAAGGGGGCCAACGCCATATCCGATCAGGTTGGTCGCCGCCTGAACCGATGAAACAACCACGCCCCGCATCCGCGATTCGACCCCCCCGAGAAGCATGGCATAGGCAGACGCTGTGTGAGCCCGCGAGAAGATCTCAAACAGGATGAAACCAATCGCAACCATGATCAGATTGCCCGACAGGGCAAACACCAGGCCCGAAAAGAACGACGCTGCGCTCATCACCATGGGCACGGACGCCAGCGCCGGCAGTCCAAACCGGCGCGTCACGATATCTCCGAGCGGGCCGCCGATCAGCGAGCCGATGCCGCCGAACACTCCGACGCCGATGCCCGCGAACAGTCCAGCCTGAGCGAGCGAGAAGTCCTGTGTTCGGATAAGGAACGACGCGGCCCAGACCGGGACGCCCGACATGGCGATGGAGTTCAGAGCGATTCCAAGGAATGGGTGCCTGACCGTAGGTGTCCGGAAGATATAGGCGAGGGTTGAGAAATACGATGGAGCCTTGAGCTGCGCTCCCTTCACGTCAACTTCGCGAACGGGCTCTTTCACCGTAAAGAAGAGCAGAAAGGCCAGCAGGATTCCGGGAACTCCCGCGATAAAGAACGCTGCTCGCCAGCCATAGTTCGTAGCGATGACGCCGCCGATCACGAGGCTGATAGCCGTGCCCAGGGCCGTGCTGACCCAAAATATGCCGATCGGCGTAGAGCGGCGGGACTTGGGGAACAGGTCAGCGATCATCGACAAGGCGGTGGGTGCGCCGGCTGATTCAGCGGCCCCGACGACCAGCCGAGAGACCACCAGGCTGACGTAGCCTGTAGCCAGACCGCAAAAGGCAGTGGCTCCACTCCAGGCGAATAGCATGACGGAGAGCAGATTCCGGCGATTAACCCGGTCGACCAGCATGCCAATCGGTATTCCGGCGATGGCATACGTCAGGCCGAAGGCCAGTCCTGTCAGGAGGCCCAACTGGCTATCGTTGAGGCCGAACTCGTGTCGAACCGGCTCGATCACGATCGACATCACGGATCGGTCGACGGCGTTGAAGACATAGACCAGCGTCAATACCGCCAAGGCGTACCACGCCCCCTTGGCGACGGGCCGCTCCGCCGCCTCTGTTGTCGTCATTTTAAACCTCCCAATGGCCCTTGTCGGGCCATAGCGCCTCTCACTTTGGTATCCGTCGTGGCCGCTTCACCATTGTCCGTAGGCGATCGCTGTGGCGAGACCGCCCGCCTGGGCAGAAATTGGCCTGAGCTCCGCAATCACTGCCACGGTCCTAGGTTCAGACTTGGCCATACGAGCGCCCGTGGTCCTAGGTGGGCGTTCCAAGGGCGACCATCTTGCCGCATAAAACTGCCTCAGGTTTCGGCCGCATCCGGCCGGCACGAAAGGGAGGCGGCCCTCCGTCCGGTGGATTGGACGAAGGGCGCGCCAGTTGGGCTAGAACGGACGGAAGGTAAGTTGGAACATGATCTCGCGTCCCCGGTTGACGTTGCCGGTCAGATCAGCTTGACCACCGAGGGTCGCCGAACCCGTCCGCGCCGCCGTGCCGGTGCCCGGGACGTTCGAAGCCACATCGACCCTGAATTCCTCGGTGAGGTTCCGACCGATCAACGCAAACTCCCAGCGGCGGTCGTCGCTGAATACACGCGCCCCCGCATTGAGGAACCAAACGGACTCCTGTTCCGCGCCTGGGTGCAGTTCCGGGTGCGGATTGTAGTCGGACTTGTAGTTTGCGTCAGCGTTAAGTCCCCACGAAATGCCCGGCATGCCAGTGGAATGCACATAGCCGGCGCCGATCGAACCGCTCCATTCGGGCGCGTTGATCAACCGGTGGCCCGCGAGCTGCTGGCCCGTGAACCGCAAGGTCGTGGGGTTGACTAACTGGTTGCAACCCTCCGCGATGGTCTGCCCGATCCAGCAGGTGGCGAGAAAGTCCGTATAGGTCGCGTCGCTGTAGTTCACGGCGCCTCGAATAGTGAGGTCCTCGATCGCTTCCGGCCGGAAGATGAAGTCGGCCTCTACGCCCCTCACGGCCGCTGCGCCGGCGTTGTTCACCCGGATCACCGGGACGCCGCTAGAGTTGTCCAGCGAGTTCACCTGCAGGTTCGTGTAGTCGTAATCGTACAGGGTCAGGTTTGTTCGAAGGGAGCCATCCAGCAGCAACGCCTTGATCCCGAGTTCGAACCCTTCGGCGGATTCGGGCTGATACAGGGCATTCAGCGGGGTAACGAATGCGTTGCCGGTGTTCGTGGCCGCAGCGAACCCGCCCGATTTGAAGCCCTCTTTGTAGGCGCCGTAGATCGTCAGAGTTTCAGACGGTCGCCAAGTCAGGGTGACCTCCGGCGAAGTGTTGCTGAACTCGGCGCTGCCGGGCGCCACAGGCTGAAGGACGCCGTTCCGGGCGACCGAGAAGTCTTTGGTTTCACGGCTCCAACGCAGGCCGCCGGCGAGCTCCAGCGAATCCGTGATGTCCCAGATGCCTTGGCCGAACACCGACTGGGTCTGGCCCTCGATCGTATGAAAGAACAGGGGTGAGCCGGCCGTAATCAAGCGGGTGTAGGTGGTCAGTTGGGTGTCTTCATAGAAGCCGCCGACCAGGAAGTTGAACGACCCGTCAAAATCAGAAGCGAACCGGATTTCCTGGGTCACCTGCGTCAGTTCTGTGTTGCCGCCAAAACCGAGCGTGGGCAGGGCGTCCGAGGGCGCGACCGCATAGGTGTCGTAACGGAAGTCCTTGTTATTCGCCCAACCGGTGATCGACGTCAGCGTCAGCGCGTCGCCTAGCGCCCAGTTCATTTCCAGTGAATGGAGGGCCTGAGTATAATCCCCCGCGCCTTCACGGTCGGTGAACCCGTCAGGCGCGCCGACGAGAAAGGCCGGGTTGATGCTTCCGTTGGCGTACACGTCGTCAGCGCGGCAGTCGTCAACGGCCAGTGCGGCCGCCAGTGCAGGGTTGGCGACATTGCCGTTCAACGCACTCGCCTGGCCCGCTGTCTGGGGCGCGCCGTTCGGGCAATAGATGCGCTGGAATCCCCCCGCGGCGTTGTAGCCGATGCCCTCCATGTCAGCGTAGCTGAGCTTCAGTCGTGCATCAAAGGCGTCGGAGGGCTGCCAAAGCAGGGTGCCGCGCGTGAACATGAAGGACTGCTGCGGGCCGCCGTCGGCATTGCCGGTGACAGAATTCGGCCGGATCGCATTGGCGGCCGCAGCCGCGCTTCCGGCGATGTTGGTGCGCCAGCCCTCCATGTCAGACAACTGTACGACCAGGCGGGCGCCCAGGGTGTCGGTCAGAGGACCGGAGATCATGGCCTCGAACTGCCGCTCCTCGGCATTGACTTCATAGGCCGCACGGCCGCGGGCTTCGAACGAGCTGCCCGGGTCCGCAGTCGTAATCGAGATGACGCCGGCCGGGCTGTTCTTGCCGAAAAAGAGCGCCTGAGGTCCACGGAGTACCTCGATCCGCTCCATGTCGATCTGGCCAATGCGAACCGCGCCGCCACGCGACAGTTGGACCCCGTCGATGTTAATCGCCACCGTCTGTTCGAAGGTTGGGTTGGAACCCGCTGTGGTGCTGACACCGCGCAGCGCGACTGTACCGCCGACTCCGCCCGAGACTTCGCCCACTGCGATTCCGGGAGTCACCGCGCGAAGGTCCTGCAGACTATCGACCGCCAGGATCTCGAGTTGTTCGCGACCAAGAACCGTCACAGCGACGGGAACCGAGATCGGTGCTTCGTCGCGGCGGCGCGCGGTCACGACCACGTCATCGATCTGGGACGCTTGCTGCGTCGACTCCTGGGCCTGAACAGCTGCGGGTGCAGTCAACGTCGCTGCGCAGGCCAGTACGGCATACGAAGCGCGCCGATATAATCCGTTCTTCATGGTGCTCCCCCCGTCCCGGCTGCGAGCCGGAATCATTGTTGCGCCGCCCCAAAACTCGCTCCGGACCCGAAGCGCGCGAGGTCAGCAGCAGGAGGCTAACAGAACACCGCTCATCGGCAACGTAAAAATCTCACTTGGGAACGCTATTCTGTATCTCGAACCCTTGACGGCGCAGGATTGGTCAGCCGCAAAACCCCACCCTGACACATAATCCGGGCTTTCGGAGGGTGAGGATGCGGAGTCTGGCAGGCTCGATCCGGCGGATGATCGGCACTCTCGTGCGGAGATGCGGTTTGCCCGGAAGCAGAAGCCGCCGGACGCCAGATTGCCTCCGTCGGGGTGTTGAGCTTGCCGTGAACTTACATCGCCCTTCGCCATGCGACGCGCCCGCGATTTCTCATCCGGCAGCCGCAAGGAGGACGATCGGCCAAGGATGTGCAGCAATCGGGGACGCGGCGTCAGCGATCTACAGTGATGCCTGAGGCCTCACGATCCCAAGTCGCTTCGGTCGCGCCTTCGTCACGGAGCTGGAATTTCAGCACCCTGCCTTGAGGATTCACGGGAAGCTCCGACCTAAACTCGACGTAGCGCGGCACAGCATAGTACGGCACTCGATCGACCAGCCACCGGCACAGATCCTCTTCCGTGAGCGTCGCGCCGGGCTTCAGTTTGGCGGTCACCTTGAGGTCGTCTTCCTGCAAGGGGGACGGTACGGCATGGACGGCGACCTGTTCGATCGCCGGATGCGTCAAGATGGAGCTCTCCATCTCGAAACTGGAAATGTTCTCCCCTCGCCGCCGCAGATAGTCCTTCTTCCGATCGACGAAATAAAAGAAGCCGTTCTCATCGAACATGCCGATGTCGCCGGTGTGGAACCACATGTTCCCCATGACCTTCAACGTGTCGTCGGGGCGCCGCCAATAGCCCTTGAAAATGATGTCAGGCATCAGCGGCCGGCAGACCACTTCGCCTGCGGTGCCTGCAGGGACCTCGTTGTCGTTGTCGTCAAAAATGCGAACGTCCAGCTCAGGCGCCGCCTTGCCCGATGAGCCTTCCGCATAGGACCCGTCCGCCGGCATGGAGGTAAGCAGTCCCTCCGTCAGGCCATAGATGTTGGACCCGACGTGCTTGGCGCCAAAACGGGTTCGCCAGATCTGCTTGACCTCCTCGGGGAAGGGATTGCCCTTCACGGTATGAACCTGCCCGAAACAGCGCGCCATCGCTTCGTGCTCATCGGCGCGGGCCAGGAGAGTGCCCAGCGAACCCAAGATCGAAACGACCGTCGCCCCGGATTTTTCAACGGCCGGCCAGAACCCCGAGACCGAGAATTTCGGCGCGAACGAGATCGTCGCTCCGACCAGCATCACCGAGACCACGCCGGTCGCGATGGCGTTCATGTGGAACAGCGGCAGGGGCGTCCAGTAGATGTCATCCGGCCCGAACGGTGCTGAGCGGGTCAGCATCCGGGCGAAGTGGCACATCTGGTTGCCCGTGATCATGCAGCCCTTGGAAGGCCCGGTGGTGCCTGAGGTGTAGATCAGGGCGTTCAGCGCCCCGGGGTCGGGCAGTTCGTCAAACACGCTTTCGTCTGCGCCACGATGATCGTCCAGCGCCGCGATGTTTAGGGCCGATCCGGACTGGGCCTCAAACTCGCCTCGCACCAGGACGGTTTTCAGCGCCGTCAATTCGCCCTCGATGGCAAGGACCCGGGGCAGGTATCGCGCCTCACAAACCAGAACCGTCGCCCCTGCGTCCTCGATCTGGTGGCGCAGGAACTGGCCGATCAGCGCCGTATTCAGAGGAACGCTGATCACCGAAATCTTGTTCGCGGCAATCCAGGTCGTGACCGCATCAACGTTGTTGTCCAGCATCGAGACGATCGGGGCTCCGGCGACAAGGCCCAGCTCCTGAAGAGAGTGGGCAAACCGGTTGCTGGCGCGGTCGAATTCCTCGTAGGTGTGCGTCTCGCCGCAGAAATCGAGAAAGACCTTCTGAGGATGTGCACCAACCGCGCGTCGCAGTGCGGCGACCGGCGTGTCGCGAGGGCCGGTTCGCCAGCCCGTCTCGGTCGTATGGGTCATCGCCGTCATTCCATTCATTTCGCCGACTGTTCGATGAACGCGAGGCGAGACCACGCTCCGTGTGCGCGGATCCATTCACCGCCGAACCTACCCGCCGCGATTGCTGCGGTCCAGCGTCATTCTATGGGCAGTATTATATTCTGGCATCAGAACTACAAACATCAACGACTACCTTGCCGCAAACACTGCGCGACCCTAACCGGGCAATAGCCGCGCCGCCCCGCTCCAGCGGATAGCGTTCTGAAATGCGCGGCCTTATCTTGCCGGCCGCATAGAGTCCCATCAACACCTTCATGTCTTCTGCGCCGGCTGAGGGATTGCGTCCTATGTAGGCTCCCCAGAAGACTCCGATAATCTGGCTGCCCTTAAGCAGGGCAAGATTCAGCGGAACCGTCGGAATTCCCGCGGCGAAGCCGACAACCAGGTATCGGCCGTGCCACGCCATCGACCGCATCGCCGGCTCAGCATATGGGCCGCCGACTGGATCGACTACGACGTCGGGCCCCCGTCCGCCGCAAGCGGACTTGATCGCCTCGGTAAACGCGCTCGCTTGCGCGACGTTCTCTACCTTCTCAGGATAATGCACCACCACATCCGCGCCCATTGCGATAGCGGCTTCCAGCTTGTGGGAGGACGAAGCCGCCGCAACGACACGCGCGCCGAGTGCCTTGCCCAACTCCACGGCAGCGAGGCCGATGCCGCCGCCCGCCCCCAGAACCAGAAGCGTCTCGGCGGGTTGGAGGCTCGCCCTGCCGACCAAGGCATAGAAGACGGTCCCGTATGTAACCTGAAGCGCGGCCGCTTCATCGAACGGCATCGCATCCGGGATCACTGTGGCCCGCTCCGCAGGTACGATCACGACTTCGGCCATTGCCCCGAAGGGTATTGACGCGGAAACGCGTTCCCCCACCCTGATGGCTTCAACTCCCTTGCCGACGGTCCGCACTACACCCGCCAACTCGCTTCCGGGCGAGAACGGGCGGCTGGGGCGCAGTTGGTATTTGTCCTCTATGACCAACGCGTCAGGAAAATTCACAGCACAGGCGTGAACCATCACGGAAACTTGGCCTGGCCCCGGAACAGGCTCTTCAACCTCGCGGATCTCGAGCGTTTCCGGACCGCCTCGCCGCAGACTCTGAAGGGCTCGCATTGCGACTCCCAGAAAGGCGCGAACGTCTTCGGGTCCGCCGTTCTGACCTACTCAGGGACGGCACTCGTGACAATCATTTTATTCTGACATAAGAACTCTGTTCCGTTTGCCGAATTTTATGCACTATTGTAGCTTGAGTGAAGCAAGCCCGCGGCTGCCCGGATCGGCTGACGGACCCGTCGAAGGATGACGCCGATGGCAGATGGAACACTTGGCCGCGCCGTTCTGATCGAGCGGGTAAACCGCGTCGGTTGGATCACGCTCAATCGCCCCGGGCAAATCAATGCGATCAACTCGTCCCTGCGTCGCGAGGCACTGATGGCGCTTGATCAACTCGACAGCGATTCCGGCATCGGCGTTATTGCGATCCGCGGCGCTGGCGAGCGGGGCTTTTGTGCCGGGGCTGATATCAAGGCGCAAAGCGACGCGACCTGCCTGACCGCCCTGCGAGACGAATTGACCCCAGGCTGGATCGAGGCATTGGACCGGGTCAATAAGCCCCTGATAGCCGCGATCCATGGTTACTGTCTCGGCGGCGGGCTGGAGCTCTCGATGGCCTGCGATATCCGCGTCGCGGCCCCGGACGCCCTGTTCGGCCTTCCCGAAACAGGCCTCGGCCTGATCCCGGGCGGCGGCGGCACCCAGCGCCTGCCTCGATTGGTAGGTCTGGGGCGGGCGCTCGACCTGTTGCTGAGCGGAGATCGGATTGACGCGGCCGAAGCACACAGAATTGGTCTTGTCTCGCGCCTCTCCGCCTCTGTCGGAACCCTGATCGACGAGGTCCAGTCGTTAGCCGAACGCATCGACTCCAAACCCGCCGCTGCTTGCGCCTACGCCAAGGAAGCTGCCCGGGACGGTTTGGACCTTTCTCTCAGCGCCGGACTGAAGCTGGAAAAGGACCTGTTTGTGCTGTTGATGTCGACGACGGATCGCCGAGAGGCCGCCGCGGCCTTCAAAGAAAAGCGACTCCCCGCGTTCAGCGGGCGCTAGATGGCCCCTGTCCGAAACAGACTCAGGGCCGCAACGTGAGAAAGCTGCCGCTGCTCAATGCGGAAACGCGACCGTTCTGGACCGGTGGCGAAGTCGGCGAGCTGCGGATGCATCGCTGCGTCGACTGCGCGCGGTATTTCCATCCGCCCGCACCCGTCTGCCGCCATTGCACAAGTCTGAAGGTCACGCCGACGCCGGTGTCCGGTCGCGGACGGGTTCTGACCTTCACCATCAACTATCAGGCCTGGACGCCCGAGTTGGCCGAACCCTATGTCGTCGCCATCGTCGAACTGGAGGAACAGGAAGGCCTGCGTTTCCTGTCCAACGTGGTGAACTGCCCGCCTGAAGAAATCGAGATCGGCATGCCCGTGAGGGTCGTGTTCGAACAGGTCGAGGACGTCTGGATCCCGCTGTTCGAAAAGGCGGCAGCGTGATGGACACGCGGTTTCTCGAAAAAAACGTCGCCATAGTTGGCGTCGGCCAGTCCGAAGTCGGTCGCCCCTCCTCGCGATCGGCGATGCAGTTGACCGTGGACGCCGCGCTGGAAGCCATCGCGGACGCGGGCCTGGATCCCAAGGACATCGACGGCGTCTGTTCCTGGCCCGGCGACAACTCCAATGGCGGCAGCTTTTCGCCGGTGGGCCCGCTGGCCGTGCTCAGCATGCTTGGCCTGAACTGCAACTGGTTCAGCGGCGGCTATGAGGCGGCCGGCCCATTGGCCGGCGTGATGAACGGCGCAATGGCCATCGCCTCTGGCATGGCGAATAACGTCGTGGTCTTCCGCACCATCACCGAGTCCAGCAACCGCCTGACCGGCAGCAAGGACCAGAGCCTCGCCGCGAAGTCCGGTCCGCGCGACGGCAACTTCATGTGGCAGTGGTGTACGCCATTCAACGTTCTATCCGTGGCCAACATAACCGCCATGTACGCTCACAGCCACATGCAGAAGTACGGCACGACGCCGGAACAGCTGGCCCAGATCGCCCTGACCACACGGCGCAACGCCCTCCTCAACCCCAAGGCCGTCATGCGCAAGCCCATGACGATGGACGACTATTTCGCATCGAAAATGATCTCGACGCCACTGCGGATGTTCGACTGCGACGTCCATTGCGACGCCTCGACCGCCATTGTCCTGTCGCGCAAGGACATCGCCAGGGACCTCCGCCATCCACCGATCCGGATCGAGGCGATCGGGGCGGCGATGAATCAGCCCTATCTCTGGGACCAGGTCGATCTGACCGCCAACGCCATGCCGGACGCCGGCAACGCCATGTGGGCGCGGACGGACATGACGCCAGCGGATGTCGACACGGCCCAGCTGTACGACGGCTTCAGCATCCTGACGATGATGTGGCTGGAAGGACTGGGTCTGTGCCCGAAAGGCCAGAGCGGCGCCTTCGTCGAGGGCGGCCACCGCATCGCACTGGACGGCGAATTGCCCCTGAACACCAACGGCGGCCAGCTTTCTGGTGGCCGCACCCACGGGCTCGGCTACGTCCATGAGGCCTGCACCCAGCTGTGGGGACGCGGCGGCGAGCGCCAGATCCGCGATCCGCATGTCGCCGTCTGCGCCGCGGGCGGCGGACCGCTCGCGGGCAGCCTGCTGCTGGTCAAGGACTGAACATGATGGTCGGCGAGCGCCAACGCGCCGCCGACGCAAGGAGAACGAGATGAGCCTGTACGACCTGCTGCTCAGCGGCGATCTGATGGTCCATGATGCCGACAAGGCGGCCGAACAGATCGTCAGTAAGCTGGACATTCACGGCCACGCCAACTGGCGCCAGGCCTTTCCGGGCCACCCCTATGTTGCCCACTTCCTCAGGGTCCATAAATCGCTGGCCGTGTCGCCGACGCGCGTGGAGCCGCAGGGCCACCTCGATTTCCCGAACCACGGCGATCCGATGTTTCCGGGCTTTCTCAAAAGCCTGGAGGATTTCCAGGGCCCGTTCCGCCCGATCAAGACCCACGCCACCGTCCTGGTGTCCGACAATATCGGGGGCGTGGTCGAACACCTGCTCAGCAAGGGCCAACCCTTCCGCCTGGCGCAGCTGACGCCCGAAATGCCATTCGACCGCCTGTGGGTCGGCTGCACACCCGAAAACCCGGTCTATGAACCCTCCGTCGACGGCGGCCTGTGTATCGAGGTCATTCCGCTTGCTGCGATCCAGATGCCGGCCGAGGCGTTCGACACACCATCGCCTCGCCCGCGCGATCCCAAGCCGGGCGACATGGTCCGGGTCGTCGGGCGCGGCTTTCTGGTCCGCGATCTGGACGACGTGCTGCGCCGCCTCGACCAGAACCTGGATCTCCACCCTGCAGGCGCGGTCGAACAGCTGGACGGCGAGGGCTACAAGGTCGCCCGCATCGGCTTCAACCTGGGGACCAGCGCGACGCTGGACGTTATCCAGCCGACGAAATGGGACAGCCCCTCCGGCCGCTACCTGCACAATTGGGGACCGGGTCCGCACTACATCCGCATTTCTGTGAACGGTCTGGACGCCAAGGCCGACCGTCTGGCGGCGCTGGGCGTGAAGTTCGAGCGGATCGAAGACTGCCAGGCTGTCGGCGGCGCCCTGCTGCGAGTTGACCCGGCCGAGTTCGACGGCGCGATATTTGAATTCTGCGAAGACCGGAGCTGATCCATGGCCCGCGTCAGCCCCCTGCCCCTCGACAGCCTGACCGACCCCTTGCGCGCCTCGATCGCGCGGGGAACGGCGACACGGATGCTGTCCAACACCCTGCCGGTCCAGATCTGGGCCCGGCGTCCGGCGGCGGCCAATGCCTGGCTCGGTGCGATGGCGGAGATCCACGAGCGGGGCGTTCTGCCCGACCGTCTCCGGGAATTAGTTCGGCTGAAGATCGCCTCGATCACCACCTGTCCGGTGTGCCAGATCGCGCGCAAGTCCGACGACGTCAGCGAAGCCGACATCGTCGCCTGCAGCGATTGGTCCGACCCCCGCTTCAGCCCGCCAGAACAGGCTGCTCTACGCTTCGCCGAACTGTTCGCGGGCGACTACTTCTCCATGGGCGACGAGGTCTACGAGCACCTGCGCGAGCATTTCAACGATGACCAGATCGTCGAGCTTCATCTGTTCAGCGGCCTCATGCTGGCTGGCGGCCGGATGACCTATGTGCTCAAGGGCTATGAGGACACTCCGGCTTGAAGGCGTTTTTCTCGCGCCTGCCGCCCAACGCCCAGGGCGCGATCTGGGTGCTGCTGTCCGGCGTGACCTTTGTCACCATGACCACCCTGGTGAAGCATCTCAGCGGCGACTACCCGTCCCACGTCCAGAATTTCTACCGCCAGACCGGCTCACTGATCGTCGCGATCCCCTTCATGCTGCGCAGCCCCCGTCTGGTGCTGTTCGTGCCCCGCTCGACCATGCCCGCCCTGTTCTTGCGGTCGTTGCTAGCGACGATCGGAATGATCCTGCTGCTCTATACCTATGAAGTCATGCCGATGGCGGAAGCGAACGCCCTGTCATTCACCCGCCCGCTGTGGGTGGTGCTTCTGGCGGCGCTTTTCCTGCGCGAGCTGATCGGCCCCAGCCGGATCGCGGCAGTGGTCATGGGTTTCGTCGGCGTGGTGATCATCATGCGACCTTGGGGCGCGGACGTCGCGGTCGGCTGGCCACACCTCGCCGCGCTGTTTTCCGCCCTGTGCCTCGCGGGCACGATCACTGGTGTGAAGTCGCTGACAAAAAACCTGTCCGCCACCTCGATCCTGGTCTGGTCCAGCATCATCGGTGAACTGCTGTGTCTGCCATTCGCCCTGGCCGACTGGCGTTGGCCCAGCACCGGCGACCTGATCCCGCTGTTCCTGATCGGCCTGCTCAGCGCCGCCAACCAAGTGCTGTTCATCAAAGGGATGGCGGTCGGCGAGGCGGCCGTCCTGGCCCCCATCGACTATGCGCGGCTGGTGTTGTCGGTGATCGCGGGTCTGCTGGTGTTCGGTGAATGGCCCGACGTCTTCACCTGGCTCGGCGCGGGCGTGATCGTGGTCTCGACCCTCTACATCACGATACGAGAGATCCAGAGCAAGCGCGCCAGGACGCTTGCCATAGACGCGGGTCAGCCCGATGCTTCGATCCCCCTTGGTCTGGATGCCGGCGCCCGTCCGGATGATGGACGCTGACTCCACCCAGCGGCAGTCGGGTCAGGCCGGCTTCAGTTCCAGATTCTCGTACACTGTCGCCGTGGCCAGTCCGCCCGCACAGCAGATGGCCTGAAGTCCATATTTCTGCCCGGTCCGCCTCAGCTCGTGGATCAGACTGGTTGCCAGCCGGGCTCCGGTCGCACCCAACGGATGGCCGAGGGCGATCGCACCGCCGTTGACGTTAAGCCGGTCTGCGCCCACGCCGGTCGCCTGCATCCACATCAACGGTACGCTGGCGAACGCCTCGTTGACCTCGAACAGGGCGATGTCGTCGAATGAAAGGCCGGCCAGGGCGGCGGCCTTGCGGCTGGCGGAGATGGGACCTTCCAGCATCAGGGCCGGATCGGCGCCGACCACGGCCACTGACCGCACGAGCGCCAACGGCGTCAGGCCGTACTTCTTCACCGCCGCCTCGGAAGCCAGCAGGACGACCGCCGCCCCGTCGGAGATCTGCGACGCATTGCCGGCTGTGACGCGGCCGTTCTCCCGGAAACTGGTCTTCAACGTCGAGAGCTTTTCGCGGCTGGTGTCGCGCCGAATGGTCTGGTCGGCTTCCAGCGTGTATCGGGACCCGTCCCAGTCCTTCTCGCAAAGGTCGGCGACCGGAACAGCAATGGACTCGGCCAGGAAATATCCCGCATCGGTCGCGACGGCGGCGCGCCGATGGCTTTCCGCCGCGAAATCATCCAACGCGTCTCGGTCGAATCCGTACTTGTCAGCGATCCTCTCGGCGGCCTCGCCCTGAGATGTCAGCTCATAGCGATCCGACACCATCCAGCCGAAAGCCTCGCCGTGGAGGGCGCGGTTGGACCCCATCGGCACGCGAGACATCGCCTCGGCTCCGCCCGCGACGACCAGGTCGCCAAGACCCGCAGCGATCTGGGCGGCGCCGATGTGGATGGCGGCTTCCGACGACCCGCATTTACGATCGATGGTCATGGCGGGAATTGTCTCGGGCCAGCCGGCGCCCAGCAAGGATGTCCGCGCGATATTGGCCGACTGTTCACCGATCTGGGTCACATTGCCGAAGATCACGTCGTCAATCTGGCTCGCATCCACCCCGGCGCGGGCGATCAGTTCGTTCAGCGCATGGGCGCCGAGATGGTCGGCGCGCACGCCCGCCAGCCCCCCGCGAAACTTCCCGATCGGGGTGCGAACCGCAGCGACGACATAGACCGGGTTCACAGGCTGCTCCCGCGCAGCCCCGAGCCCGGCACCTTGACGCCGTTTTCGTATTTGTAGACCCCCCAGCCGACCTTGCGGCCATAGCGTCCGGCCTTGACCATCTTGATGATCAACGGACAGGGCCTGAACTTGTCGCCCAAGGTGGCGTGGAGATATTGGAGCACCGCAAGGCGCGTGTCCCAGCCGGTCAGGTCACCGAGTTCCAGCGGCCCCATCGGATGATTGAATCCGAGCCTCAGCGCGATGTCGATGTCCTCGGCCGTCGCGGCGCCTTCCTGCAGCATCCACATCGCCTCATTGCCGGCCATGGCTGACATCCGGCTGGTGGTCAGACCCGGCGTCTCATTGACGACGATTGCGGTCTTGCCGAGCTCGGCGACATAGGCACGGCAACGCCCCACGGCTTCATCAGTTGTGGCCAACCCCCGGACCAGCTCGACCAGCTTCATCTTCTGGACCGGGTTGAAGAAATGCATCCCGATGACCCGTGTCGGATCCTCGCAAGCCGCAGCGATCTCGGTCACGCTTAGCGCAGAGGTGTTGGTGGCGATCAGGCCGGTCGAGGCCATCACGGCCTCAGCCTTGCGCACCACATCGATCTTGATCGCCAGGTTTTCCGAAACCGTCTCGACGAGCAGATCGGCGCTCGCCGCCCCTTCGGTAACACTCTCCCACGTCGACAGCCGCGCCAGGGCCGCGGCCGCGGCCGATTCCTCGACCTTGCCCAGCCGGACCCCGTCGGCGAGGATCCCCGCGATCGTCTTCTCCGCCTTGGCCAGCTGTTCGGCCGAGACGTCGATCAGACAGACATCATGCCCCGACGACGCGAACGCGTGAGCGATCCCCACGCCCATCAGGCCGGCTCCCACCACTGCTACCTTGGCCAACGCTCTATCCTCTTCCTGAATCAAATCGTCGCGTCGCCAGGGCCGATGCGGCGATGGGCGCCGCCGCTGCGGGCCGCGTAGATGCGGGCTTGCCCCCGCGCGCGACGGATCAGCCGTCATTATCGTTGCCCGAACTCTACCGGGAAACTGGTCGATCCCGCAAACACAATTCTCTGTTCAGAACGATATTCTAACGTGTATAGGCTTCTTGGCTCCAGAATGAGCCGTTTCAGCCGTCCGGGAAGACTTTGTGAACCTGCTCGACCAGTTCGGTCCGCCTGTCCTGCCGTCAGGCCTGGAACCCCTCCGCGCGGCGGTCCGAGCCTTCGTGGCCGAATGGGCCCCGACCTGCCCCGCTGAAAAGCGCGCCCTGTCGTGGATGGGTTTCGACGCGAACTTCAGCAGTGCGCTCGGTGCTAAGGGCTGGTTGGGCCTCAGTATCCCGAAACAGTACGGCGGCCATGACGCATCTCCGTTCGACCGGTTCGTAGTCAACGAGGAATTGCTCGCCGCCGGCGCGCCCGTCACCGCCCACTGGATCGCCGACCGCCAGAGCGCGCCGCTGATCCTCCGCCACGGCACGGAGGCGCAGAAGCAGCGTTACCTGCCCGCTATCTGCGCCGGCGAACTGTTTTTCTGCATTGGCATGAGCGAGCCCGCCTCCGGTTCGGACCTCGCCTCGGTGCGCACGAAGGCCGATCGTCAGGTCGATGGCTCGTGGCTGTTGAACGGCCGCAAGGTCTGGACGACCAACGCCGACCGCTGCCACTTCATGGTCGCCCTGGTCCGCACCGACCCGGCCAGCGAGCGCCATGCGGGCCTGTCCCAGATCATCGTCGACCTGACACTGCCGGGCGTCATGATCCGGCCGATCGCGGACCTCTCCGGCCATGAGCATTTCAACGAGGTGACCTTCGACGACGTCCGCCTGGATGCCGACGCCCTGATCGGCGTCGAAGGCGACGGCTGGGCTCAGACGACGTCGGAACTGGCGTTCGAACGCAGCGGCCCCGAACGCTTCCTCAGCGCCATGACCCTGTTCCGCTGCCTGGTCGGAGCCATCGGCCCTACGCCGGACGCGCGTCAGGCGATGGAGATCGGCCGTCTGGCCTCCTGGCTGATCTCGTTGCGGTCGATGTCGATATCGGTCACCACCCAGCTTGCCTCAGGCCAGGACCCGGTCTGGGCCGCCTCCTGCGTCAAGGACCTGGGCACTGGCTATGAGCAGGACACGGTCGAGGTGGCGATACGGCTGATCGATTCCCTGCCGGCCGGCGACCGCGCGAGGACCGCCCGAAACGTCCTGGACATCACGCAGAGCATGGCCCCGTCCTTTTCCCTGCGCGGCGGCACGCGGGAAATCCTGCGCGGCATTCTCGCGCGTGGACTGGGAGTGCGCTGATGAGATCCCTGCTTCAGGACTCGATCGAGCGGCTGCTGGCCGACGCCGTGACGCCCGACCTTCTCCGCGCCGCCGAGACCGGCGCATGGTCAACAGACCTCTGGGCCGAGATCGAATCCTTGGGCCTGCCCCTCGCCGCCGTTCCCGAAGATCTGGGCGGCACGGGCTCAAGCTGGACCGACATCTTCGTCGTCATCCGCGCCTGCGGAGCCGCGGCCGCGCCCGTTCCCTTGCCCGAGGCCATTCTGGCCAACAGCTTCTTGGCTGCGGCGGGCCTCGAACCGCCGGAAAGCGGGCCGATCGTCTTCGCCGCGGGCTCGGCCCACGCACCACTCGCAGACGTCCCGTGGGGCCGTCACGCCCGGTGGCTGGCGCTGCACGACGCCGACACGGGCCGCATCGCCCTGCATTCCCTCACCGATGCGCAGATCGCCGCCGACTGCAATGTCGCGGGCGAACCTCGCGATATCGTCACCTTGGCGTCAGGATCACTCGTCGCTGACGCCGCCACCTCGACGGCAACCGACGCCGTCATGCTGGCCGGGGCCATGCTGCGGTCGGCGCAACTGGCCGGAGCATTGGGTCGGTTGACCGAAATGAGCGCGGATTACGCCAATGAACGGGTCCAGTTCGGCCGTCCTATCGGTAAATTCCAGGCGGTCCAGCAACAGCTGGCGGTCCTCGCGACCCAGGCCGCGGCCGCCGTTGCAGCAGCCGAAGCGGCCTTCCTGATGGCCAGCCCTGGCGCCGACTTCCTGACCACGGCCTCGGCCAAGGCCGTGTCCGGCGAGGCCGCCGGCAAGGGCGCGGGGATCGCCCATGCCGTCTTCGGCGCCATCGGCTTCACCCACGAGCACAGCCTTCATTTCCTGACCCGTCGCCTCTGGGCCTGGCGCGCCGAATACGGTTCTGACGCGTTCTGGGCCGAGCGTCTGGGCCAGTCCATCGCGGCGGCGGGCGACGACGGCCTGTGGCCCCTGGTTACCGGCGCATTTGCGGAGACCCCGACCCATGGCTGACTTCCTGCTCAAATCCCACGACGGGCCCGTGGCCATCTGGACGCTGAACCGGCCCGAATCCCGCAACGCCTTCAGCAAGCCTGAGGACATGTTCGAGATCGAGGACGCCTGCGAGGAAGTTCGCGCCGATCCCTCTGTTCGAGTCGTCGTCCTGACCGGGGCAGGCGCCTCGTTCTGCGCCGGCGGCGACATCAAGGCCATGCGAGACCGGACCGGCATCTTCGAAGGCTCGCCGTATCGCCTGCGCAACCGCTACCGCGACGGCATCCAGCGCATCCCGATGGCGCTTTACGAACTCGAGACCCCGGTCATCGCGGCGGTCAATGGTCACGCCATCGGCGCCGGTCTGGACTTCGCCTGCATGTGCGACATCCGCATCGCGTCCGAGACCGCGACCTTCGCCGAGAGCTTCGTCAAGCTGGGCATCGTTCCGGGCGACGGCGGCGCCTGGCTGTTGCCCCGGATCGTCGGCATGCCGCGCGCCAGCCATATGGCCCTGACCGGCGACGCGCTGAACGCCCAGACAGCACTCGACTGGACGTTGGTGACCCAGCTGACGGCCCCGGAGGATCTGATGACCACCGCCATAGCGCTGGCGCACCGGGTGGCCTCCAGCCCTGGCCACGCCTTGCGCCTGACCAAACGCCTCCTCCGCGAGGGTCAGCATATGCGGCTGGGTTCGCTGCTGGAACTGTCGGCCGCCTATCAGGCCTTGGCTCATCACACCTCGGATCATGCCGAGGCGGTCGCGGCGATGATCGAGAAACGCCCCGCCGTCTATACCGACAGCTGACGGAGCCATGACCATGCGCAAGGTGTTCCGCGACGACCACGAGATGTTCCGCGACCAGGTCCGGCGTTTCGTGGAAACCGAGATCGTTCCCCATCACGCCCAGTGGGAACGTGACGGCATCGTGCCGAAATCCTTGTGGCTGCGCGCCGGCGAAGAAGGCCTGCTGTGCGTCACGGCGCCCGAAGAATACGGCGGCGCCGGCGGCGACTTCGGCCACAGCGCCGTCCTGATCGAGGAGCTGGCGCGGGTGAATGCGACGGCCGTCGGCTTCACCACCCACTCAGACATCGCGGTGCCCTATCTGGTCAACTACGGGACCGACGACCAGAAGACTCGCTGGCTGCCGCGCCTGATCGGCGGCGAGCTGATCGCCGTCATCGCCATGTCCGAGCCCCAGATCGGCAGCGACCTGCGGGGCATGAAGACCAAGGCCATGCGCGACGGAGACCAATATATCCTGTCGGGCCAGAAGACCTTCATCACCAACGGAATCAATTCGGGCCTCGCCATAGTCGCGGCCAAGGTCGAGGGTCAGGCCAATCCCAAAGACATCACCCTGTTCTGCGTCGAAGACGGCACACCCGGTTTCGAGAAGGGCAAGAAGCTGGAGAAGATCGGCCTGCGCGGCCAGGATACTTCGGAGCTTTTCTTCTCCGACGTGCGGGTGCCGGTCGAGAACATGCTGGGTGAGGAGAGCGGGGGCTTCGCCTGTTTGATGACCGAACTGGCCAAGGAGCGGCTGGTTATCGGCATCCGCGCCGCCGCCTCGCTGGAATCGATGCTGGACAAGACCGTCGCCTACACCAAGGACCGTGTTGTGTTCGGAAAGCCGTTGTTCGAGTTCCAGAACACCCGGTTCAAACTGGCCGACGTCAAGGCGCGGACCCAGATGCTGCGCGTGTTCATCGACGATTGCCTGCAAAAGCTGCTGGACGGCGAGCTGACGCCCGAGACCGCCGCCATGGCCAAGCTGACCAGCGCCGAACTGCACGGCCAGTTGCTGGATGAATTGCTCCAGTTGCATGGTGGTTATGGCTATATGAGCGAGTACGATGTCGGGCGCGCCTGGGTCGATGCGCGGGTCGCCCGCATCTATGCCGGCACCTCCGAGATCATGAAGGAAATCATCGCCCGCACACTTTGACAGGCGATCAGGAGCAGGCTCATGGATTTCGGCATCGCCGGAAAGCACGCCCTCGTCTGCGCCTCGTCATCGGGGCTCGGCAAGGCCTGTGCGATCTCGTTGAGCCTCGAAGGCGCGGAGGTCTGGATCAACGGTCGGGACGCCGGACGGCTTGAGGCCGCGGCGGTCGAGATCGACACTCTGACCGGACGACGCCCCCATACCGTCCTCGCCGACGTCGATACCGCCGAGGGGCGTGCGACGGTTCTGGCCGCCTGTCCCGCTCCCGACATTCTGGTCTGCAATAGCGGCGGTCCAAAGCCCGGTCGTCTCGAGGACTGGACCGAAACCGCCTGGAGCGAGATTGTCGCCGCGAAGATGATCTCCCCGATCCTGCTGATCCAGTCGATGATCGGAGGCATGCGCGAACGAGGCTTCGGCCGTGTGGTCGCGATCACCTCGGCCATGGTCAAGACGCCGAAATTCCCGATGGCCCTGTCCACCGGACCTCGCGCGGGCCTGACCGCCTTCTGCAAGGCCTTGGCGGGAGAGGTCGCTAGCGACGGCGTCACGGTCAACTGCATACTTCCCGAGAAGGTCGAGACGGATCGACTGGCCCAGATGACCCGGTCGTTGGCCCGTGTCCGCAAGATCGATGAGGTCAACGCCCGCGCCGAGATGGTCTCGTCGATTCCCGCCGGGCGGTTCGGCCGGCCGTCCGAGGTCGGCGACGCCTGCGCCTTCCTGTGTTCCGACCGCGCCGGCTATATCACCGGCCAGAACCTGCAACTGGACGGCGGCGCCTATTCGGGCCTGATCTAGGCGTCCTTTACGATCCGGTTCTTGAGGACGCCGATCCCCTCGACCTCCAGCTCGACCTCGTCGCCGGGCTTCAGAAACCGTTGGGCCTCGAGGCCACAGCCGTTGCCGATGGTGCCGGACCCCAGGAACTCGCCGGGATAGAGGGTTTCCGATCGCGAGATGTAGGCGATCAGGTCCTCGAACTTCCAGCGCATCGTGCTGGAGTTGCCCCTGCCCCACTCGTCGCCGTTGACCCGCGCGATCATCGTCAGGTCATAGGGGTTGGGCATCTCATCGGCCGTGACGATGCAGGGTCCCATGGCATTGCCGGTGTCGAAATCCTTCCCCTTGGCGGGACCGAGCTGGCCAATCATCTCGACGGCCTGGGCGTCCCGCGCGCTGAAATCGTTGTAGATCGTGTAGCCGAAGATGTAGTCGCGGGCCTTCTCGACCGGCACGTCCTTGGCCGCCTTCTTGATGTAGACGCCGTACTCCAGTTCGAAATCCATCATCCGCGAATAGGCTGGCCACATTACCGTTTCGCCGGACCCGATCACCGAGAACCGGTTGGCCTTGTAGTAGATCGGCTGTTTGGCGAAGAGGTCCAGGATCCGTTGCTCAGCGTCTGACGGCCCCGTGTCGGCCAGGACTTCGACACCCTTGGCCTTGGCCCGCATCTCGCGCGCGGCGGCATAGCATTGGCGTAGGTGCAGTTCGAAACAGCTGCAGTCACGCATCTGGGGCGGCGGCTGTATCGGCGCCTTGAGAGTCACCGCAGCGTAGTCGAATATCGCAGCGTCGGGTGCGGACTTCACCGTCTCTATCGCCTTGTCCAGGCCAGAGTCGCCCGCCTCGACAAGAGCCAGAATGTCGTCGAGTTCCAAAGCTGCTTCGCCATGCAACTGGCGAAAGGCGGCCCCCATGTCGACGATCCGCGAATCGCCATCGATGAAGGCCCCGGCGCGACGACGGCCGTCGGTTTCGAAAGTCACCAGGCGCAAGGGCGTCTCCCTGAGTAGCCGGTTCCCCGACGCTCACATTTCGTCCGACGCACACCGTCGCACGGCCCGGCGACGTTAGCAGACAGCAGTTCTACTACAACTCGGGGCCAGCCCTGTATCGAAATGCAATTCTGCTGCCCGAACATCATGCGGGAGTTACGAAGGTGAGACGATGTTGACGAGCGTTGCCGTCAGGGCCTCCAGTGTGGCCGCGGGTCCCCAGAAAGGATGGTCTGGTGACCCGGCAACGGCTCCCTCCCGCGCCGTCAGAATGGCGCGCAACCCGATGCTGAGGAACACCAGCCGGCGCTCAAGCACTTCGGGCGGCGCCGGAGAAAGGCGGCGAATATGATTGAGGCAGCGCTGGTAGCCCCGGTTCCAGCCATCCGCGACGATAGCGTCTAGGGCCGCGCGGTTCTGCATGCTGAACGTGCTGATGAAACGGAGATAGTCACCCTCCCCCTCCTGATCCTCAGCCAGTGCTGTCGAGGGCAGGATCAGAATCTCCATCACCTGCTCAAGCGTCGTCGGACCGCCATCGGCCTCCAGCGCGTCCAGCATCGAATTGCGGCGCTCGTCGATCAGACGGGCGCCGTCGATGACCAGTTGCGTGACGAGGTCGTCCTTGGATCCGAAGTAATAGTGCAGCGAGGCGCCGTTGCGCTGGCCGGCTGCGGTCAGGATATCGCGCACTGAAACCGCATCCACGCCACGCGTGGCGAACAGGCTCTGAGCGGCTCGCTTGATCGCACTTCGGGCGATATCGGCTTTCATGGATTGACGGTCTAACCCGAGCGTGACAAATAAAACAACTGTTTCATTCTTTTGCTTTAGGTCACCCCCCTTGGACCTCGACTTCACCGGCCGGAACGTCCTCGTCGTCGGCGGATCGAGCGGCATTGGTCTGGCCTGCGCCCAGATGTTTGCAGCGCGGGGCGCCGAAGTCGCCGTCACAGGCACCCGCGCGACCAAGACTGCCTATGGCGACGGCGCCAAGGCGCTCGAGCCTTTCGCCTTTTCGAGCCTTGATGCAGCCGTCCCCGGCGCGGTTGAGGCCTGGGTCCCGCCCTTCAACGTCCTGGACGTGGTGATCCTGTCCCAAGGCGCGGTCCTGTACCGTCGCCAAGAATTCGAGATCGAGGCGTTTCGGCAAGTTGTCGAGGTCAACCTGAACAGCCTGATGGCATGCGCACAGAAGCTGGCGCCGGCGCTCGAGGCCCACGGCGGGAGCCTGATCATCATCAGTTCGGTCGGTGGACTCCGGGCCGCACGCGGCAACCCCGCCTATTCAGCGTCGAAGGCCGGCGCCATCCACCTGACTCGCGCCCTCGGCGACGCGTGGGCCGGTCGCAGTATCCGCGTCAATGGCATAGCCCCCGGCCTGATCGCTACGAAGATGACCGAAGTCACGACCTCCGACCCCACCCGCCTGCAAGAACGCCTCAAGGGCATCCCGCTGAACCGCCTTGGGCGCCCGGAAGAAATCGCCGGCGTGGCGCTGTTTCTCGCCTCACCGCTCGCCGCCTACATCGTCGGCGAGACCATCGTCGTCGATGGCGGCCGAACCCTGTCCTGACAATCAGAACGAACGGAAATGCCGATGGCCTGGGAATTCGAGACCGACCCCGATTTCGCCGAACAACTGGCCTGGATCGATGCCTTCGTCCGCGACGAGGTGGAGCCGTTGGACCTGCTGCTGCAAAGCCCTTTCGACGTCGATCACCCCCTGAATCGCCAGTTCATCCGGCCGCTGCAACAGCAGGTCAAGGATCGCGGCCTCTGGGCCTGCCACCTCGGCCCCGAACTCGGCGGCCCCGGCTACGGTCAGGTCAAGCTGGCTCTGATGAACGAGATTCTTGGCCGCTCGGTCTTCGCCCCGACCGTGTTTGGGTGTCAGGCCCCGGACTCGGGAAATGCCGAGATCCTCGCCGTCTATGGGACTGAGGCCCAGAAGGCGCAGTACCTGAAGCCCCTGCTGGCCAACGACATCGTCTCCTGCTTCTCGATGACGGAGCCTCAGGGCGGCGCGGACCCCACGACCTTTTCCGCTCGCGCCGTGCTGGAAGGCGACCGGTGGGTGCTTAACGGCGAAAAATGGTTCGCCACCAACGCCCGTTATGCCAGCTTCTTCCTGGTAATGGCCGTGACCGATCCAGACGCGCCACCACATCGTCGGCTTTCGGTCTTCATCGTTCCCAAGGGCACGCCTGGCCTCGAGATCGTTCGCAACGTCGGCTACGGCGATCGCGACCCGGGTCACGCCTATCTGCGCTTCACCGACGTTGCCGTGCCTCTGGATCACATGCTGGGCGGCCAGGGCGACGGCTTCGTCGTGGCTCAGGTGCGGCTCTGGGGCGGACGTATCCACCATGCCATGCGCACCATCGGCAAGGCGCGCCAGGCCTTCGATATGCTCTGCGACCGCGCCCTGTCGCGCGTCACCCGCAACGAGCCACTCGCCAACAAGCAGATGGTTCAGGAGAAGATCGCCGACAGCTGGATCGAGCTGGAGCAGTTCCGCCTGCTGGTCCTGCGCACCGCCTGGAAGATCGATCGGGAGAAGGACTACAACAAGGTCCGCGGCGACATCTCGGCTGTGAAGGCGGCCATGCCCAAGGTCTTGCACGACATCGCCGCGCGCGCCGTCTACGTCCACGGATGCTTGGGTTTGTCGAACGAGACGCCGCTGGCCTCGATGGTGCTGGACTCATTCCAGGTCGGCCTCGCCGACGGTCCCACCGATATTCACAAAGTGACCTTGGCCAAGCAGCTGCTGCGCGGCCGATCGCACTCACAAGGGCTCTTTCCCGATTATCATGTCCCTGCACGACGCGCGGCCGCCCTAGCCAAATACGGCCTCTCCGGTGACGAGGCTGGCCTGAAGGCGGCGGTCGCGTGACCATTGATCGCCCACACGGGCTGGAACTAGTCGATCTCGAAGACCTGGCGAACTGGATGGACGGTCAGGACCTGGGTTCAGGCCCAATCATCGATGTCGTGCAGTTGACAGGGGGCTCACAGAACGTGCTGCTGCGCTTCAAGCGAAGCGGTCGCGAGTATGTCCTGCGCCGTCCGCCGCTGAACCCGCGACACGACGGCAGCGACACCATGCGGCGTGAGGCCCGGGTACTGAAGGCGCTGAAGGATTCGGACGTGCCTCATGCAGGGCTCATCGCCGCCTGCGGCGATGCCTCCGTGATCGGCGCGGCCTTCTATTTGATGGAGCCGCTTGACGGCTTTAACGCGGCGGTCGACATGCCGCCGCTGCATGCCGGATCACCCGCTGCCCGTCACGCCATGGGACAGTCGGTGATCGAGGGCCTCTCCCGCATCGCCCTGATCGACTACGAAGCCGTCGGCCTGGGCGATTTCGGCAAGCCCGACGGCTTCCTCGAACGTCAGGCGCGCCGCTGGATGAAACAACTCGACAGCTATGGCGAGTTCGAGGGCTGGCCCGGCGTCGAGGGTCTGCCCGATGTCCATGCGATCGGCGACTGGCTGGAACTGCACCGCCCGGCGACCTTTCGTCCCGGCCTGATGCATGGGGATTTTCACCTCAAGAACGTGCTGTTCCGTCAGGATGCCCCGGAGCTTGAGGCCGTCATCGACTGGGAACTGTCGACCATCGGCGATCCGCTCGTCGATCTCGGTTGGCTGTTGGCAACCTGGCCTGGCCCAGGAGGCGACATGAGCCAAACGACCATCGTCGTCCAGCCATGGGAAGGCTTCCCCGAGGCCGAGGAGCTGGTCGAAGTTTATGGCCGGCTGACCGGCGCGGACCTGTCGAACCTGAACTGGTACCGGGTCTTCGCCTGCTACAAGCTGGCCCTGATCCTGGAGGGCTCCTACGCCCGCGCCTGCGCCGGCAAGGCCCCGATGGATATCGGCATGCGGTTACATGGCAACGCAGTTCGCCTGCTCGGCCGCGCCGGGCGCTGGATCGGAAACAAGCGGACATGAAAACGCCCGCAGAGGCCTGATCCTGCGGGCGCTTCAAGTTTCAGGTGCGGTCTAGCGGCGGCCCGATACGGTCGATTCCGCCGAGGCGTTCTCGAACATCTTGTTGATGTCGCCTGAGGTAACCGGCTTGCCGGCCTCGCGCGTGGGGGCCGCGCCGCCCAGGTTCAGCAGCGGATCGGTGTGCACCGGCACGGCCGCCGCCGCCGCCTTCAGCGCGCCCACGGTGCAGTCTTCCTTCTTGAGCACCGAAAACGGGTCATAGGAGAACTCGCGCATCGCATTGACGTGGGTGATCTTGTCGATCGTCTCGCGTGAAAGATGCTTCACGTCGCCCCACAACTTTTCGGCCGAATTCGGCCAGACCGAGTCAGAGTGCGGATAGTCGCATTCGTACATGACCATGTCCTCGCCGATGTAGTCGAGATTGGCCAAACCGAACTTGTCCTCGATGAAGCAACTGATGATGTGCTTCTTGTAGATGTCGCTCGGCATCTTTCCCGGCCCGAAGTTCGAGTTGGTCCAGGCGCTGTGGTGGCCGTGCGTAAAATCGGCGCGTTCGAGCAGGTACGGAATCCAGCCGATGCCGCCCTCCGAGAGAGCCATCTTCAGTGTGGGGAATTTCTTCCACATCGGACCCCAGATCCAGTCGGCCGCCGAGTTGGCGATCGAGATCGGCATCGAAGTGATCCAGGCGTCGATCGGTGACAAATCCGAGGCATGTTGGGCCGAAGCGCCGGTGCCGATGTGGCAACAGATGACAACCTGGTTGTCAGCACAGACCTTCCATAGTGGATCCCAGTACGAGTCGTGGATCGAGGGCCAACCCGACAAAGCCGGATTGTCGGAGAAGGAGAGGGCGTGAACGCCCAGCCGGGCCATCCGCTCCACCTCCGCCACCGCGGCCTGCATGTCCCAGAACGGCGTGAGCATCAGAGGGATAAACCGGCCCGGCGCTGCGCCGGCCCAGTCGTGGACATGCCAGTCGTTGTACGCCCGGATTGCAGCCAGGGCGACCTCGGGGTCCTGCCTTGAGACGGTTTGGAACCGGGCGCCCGCGAAGCCCGGAAAGGTTGGAAAACAGATTGAACCCAGGATGCCATTGGCATCCATATCCTCGACGCGCGCCTTGATGTCCCAGGTCCCGCGTCGCATCTGCTCGTAGTTGAGCGGCTCCATGCCGTACTCTTCCTTCGGGCGACCGACGACGGAGTTCAGGCCCATGTAGCCCGCGGCCTTTTCCTCGAACATCCATACGTCGCGACCGTCGCGCTGCTCGATATGAGGTTCCCGGCCCTTGAGATGCTTGGGCCAGTGGGGAGTGAAAGCCCCAGGAGGCTCGATCACGTGGTCGTCCACACTCACCAGGATCATGTCATCGACGTTCATGGGCAATCCTCCTCGTCCGGGGCGGAACTGGAGCCGACCCCACAGGCGTTCGGCCCCAAACAGCCTCGCCTTTCAGAATATAGTTCTATATCAAGAATAACACGCTCGTCCATCGCCAAGGCCTGCGACATGAAAATGCCCCTTCCCCCTCTGACCTTCGGTGCGACACCATGATCCGCCGAATGGACCACTTCACAGTCGTGACGGACAGGCTGGACGATACCGTCGCCTTCTACGGGATGTTGGGGCTCACGGTCGGACCGCGCCCCGATTTCGGCGTCGGCGGCGCCTGGCTCTATATTGGGGTGCACCCCGTTCTTCATCTGGTCGAGACGAAGACGATGCCCGAGCCAAGACGTGGCGCGCTGGATCACATGGCCTTCTTCGCCCACGACTTCCAGGCGGTTGCGGCCGATATTGTCCGGGCCGGGCTAACTTACCGCGTCATCCGAACGCCACGCCCGTTCAGTCAATGGCAGATGTTCCTGCAGGATCCCAACGGTGTTGATGTCGAACTGGATTTCGCACCTGAAGAGACCCCGCCAATAGACTGGAAAGACCACGGAGGGCTGACCGGCCGGTAGCTACAAGGTAGCTCAGGTCAAAGCGGACGTCAGCCGTTCGCTCGCGTCTCGAAGGGCGGCTCCGATTGCTTCGAGCGCACTGTCCTCATACTGACCCAACAGCATGACGCCGACGACAGTGAAGGCCACCTCCCCGGCGCGATCGAAGACCGGAGCTGCGATCGTTTGTACGCCCTTGGTGAAATAGCCCTGATCACTGGCCCAGCCGCGCCGTTCAGCGGCCTCGACCTGTTCCCAATAGTCTTCGAAAGACAGTGGCGTCTGCCAGCGTAGAGCCTTGAACGCCGCCTTCAACTCCTTGCGAGACCATCCCAGATGGGGCGCCATCACCCGTCCGGTCGCGGCCATCAGGATCGGTAGCCGTTGGCCCTCCGCCATTTCGATGCGGACATTGGCAGGGCTCGGCACACTCTTGACCAGGACGATTTTGTCCGACCCCAGCCGCTTCCACAGGGTCACCGTGATGTTAAATCGTGCCGCGATGTCTCGCATTTGTGGTGTCGCTGCCGCGACCCGCTGCCCTTCCGTGAGCAGGTTTCCGACCAGCGTCGTCAGGCCCATCCCGACCGAATAGGTCTTACCGACCGGATCGAACTCGACCACGTCTTCCAGCACCAGGGTGCGCAGTATGTTGAAGCAGGTGCTCGCGTTGAGACCCAGGCTTCGTGAAATGGTCACCGACCGGGTCGGCCCACCCGCTTCGACCAGGTATTTGAGGATGCGGATCGCATTGGCCGCCGGCTTGACGATCACAATCTTCTCGGTCGCCTCACCCGACGTCACCGTGTCCGCGCTCGCGACGCCCCCGGCACCAATACGCGGGGCTTTTCCTGCTGCTGATCGCGCCATGCGCACCCTGTCAATCCATGCGGCGCCGCCGCAAGCGTTGCTCTGATTAGCAGGCGACGCCCTTCAAACACTACCGGAAATCGTTGTGTCTGCGGACCGAAATCGGCCTAGCCGTTCGCGGAGGCTTGTTCGCGTATGCTGCTTCTGTGTGCTGGCGCGAAGAGCAAGGTCTCCATACTGTGTCGGTTCTCGGGGTGCTGGAGACCAATGGATGCTGAACCGGGTCGCCCTTTGCAGGGCCTGCGACGCGCGTGGATCGCTGTGCCGATTCGGCGCCGACGAGATTGTCGCCTTGGGCCCAACGGAGGCGCTGGTCAGTCTCAGGTGTCCGGAGACTTTTGAGGGCGGGCCCCAAGTGGCGCACGGAGGTTGGACGGCCGCGGCGTTCGACGATGTTATGGGCCGTTTTCTGACCCATACCGGTCGCCGCACAGTCACCGCCACCCTTACGATAAGCTATAAGGCCCCGGTCCCTGTCGAGACTCCGCTGGAACTGAAGGTTCGCATCCAGTCAAACGAAGGACGGCGCTGGACCGTGACGGGCGAACTGCGCCTGCAGGGCGACGACCTTGAGCTTGCAACTGCGGAAGGCGTCTGGATTGAACGGCGTCCCGACCATTTTGATCGTCACGAGCACCGCCTGGCAGAGTACCGCCGTAGTCAGATCGGATAGCCTGGCCGGGGAAGTTCTGCCGGCCGATGCATCTGGACCACGACAGCATCGATGAGATCCGCATTGATGTGGCTAGAAGCCTCTCAAGGCCAAGCCGCGACGCGTTGCCGCCAGACAACCCGGTCGTCGTATCAGTGTCGAACGACGGTCAACCCTTCTCCTCTCGCCGAAAGACGTTTGAACCGTCTAGAATGAGGGTCGGCGGGCTCCGGGAACGATAGGCGCCGATTGAGAGCCAGGGGACGCGCGAGCGTCGGCAGCGATCGGTGGCGAAACGCCGGGCTTCCTCACAGAAGTTCCTGGCCCGCCCCCTCCCCTAACCGGGGTCGATGATCCCTTGCCGAACCGCGACGGCCACCGCCTCGATGCGGGTCCGGACGCGGAATTTGGCGCAGGCCTTTTCGAGGTAGCTGTCGACCGTGCGCGGCGACAGCGAGAGAATCGTCCCGATGTCGGCGGAACTCTTTCCCAGGCTCGTCCAGTGCAGACATTCCTGTTCCCTGGGACTGAGGGAGACCTCGGGCTTCGCCGGATCGGATTCGGTTGACAGCGCGTCCATACTCACACCGCAGGTTGTCAGGCCTCCTTGCGTAGCCGCGGCCGCCCGACCTCGGCAACGTCGATGTTTTGCGGGCGGGCCGCAGAATTATTGCGGCGGGCTGCTCCGCCCGGCGGGTTGAACCGGGGCGGTGCGGCTCCTATAGGCGTCGGGTCGGGCGCCGTGAGACAGGCGCGCAGCCGGAGCCGGGGTTCGCCCCAAGGCGGAGGCGGCGCTGCGCGCTGAAGTAGCGGGCCTCGTTTTCGCAGAGGATTCCAACGCCCGACCCCTCCGCCTTGCGTCGCGATTCCGTTTGATTCATGGTGGGGCGTCGGCGCTTGCGCCGGCAGGGGCCTGGAATCCCCTGTGCGAAGTCAAACACAACGACGCGCGCCCGGCGCGCCTGTCGCCAGCGGCGGTCCGATCCTGCGCACGCCTGCGCATGGTCGACGCCGAGCCCTCGCGCCTGAGGATTCCGGTTCTGCCCCCGGACGGAGAGGCGTGTTGACCGACACCAGGCAGCTGGACCCGGAAGCGGCGGAGGGGCTGAACAGCCTCTATCGCCGCTATGCGGGCTGGCTCGATGGCCGTCTCAGGGCCCACGTCGATCCGGATCGCGCCGCCGATGTGGTGCAGGACACCTATCTGCGCGCCGCGCCCTACCGTATCGGCGACATCCGCCACCCACGAGCCTTCCTGCTACGGATCGCCATGAATCTCGTGAGGGACGATAGCCGGCGCGCCAGGCGCCAATCCCCGGCGGCCGAACCTCCGGCGCTCGCCGAGGCCGCGTCCCAGGCGGACCAGCTGCTCCTGAAGCAGATCGTGCTGACCATGCCGCCCCTTTACCGGGACGTCTTCGTCCTGAGCCGCTTTGGCGGTATGACCTATGCGGAGATCGCCGCCGCGCGCGGGCTCAACGTCAAGACCGTCGAATGGCGGATGTCGAAGGCGCTTGAGCACTGCGTGGCGCGACTGGACGATTAGGCAGGGTATGATGACGGTCGACGACGACCTCGACATCCGGCGGCGGGAAGCCGCCGCCTGGTTCGCCCGGCTGAGCCAGCGCCGGGTGTCGACGAACGACGTCAAGGCGTTCAGCGCCTGGCGGCGGGACCCCGACAACGCCCAGGCTTACGAGCGGGTGGATTCCGTCTGGGAGTCGAGCCGCGAGCTTGCCGGCGACGCCGACATCGCCGCGCTGACGACCGAGGCCCTGGGCCGGACGCGTCCCGCGCGGGCGCGGGTCTCCGCCTCGGGCCTGCTCAAACCCTTCGCCGGTCTCGCCGCCGCCCTCATCGTCGTGGCCGCGGCGGGGATGTGGATGGTCAACCGTCCGCTCGCCTATGCGACGGAGGTCGGCGAATTGCGGACCATCCAGCTTGAAGACGGGTCACGGCTGACCCTGGACACGGACACCCGCGTCCAGGTCCGGCTGGACTCCGGTCTGCGGTCGGTCATCCTGGTGCGGGGGCAGGCCCTGTTTGACGTCAAGGGAGACCCGAACCGTCCCTTCGTCGTCGCGGCGGGCGACACCCGGGTCACGGCGATCGGCACCCGCTTCGAGGTGCGGCGGGTCGGCGACGGCGCCCGCGTGGTCCTGGTCGAGGGACGCGTCAAGGTCGGCGATCAGCGCGCGCCCCGCGGCGACTGGACCCTGAAGCCCGGCGAACAGGTCGTCACCACCGTCGGCCGTCCCGAGGTCACGCCGGTCGACGCCGCGCGCGCGACCAGCTGGACCACCGGCCGGCTCGTCTTCGAAGGCATGCCCATCCGGACGGCCGTGGCGGAGGTCAACCGGTACAGCGCGCGCAAGGTGGAGCTCCAGGCGCCGAATATCGCCGACATAGCGGTTAGTGGCGCCTTCGACGCCGGCGATGTCGACGGCTTCGTCGCCGCTCTCGAGGATCTCTATCCGGTCGCCGCCGAACGTCGGGCGGACGGCACGGTGATCCTGTCGGGTTCGTCCCCGCCAAAATAATCCGCCCACCGACTTAGGGTCGCCCGACCGTCACAGCGTCTCTTCCCCGGCCCGCGCTTTCGCGGGTAACCAGAGGGGGACATGATGCACAGAGGATTGGGTTCAACGGCGCTCTCGGCGCTGATGCTGGCTTCGGCGTCGCCGGTCATGGCGCAGACCGCCGAACCGGTGCGGCGCTATGAGATCGCGGCCGGACCGCTCGACGCGGCCCTGACCGCTTTCGCCCGCCAGAGCGGCGTACAGATCCTGTATCCCGCCGCCCTTGTCGCGGGTCGACGATCACCTGGGCTGAGCGGCGAACACGCCCCGGACGGCGCCCTGGCGGCCCTGTTGCGCGAGACCGGTCTCGCCCACCGGCGTTCGCGCCCCAACGTCTTCGTCCTCTACGATCCCGCCGCCCGGGCGGCGATTCCGGAGGAACCGGCCGAGCTGGACGACGTCGTGGTGACGGGCAGCCTGATCCGCGGCGTGGCTGACGGACCCTCGCCCGTGGTGATGATCAGCCGGGACGACATCGATCGGGCCGGCCACGCCACCGTCGCCCAGGCCCTCGCCGCCCTGCCGCAGAATTTCGGGGGCACGGCCAATGAAGGCGCGCTGCAGAACGGCGCGGACCGCACCGCGACCAACGGCAGTTTCGCCTCCGGCGTCAATCTGCGCGGTCTTGGCAGCGACGCGACCCTGGTGCTGCTCAATGGCCGGCGCATGGCCGGAACCGGCGCCATGGGGGACTTCGCCGACGTCTCCACAATTCCCACGAGCGCCATCGCCCGTATCGACGTCCTGCTCGACGGGGCCTCGGCCCTGTATGGCGCCGACGCGGTGGGCGGCGTCGTCAACATCATCCTGCGCGACGACTACGACGGGGCGGAAACCCGTCTGCGGCTCGGCGCGACCGCCGACGGGGCCAGCGACGAAGTCCAGCTCGGTCAGACCCTCGGCCGGCGTTGGTCTTCCGGCAGTCTGATGGGGACCTATGAATTTTACGACCGCGGGGCCTTGCCGGTCTCGGCCCGGCGGCTTGCGGGCGACGCGGACCTGCGCTGGCGCGGAGGATCGGACCGCCGGCTCAACTACGCCGCGCCCGGCAATCTGGTGGTCTTCGACCCGGTGGCGGGCGGCTATGTCTCGACCCACGCCATTCCGCTCGGCCAGGACGGCACGGATCTGGACCCTGGCGACTTCCTCGCCGGCCAGACCAACCTCAGCAACCACCGGCGCGGGATGAACGTCCTGCCGCGCCAGACGCGCCACAGCCTGTTCACGGCGCTGCGCCAGGACCTGGGATCGCGCCTCGAACTCAGCGCCGACGCGCGCTACGGCCAGCGTCGCTACGAGACCGTCTCGGCGCCGACGGCCACCCTGCTCACCGTCAACGGCGGCCATCCGTATTTCGCCTCCCCCACCGGGACCGCCTCCCACACCATCGCCTATTCGTTCGAGAACGACCTGCCCAATCCCGGCATCCGCGGCGAGGCCGAGAGCTTCGGCGCCTCTGTCGGCGCCCGGATCGACCTGTCCGGCGATTGGACCCTGGACGCCTATGTCGCCCATGCCTCCGAACGGACCGACAACGAGACCTTCGGCGCCCTGAACTCGACCTTCCTGCGCGAAGCCCTGGGCGCAATCGCCGACAATCCCGCGACGCCCTACAGCGCCGCGCGCGACGGCTTCTTCAACCCGTTCGGCGGCGGCGGCGTCAGTTCGCTCGCCGTCCTGGCCTTCATCAGTTCCGGCTGGACGCACAGCCAGGCGGAAACCGGGGTCAGTTCGGCCAACCTGCAGCTCGACGGTCCGCTGTTCGCCCTGCCCGGCGGCGATATCCGGCTCGCCGCCGGCCTCGCGTTCCGGGAGGAGACCTTCTGGCGGCGCAACGACAGCTTCAGCAGCGGCCTTACGCCGACGACGGGCGTGGCGACCGACACCAGCCGCCAGGTCTCGGCCGTCTTCGGCGAACTGCGCGTGCCGTTGTTCGGCCCCGACAACCGCCGTCCCGGCTTCGAGCGGCTCGAGCTGTCGCTGGCGGCCCGGTTCGAAAATTATGAGGACATCGGCGAAACCACCAGTCCGAAGATCGGACTCGTCTGGGAGCCCACGACGGAACTCGTCGTGCGGGGCAACTACGGCGCCTCTTTCCGCGCTCCGGCGCTGCGCGAGCTGAACGACGCCGCGCGACAGAGCCCGACCTTCCTTCCGCGCGGCGCCCAGCAGGTCCTTTCGATGATCCTGTACGGCGGCAATCCCGACCTCAAGCCGGAAGAGGCCGACACCTGGACGGTGGGCGCCGACTATGCGCCACAGACCCTTCCCGGGCTCAAGCTCGGCTTCAACTGGTTTCGCACGGAGTTCGACAACCGGATCGGCCAGCCGACCTTCGAGAACATCCTGACGGCCCTGTCCGATCCCGCCCTGTCGGCCTTTGTCCGCATCGTCGATCCGCTCAACAACGCGGATGACCGGGCCGCCGTCCAGGCCGTTCTCGACCTGCCGACCACCAATTTTCGCGACGCCTACCCGGCCACGTCCTACGGGGCGATCGTCGACGCCCGCTACGTCAACGCCGCCCGTGTCGAGGTGGAGGGGATCGACGCAAACGCCCGCTACGCCTTCGATTTCGGTCCCGATGCCTTCGACCTCGGACTGACGCTGTCGTATCTGGCCCGGTTCGACAGCTGGACGACCCCGGACGCCTCGCCCCAGTCGCTGCGCGACCGCCCCAACTATCCGGTCGGTCTGCGGGGCCGCGGCTCCCTGGGCTGGGCGCGAGGTCCCTGGAGCGCCTCGGCCTCGCTGCACTATGTCGATTCCTATCGCGACCTCGCCGGGTCGCGCATCGGCTCCTGGACCACGGCAGACGCCCAGATCCGCTATGCGCCGGAGACCGGCCCCTTCCAGGGGTCTGCGGTCGCCCTGACGGTGCAGAACCTGTTCGATCGCGATCCGCCCTTCTACGACGCGCCCGAAGGCATCGGTTACGACGCGGCCAACACCAGCGTCATCGGCCGGTTCATCGCCGTGCAGCTGACCCGGACCTGGTGATGCGTCCGGTCTGTCTGCTGCTGGCCGCCGTCCTCGGGACGGCGGCCAGCCCGGCCGTGGGCGAGACGCCGCGGCCGGTCACCATCGAGGCCGTGCTGGGTCAGGAAAGTCTCGGCCAGGTCCGGATCGGCCCTGGGGGCCGCTGGATCGTCGTCGAACGCCGCGCCGCCTGGTCGTCGGCGGCCAGCTACCGCTTCGGGCTGATGACCACCCATCTGCTGAGCGGTCTGGAGATACACGACACGACATCCGGCGCGCCGCCGCAGGTCATTTCCGACCCTGGCCACGCGACCGGCTATGTCTCCGGGCCCTTCTCCCCCGATGGCGAACGGATGCTGGTCTTCCGGCTGACCGAAACGAGCTGGCGCCTCGGGGTGCTGACCCTGGCGACCGGCGAGACCCGGTGGTTCGCCCTGACCCCGGAGTACACGGGCCTCGGCCGCACGGTCGCCTGGCGCTCGGCGACGGAGGTGGTCGTGATCGCGCGGGCGCCCGACGATCTTCCGCTGGTGTTCCGTCTCGGCGGCCAGACCCAGGTGCGCAAGGCGGCGCTGTGGCGCCGGTTCGAGTCGGGTCACGCGCCCTCCGCGGTCTCGATTCCCAGCGGCGCGCATCGCAGCGACCGCGAACCTGCCGCGCCGGCGCGCCTGCTCCGCCTCGATCTCGTCACGGGCGCCCAGACCGAGCTCGCCACCGGGGCGCTGTTCGACTTCGAACTGTCCCCGAATGGCGCGGCGATTGTCATGCTGGCCGACGCCGAAGACCTGCAGGCGAGCGGCGACGCCCCGGTGCGGGTCGGGACGCCGGCGCGACGCAGGCGGCTGTTGATGGTCGACATTGAAAGCCGGCAAGTGGACGAGCCCCTGCCCGATCAGGATTTCCTGTCGCATCTGCTGAGCTGGTCGCCGGACGGGCGGTCCGTGCTGGTCTTCGGCCGGACGCCCGGCGGGTCATGGGGCGACGGCCGCTTCTGGCGCGTCTCCCGCGCCGACCCGGCCCGGTCCGTGCCGCTCGGCGACGCCCGCCCCTGGGTCGGCGAACAGGCCGACGGCATGCCCTTCGTGCGGGCGGGCTGGGACGGCGAAGCGCCCCTCGTCCAGGTCCGGACGTCAGACGACGCCCGGGCATGGCGTCGCGCCGCGCCGATCCCCTTGACCGTCCCGGTCCACGAGCCGTCGGAACGCCTGCTGCAGGCTGGCGATCACGCCTGGATCGAACGCAGCGACGGCCTTTACCGGCTCGATGCGTCCGCCGACGCTCCGGGCCTCCGCGGGCGACTGCAGAGCGCCGAGCGCGCCGCCGACGGCGGCGGTCGGGCGCGAACCAACCCGACCGCGGTCGGCCCGGCGCCGGGCGTTCTGCTTCGGGCCGGATGCCTCACCCGCCTCGGCGCGTCGCGATCCGGTGCCTGCCTGCCGCCCCTGGGCCCGGACGAGACCCTCGTCGCCGCCAGCCCGGACGCGCGGTTCGTGGTCGTGCAGAGCCTTTCGGCGACGGGATCGACCCGCCTGCTGCGGCGCGATCCGAACGGCGACCATCCGCTCGCCGCGCTCAACCTCGCGCTCGACCCGCTGGCCTGGGGTCGGATCGAAGCCGTCACCCACCCCGGGCCGGGGGGCCAGGTCCTGACCAGCTGGCTGCTGCTTCCGCCGCCAGACCCCGACGGCGGGAGGGCCCCCGTGGCGGTGGTCCTCTACCCCGGCGCCGCCTACCCCGTTTCGCCCTTCTGGCTTCGGCCAGGCGGGGAGCGGCGGCACATCAATCCCGCCGTCCTGGCCGCCCACGGCTACGCCGTGCTTGTGCCCTCCCTACCGCGCCCCGCCGCCGGCGGGACGGGCCTCGACGATCTGGCCGCACGGATCGACGCCATCGTCGACCAGGCGGCGCGACAGGCGGCGGTCGACCCCGCCCGCGTGGCCTTGGTCGGACACAGCTATGGCGGACACGCCGCCCTGCTGGCCGCGGCGCAAAGCGAGCGCTTCCGCGCCGTGATCGCCTCGGCCGGATACGCCGACCTCTCTCGGGTCTATGCTTTGACGCCGCATTTCCTGGTCTCCCCCGACGACGGGGTGCCGATCAACGCCCTCGCGGGCTGGGCCGAGAGCGGTCAGGGCGCGATCGGCGCCAGTCTACCGGCGCGACCCGAGGCCTATGTCGACAACAGTCCGGTCTATTTCGCCGACCGGATCCGCACCCCCGTCCTGCTGATCGAGGGCGACCTCGACCCGGCCGGCGGCGATGTCCTGTTCGGGGCGCTTTACCGGCTGGGACGCGAGGCCGATCTCGTGACCTATGCGGGCGAAGGCCATGTTTTCGTCAGCCCGGCCAACCTGCGCGACCTCCACGCCCGAATCCTCGCCTGGCTGGACCGCTATCTGGGTCCGGCGAACATCGGCGATCCGCCCCTCCCAGTGCTGCGCCCAGACCTCCAGGACGGCGCCGACCAGCAACCGGTTGTAGCCCGGCCCGACAATCAGGCGATCCTCTGCCAGGTCCCGCTCCAGGGCCTTGCCGTCCAATAGCCCCTGGTCGACCTGAAGCCCGTTGAGCAGCAGCGGCCTCAGGGTCGCGAGACTGGCCCGGGTGACATGGCCGTAGAAGCAGCTGAGATCGCCCTTGTTGCGGCGTTCGATCAGCATCGGCGGCAAGCGATCGGCGAAGGCCCGGCGCGCCAGACCGCGATCGCGCACGCCCGCGATCAGCCGGTCGGCGGGAATGGCGAGGCAATGCTCGACCACCGGCTGGCTCAGCAGGGGATGAAGCAGATCCCCGGCGCGGGCGCGAAGGCAGTCGCCCCAGAACAGCTGGGCGTTGACGAACTGGCGCAGCTGTCCGGTCTTGGCCGGCGGCAGATCCTCGATGTCTTCCAGCCACGGATGCCGCCGCCCGGACGCGGGCCGGGGTCCGGTGGCGCGCAGTCCCAGGGCGCAACCGAGCACCGTCCAGGCCGAATGACGGGTCCAGCGCCCCACGGCGGCGAGGAAGGCCGGCGAGAGGCCGGCCGGCCCTTCGCGCCGGAAGCGGTCGGCCGCCACCGCGGGATCGGGCGCCTGGAAGAAGACAGCGTCCCCGCCCTGCCCGGTCAGCAGGGCCGTGGCCCGGCCCCTGCGCATGCGCGCGGCGACCTCGCCGTCATAGGTGACATCGACGCCTTGGAGCGCCGGACGCACGCTCTCGCCCAGGGGGCGCAGCTGACGCAGGGTGATGGCCTCGACCGGCTTGCGGACCGTGGCGAGGTCGAGCTTCAGCCTGTGGGCGACGGCCTCGGCCCAGGGCCGCTCGTCGCCTTCGCGCCAGTCGCCATGGAAGTTGAGGAACCGGGCCTGCCCGGCCCGGCCGGTCGCGGCCAGACTGCCGGCGACGATGGCCGAATCCAGTCCGCCGGAGAGTTCGGCGACGACCCGGCGGTGCGGATCGACCAGGTCGGCGACCGTTTCATCCACCACCCCGGCCAGGCCGGCGAGGCTTTCGTCCCACCCGGCGCCCGCCCGGCAGAAGGTCGAGGGCCGCCACACCGGTATGGACGCCTGGTCCCCGGCGATCAGGGCGAGCGTCCCGGGATTGACCGCGGTCAGCCCCGTCAGCGCCAGGCGGTCGCCGAGCAGCTCGGGGGCCTCGGCGATCTCGCGCAGCACGGTCCATTCGATGGCCAGGTCCGCGGGCAGGAGCGGATCGAGCTCGCGCGGCGGCTCCGCGACCGCCAGCACGGCCCCGCCGTGGCGCCACCAGACGCAGTCGACAGCGCCGGTGGGATCGCGCAGCAGAGCGAGACGGCCCTCGTCGTCGCGCCAGGCGAGGATGTAGCGCCCCCAGCCGGCGCCGACGACCGCCCGGGCAAGGTCCGCCGGTCGACTGTTGACGGCCACAAGGGTCGACAGCGGCCTGGGCCCACGCCAGTCGCCGATCAGGACATGACGGCGGCCGACCTGGCGGACCCTGAGACGCGCGCGCGGACCGAGCAGGACTTGCAGGTCCTCGACCGCGTGCGAGGCGCGCCACCCCTTGCGCACCAGGTCCGCGATCGCGGCCTCGACCGGCGCGCGGGACGCCTCGCCGAGATCCCGCTGGTCAAGGATCAGATAGCCATGGTCTGCGGGTCCCGGGCCCGTCATCGGCGGTACAGCGGCGTATAGGGCCACAGCCGCTCGACGTCGTCGTTGAGACAGACGTCGTCGAGCTGCACCCAGCAATGGGCGGCGAAGGGCCAGAGCCGGACCCCGAACACCCAGTCCGCCGCGAGTCCCATGCGGCGCAGGAAGGCGACCAGCATGGCGGAGCGCACGAGACATTCGCCCTCGACCGGCAACCAGGCGCCGATCGTCCAGAACTGCCGCGCCGCCGCCTCTACCGCCTCCGCATCGCGCGACAGGGGACGGCGGGCCTCGGCGAGCGCCAGCCAGGCGACCAGCCCCTCGCCCCGGCGGGCGCAACGGATGTCCGCCGGCACGGCGAGCGCCGCGGCGAGACCTCGGGCCGATACGGCGCAGGACAGGGGCTGATGAATGAGGGTCCGCGTCGGAAGTGGCGGCGGGGCCGGCCGCGGGGCCGGCGGCTCCGGACCCAGCAGGCCCCCGGCCTGCAGGGCGTCGGCCACGGCCCCCTGCCGTAGCGAGTCCCGGGCGCAGGGCTCCAGGGCGGCGGCGCCGTCGGGCAGGCAAAGATAGGCGTCCCGCGCGAGGTCGAGCAGGGCGAGATCCTCGCCGATGGCGACGGCGTGGACGTCAGGTCGGAGATACAGGGTCATCGCCGAAGCGGTCGGACAGACGAGGGGCGCCGGCGCGAAGCCGGCGCCCCCGCCGTCAGCCCTGCTGCCAGAGCCGCACCGGGATCTGTTCGAAATCCCCGGTGGTGGAATCGGCGCGGGTGGCCTGTTCGGCCGAGCCGAGCCGGACGAGATCGGCGCGAACGCCGGCGCTCTCATAGAGTCGCACCGGAATCTGCTCCATGTCGCCTTCGGTGGCGTCCGCACGGGTGGCGGTCCGGGCGGAGCCCAGACCGATCAGGTGCGGCGTGGTCGCGGTCTTCATGACGTAACCTCCTGTCAACGGGGCCCATCGCCCCGTCGCGCCAGTCCGCGCCCGCCAGGTTCTATTTTCAAACTATATTCGTTCTATACTTTCCGCCGACCGCCGCATGACTGAAAACACGGACTGGGCGGCCGCGATCCGGTTCCGATGGTAGGCGTCGATCGCCGGCCTGAGATCGCTCATCCGGCCTTCGAGAAAGAGTTCCTCCTGGTGCGCGACCGCTTCGTCGGCGATCGGATCGACAAGGCGTTCGACCCGTCGGACCGGACGCAGCTGAAGCGCCGTGCGGCGGTAGACCCGGTCGAGCACATCATTGCCCGCCCAGGCCAGCAGGTTGTCGTAGAAGGCCTCGATCCGGGGGCGAGGCGACGCCTCAAGGCGTGGCGGCCGCGCGCCCGGCGGAATCCGCTCGATGGCCCATCCGGCCAGCCGCCAGTGCAGTTCATAGAGATCGGCGATGTCCGACGCCGTCGGGCTCGGCGCGAAATAGCCGTGGCCGGGTCGGTGCTCCAGCACGCCCTCGCCGGAAAGTCGGGCGAGGGCTTCGCGGACCGGCGTGGGGCTGAGGCCCAGTTCGGTCGCCAGGGCGGTGGCGACGAGCGGCCGGCCCCAGCCGAACCGGCCTTCGGATGCGAAATCCGTCAGGGCGGCCACCGCAAGATGATAGGGATCGCGCGCCTTCACGGGCCCCGGTCCGGCCACGCCGCTCCGGCTCGGAACCTGTCCGGCGACCCATGGTCGGCGGGTGATCGTGTATCCATTAACACTCTTCAAGTTCTCGCAAGGTGCGCGCAGGTTTCTTGCGCACGCGCGCAAGACTTTCGCCCCCGTGGCTTTCACGACTTTCATTTGAAGCGCGATTGCCCCATTTTTCAACCAGCAGGGGTACGGAAGGATGAGTCCGGCGGCCTCATGGATGTGGAAGAGTCCGGACGATGGATCCCGCCGAACGTCAGTCGCAGAGCGAGACCCTGTCTTCGGCCCTGCGTCTGATCCGCGCCCATCGCCGCATGAAGACCGCCGAGGTCGCCGAGGCGATGGGTATGGCCCTGCGGTCCTACGAACATTTCGAGGCGGGCGGCGGGCGCATCAATCTAGAACGCATCCATCGCTTTGCCGAGGTTACGGATTCCGACCCCTACGCCATCCTCGCGGCCCTGGCCCTCGGCTCGCCGCAGTTCGCCCTGCGCAGCGCCGACAACAAGCTGATGACCATTCTGACCGTCGCCCTGCAGGAGTTCGACGAGACCCTCGGCGACGTCATCGTCGAGCTCGACGCCCGCACCCTGATCAACGCCTTCACCCGGACGATGAAGGACCTGGCGCTGCAGGCGGTCCGCCGCGACAGCGCGGCCCAGGACTGGCTCGAGACGCGGGTCGCCAGGCTCGTCTCGCCGGGCGGCGGCGAGGACGAGGGCGGCGCCGGGAAATCCCGACCGTAGACGCCCCGCCGGAAAGCTGCGGTCTGGCCGTGGATTTCGTTCGGCCTTCTGCTGGCGTCATGACGCCGCCGTCCCTGCGCCCACACGCCGCGCCGCCCGCCCCCGACGAGCCCCTGTCGGCGCGGCAATGCGAGTGCCTCGCCCTCGCCGCCCGGGGTCTGACCTCGGCGGCGATCGGCGAGCGTCTCGGCATCTCCGGCCGCACCGTTGACGAACACCTGATGCGGGCCTGCCGAACTCTGGGCGTGCGCACCCGGATCCAGGCCGTCGCCCGCCTCGCCGCCCGGACCGGACCGATGCCCGAGTCCCGCAGCTTCCTACCGTAGATTTCCGACGGGCCGGCCGCGGGTCGCGGGCGGCGGTCGGGATCGGGTTTGCTGGGGCCCTGAACGGAGCCCGTCTTGCTGGACCTCAATCTCATTCTCGCCCTGTCCCAGGCCTGCGCCCCCCAGGCGGCGCCGCAGACCATGGCCGCCATCGCCTGGACCGAAAGCCGGTTCGATCCCCTGGCCATCGGCGTGAACCGCGGCCCCCGGCCCGCCCGGCGCCCCCGCGACGCCGCCGACGCCGCCCGGATCGCCCGCGGCCTGCTGGCGCGGGGCGCCAACCTCGACCTCGGCCTGGCCCAGATCAACAGCGCCAACCTGGCCTGGCTCGGCCTGTCGGTCGAGGCGGCGTTCGATCCCTGCCGCAACCTGTCCGCCGCCGGCGTCGTGCTGCGGGCCGGCTACCGGCCCGCGCGGGGCGGGGACCGTCAGGCGGCGCTGCGGGTCGCCCTGTCGCGCTACAACACCGGACATCCCGAACGTGGTTTCCGCAACGGCTATGTCGCGCGCGTCGAGCGCGCCGCCGTCGCCCTGTCGCTCGCCCCGCCCGCACCCGCCTCGCACACCGCCGCCGCCGAGGCGCCGGTCGTCGTCCGCCCGGCGACGCCGGCGCTTTCCGCCCGGACGCCGGACCCGCCGGCCTGGGACGTGTTCGGCCGCGCCCGCTTTAGCGCGACCATCGCTTTCGCGCCATCCGCACCCAGCTGGAGAGACCCGAGATGACCCCTCGCCCCGCCCGCGCGCGCCGCGTCTGCGCCACCGGCGCCATCGCCGCCGCCGCCACCCTGATCCTGGTCCAGCCGGCCTTCGCCTCGGCCAATGTCGAGGGCCTGCTGCAGAACGTCGTCGACATGCTGACGGGCAACACCGCGCGCCTGCTGGCGGTGCTCGCCGTGGTCGTCGTCGGCATCCTGTGGATGTTCGGCCTGTTCGACCTGCGCCGGGCGGCCATCGTGGTGCTGGGCATCGTCGTCGTCTTCGGCGCCGCCGAGATCGTCAACCTGATCACCGGCGGCGCCTGATGGAGCCGTTCGTCCCCTGGCTGATCACCACCGGCGCGGCCGTCCTCGGACCCGGACTGATGCTGGGCCTGCGATTGATCTCTCCCGGCCGCTTCGCCCGGATCGTCGCCGGCCTGCTGACCGGACTGTTGCTCGGCTTCGTCGCAGCCCGCCTCGCGCCGGGAGGGCCCCATGGCTGAGGCTCGCCTGATTGAGGAGAAGCTGATCGAGGATCCGCTTTTTCTGGCCTGCACCCGTCCGGCCATGGTCATGGGGGTGCCGATAGAGGCGATGGGCGTCAACCTCATCGTCTCGGGCATCGTCTTCCTGGTCGGCGGCAGCCTGCTCTATCTGCTGGTCGCCCCCGCCGTGCACCTGGTGTTCCGCGCCATCTGCCGGGCCGACCACAACGCCTTCCGGCTGCTGCTTGTCCATGTCGACACCAAGGGCCGCGCGCGCAACGGCGCCCTGTGGGGCGGCAGCTCGGCCTCGCCCCTCCCCCTGGCGCGGCGCTATCGTCCGGTGGAGCTGACCCGTGGCTGAGGGCGGCGTTTCCGTCACGCGGCTGCGGCGCGAGGGCGAGGTGCGCCCGAACCTGCCCTATGCCCGCCACGTCAGCGACCACGTCGTCGCGCTCGACAGCGGCGCCCTGATGATGGTGTTCCAGATCGACGGGGCCAGCTTCGAGACCGCCGACGCCCGCGATCTCAACGACTGGCACGTCAAGCTCAACCAGGCCTGGCGCAACCTCGCCGATGAACGTCTCGCGGTCTGGCACCATGTGGTCCGGCGCGAGGCCGCGCCCCTACCATTCAGCGGCTATCGCTCGACCTTCGCCGCCGAACTGGGCGCGGCCTATGACGCGCGGATCGCCGAGCGCCCGCTGCGGGTCAACGAACTGTTCGTCACCCTCGTCCTGCATCCCGGCCGGGACGCCGGAGACCGCGCCGCTGCCCTGATGAAGCGGCTGAAATCGGCCCGGCGGGACGGGACCGAGGCGCTGCCCGACCACATTCGCCGCCTCGAGGAGGCCGGGCGCGATCTGGTCCAGTACCTCGGCCGTTACGCCCCGCGGCGGCTGGGCCTGTCCGAGCGGTCGGGCCTGTGGTTCTCCGAACCGCTGGAGGTGATGCGGCTGGTGCTGACCGGCCGCCGCTCCGCCGTCCCCCTCGTCCACGGCCATCTCGGATCGGCGATCTACACCGTCCGCGCCATCTTCGGCCGCGAGACGCTGGAACTGCGCGACGTCTCGGACGCCCGTTACGCCGGCGTCCTGGCCATCAAGGAATATCCGGCGGCGACCCGCCCTGGCCTTTGGGACGCCCTGCTCAGCGCCCGGTTCGACTTCGTCGCCAGCCAGTCCTTCGCCTTCCTGTCCAAGGCCTCCTCCCGGGCCGTGATGGAGCGCAAACAGAACCAGATGGTCTCCGCGCGCGACCGCGCCGCCTCCCAGATCGCAGGCCTGTCGGAGGCGCTCGACGACCTGGTCAGCAACCGGTTCGTCATGGGCGAACACCACGCCTCGGTGCTGGTGCACGGCGACACCCCGTCGGCCCTGGCCGATCATCTGTCGCGCGCCCGCGCCGTCCTGGCGGACTCCGGCCTGGTCGTGGCGCGCGAGGACCTCGGTCTGGAGGCGGCGTTCTGGGCCCAGTTCCCCGGCAATTTCGCGCGCCGCACCCGGCCCGCGGCCATCACCTCGCGCAATTTCGCGGCGCTTGCGCCCTTCCACGCCCATCCGGTCGGCAAGGCGCGCGGCAACCACTGGGGCGAGGCGGTGGCGACCCTGCGCACCACCGCCGGCTCGCCCTTCCACTTCAACTTCCACGTCGGCGATCTCGGCCACACCTTCATCTGCGGCCCGTCCGGCTCCGGCAAGACTGTGGTGCAGAACTTCATGCTGGCCCAGCTCGAACGGTTCGACGCCCAGCAGCTGTTCATCGATAAGGACCGCGGCGCCGAACTGTTCGTGCGCGCCTGCGGCGGGACCTATCTGGCGCTGCGCAACGGCGAGCCGACCGGCTTCGCCCCCTTCAAGGCCCTGGCTCCGTCGCCCGCCAATCGCGCCTTTCTGGTGCGGCTGGTGCGCGCCCTCGTCGCGCGGCCGGACGAGACCCTCAACGTGGCCGAGGCGCGCGCGATAGATCAGGGCATTGCGGCGCTGGAGGCCCTGCCGCGCGAACGCCGCTCGATCGCCGCCCTGCGCAGCCTGCTCGGCCAGGGCGACGCCGGCGGCGTCGGGGCCCGGCTGGAACGCTGGCAGCGCGGCGGACCTCTGGGCTGGGTGCTCGACAATGACGAGGACGCCCTGACCCTGGACGCGCGCTTCGCGGGCTTCGACATCACCCAGCTGCTGGATCACGACGAGGTCCGCACCCCGGCCATCCTCTATCTGTTTCACCGCATCGCCGAACGCGTCGACGGGCGCCGGCTGGTTGTGGACATCGACGAGTTCTGGAAGGTGCTGGGCGACCCGGCCTTCACCGACCTGGCCCAGGACGGGCTCAAGACCTGGCGCAAGCAAAACGCCTTCATGGTGTTCGGGACCCAGTCCCCGGCCGACGCCCTGCGCTCGCCGATCGCCCACGCCATCCTCGAACAGTGCGCGACCAAGATCTTCCTGCCCAA